>JBEEKN010000008.1:0-59139 GCA_041168605.1 Bacteroidota bacterium | reverse complement strand
GCGTCACGATGAAGGGTCCGGTGAAAGACTTAAGGCTAAACTGAACGAGTCGTTTCAAGCGCGTAGTTTGGGCAAATTTAAGCAATAAAGCCGAACCTATTCGGCAAAACGAGCTGTGTGTT
Source organism: Bacteroidota bacterium (assembly GCA_041168605.1). Classification (GTDB taxonomy): domain Bacteria; phylum Bacteroidota; class Bacteroidia; order Flavobacteriales_D; family Crocinitomicaceae; genus UBA952. The sequence continues at coordinate 59,017 of JBEEKN010000008.1, read as the reverse complement.
TAGGCGCCGATAATGCGCTTGAGGTCGCTGATGGCTTGCTGCCAAAGTGCTGCGCTGCTTTCTTGGTCTGCAGCTGTGGCAAAATCGGTAATGTGTAAAATGACGGAATTGGTCATTGGGTCGACGATATAGGCGAGTTCAAAGTAGGTATCTAAGCCATCTTGCTCGTCTTCTAGCCACTGAAAGCGGATTTTGGAGTTCATTTTGAGCTGCACCAGACGCGCGTGTTCGGCGTTGCCATCCCATTCAAAGGTGTAGATGTCGTCGTTGACTCTGACGTCGTCGGCAAACCAATCGCCAAGGCCATCTGGGGTACTAATGAGCTTGTCTAGTACGCGTGGTGAGGTTTTGAGCAGAAACTCAAGCTTGTATTTTTCTTTCATGGACCCCAAGATTTATTGTTAACTTTGGCATTCTTTAAATCTACAAAAATTTCGCCAATGTCAACTCAAAATCAATTGGAAAAGCTAGGAAATCAGTTTTTTAAGTACCGCGGACAAATTCCGGTACTCTTTTTTCTAGTCGCATTTATCCTGATGCATTTTTTTCCAATGCCGTATAATTGGCTCAATCCAAACTATACAAACTTGGCAATTGGCTTGGTGGTGCTCGGCCATGTCATTCGCGCGCTCGCAGTAGGAAAACGCGCTGCACACACCTCTGGGCGCAACCGCGACGAACAAGTTGCCGAAGCCCTCAATTCTACTGGTATTTACTCCATGGTGCGCCACCCTTTGTATTTAGGGAACATCACCACTTATATCGGTTGGGCGGTGTTTACCGGCATCGACTGGCTTGTGCCCGTATTTTTGATCTTATTTGTAGCGTACTACCGCCTCATTATTTATGCAGAAGAACAGTTCTTGACGCGCAAGTTTGGTCAAGACTACCTCGACTGGAGAAAACAAACCCCGCTCTTGTTGCCAGCCTTTTGGAAATACAAAGCCAACCCACAGCCGTTTTCCATCAAAGTAGTCCTCGAAAACGAATATTCTGGCTGGGCAGCTTCCATGACCACCGCCTTTGTTCTTTTGTTATTTCAAACTTATATCCTCGGAGGGCTCAAGCAAAACCAAAATGCTTTAATCGGCATGGCGCTTTTCATCGTTGTATTTGGTTACGGTATGCGCTATCTCAAAAAGAAAACGCGCGTCTTTAAAGTAGATTGATCCTATTTACTGTCCGAAATCAAAGACCTGACGCTGCTGCAAGCTACGCCCTAACGTAAGCTCATCTGCATATTGCAATTCAGAACCCACCGCAATACCTCTCGAAATGCGCGTGATCAATAAATCAAACGACTTGATCTTTTTGTAAATATAAAAGTTGGTGGTGTCGCCTTCCATTGTGGGGCTCAGTGCTAAAATGATTTCTTTGGGCTGGTCTTTCTCGATGCGCACTGGCAAACTCAAAATATTTAAGTCTTGCGGCCCAATGCCATCCATCGGTGAAATGAGTCCGCCTAATACATGATACAAGCCGTTGAATGTACTTGTGGATTCTATGGCCATCACATCTCTGATGTCTTCAACAACACAAATAATTGTGGCGTCTCGCCTAGGGTTGCTACAAATCCCACAAATAGGCGTGTCGGTGATGTTGCCGCAAGAAGTACAGCGCAATACCTTGTCTTTGAGCGCGCTGAGTGCCGATACAAAGTCTTCGATTTCGATGTCACTGCGCTTGAGTAAGTCCAAAGCGAGGCGCAGTGCCGTTCGGCGACCCACGCCCGGTAAACTGCCAAGTTGGTCTACAGCTTGTTCTAAATAAACCGACGGAATTTGCATGGGTTAAAATTAGTAACTTTGCACACATGGCCAACAAGGAACTCAATATCCGTAACAAACGCGCGCGTTTTGAATTTCACCTCGATGAAGTTTTTGAGGCGGGTATGGTGCTCACCGGCACCGAAATCAAGAGCATCCGAAACGGAAAAGCCAGTATTCTAGAAGCTTACGGCTTATATGAAAAAGGGGAGGTCTGGTTGCGCAATATGCACATCACCGCCTACGAAAACGGTTCTTTTTACAATCACAAGCCAAGAGCAGACCGCAAATTGCTTTTACAGCGCAAAGAAATTGTTCGCATTGAAAAGTTCTTGAAAATCAAAGGGCATACGCTCGTGCCAATCAAGATGTTTTTATCAGATAAAGGGTGGGTGAAGCTAGAAATCGCTTGCGCAACTGGTAAAAAACTCCACGACAAACGCCAAGACCTCAAAGAAAAAGACGACAAACGCGAGATGGATCGCTTATTGAAGCGTTAATTAATCCTTAATTACTGGGTAGCCAGGATATTTCTTTTTATCGAAGACAAATTTAGTGTCGTCGATATCCGGATTGGCCGTAAACTTCGTGACTACGTAAGTCATGGTGGTGCCGTCTTTGGCTTTCATGCTCGCTTTCAAGAGTTCGTTGCCCGTTTTGGAGATGTACAAAATAATGGTGTGGTACTCCGCTTTGGAAGGAACTTTAGGGTAGAGGTTGATCACGTGAACAGCTTCTCCGTTGAGTTTGTCTTCGTGGTCGTATTTGTTTTTGAAGCCGGTTTCCCAGATGGTCATGAGGCGCTTCGGATTGATTGATTCTTCGTCGTCGGCACTCGCATCGGATTCATAAACTGAGCGCTCGTCTTTGACGATAGTCCAGGTTTTGACACCGTTGCAGATCATGGTGTTGTCTCCGTAAGAAGCATAGAATTTATTGCCTTTAACCCATCCTTTGCCAATTTCGTTTTCGTTGGTGCCGGTCGTGCTGTTTTTGACACTGGCATTGAATTCGATGTAGAAGGATTTCATGCCCTTCATTTTGGTCGATAATTTATCGAGGATTCCCTGTGCTTTTGCATCTTGCGCCATGGCATTGATACTGAACAGACTTAAAACGAAAACGAGTAAAAAGCGCATATATAAAATTTTCTGTGCAAATATCATAAATTATGCCAAATCCACGAAATGTTTGGGGCAATCAATCGCGCGTTGATGCGTGTTTCTTTATTCAATGACCACGATTTGGTGATTACTGATCAATTGCGTGCTGTGTAATTGCAATAAATAGACACCAGCTTTCAGATTGGCATCGAGTTTGACTTCAGCTCCAGCCATCCACCTGGCCACTTCCTTACCCTTTTGATCAATTAAGCGTGCAAAATCTGCTGGGCTGCCATTCATATGAAGTATAGCACCTGGGCACGCCGGATTCGGATAAACACTGCGCTTGAGCGGCTGGACTTGTGCAAGCGAAGCCATAGAGCCGATATTGATATTGTCTAGGTAGATGCAGTTGCCCCAGCCGCCAATATTTCTAAATGCAATTTGCACATTTCCTTGATTGGCATAGCTGCTCAGATCGACAGAATCTTTGCGCCATTGGTCGTTTGTGGGGGTGAAAAAGCTTTGGTTATCGGGTGACGTAGCCAAGATTTCTCCTCCTTTGAAATACAAGACTTGCTCCGTTTCAAAGCAGTCTGTAGACACCACAACTTGCAGCGAATCGCTGTAGCCGCTGCCCCAGCGCGCATAAGCAACATCAAAAAATAAATAAGGCTGTGAGCTCAAGTAACTCGTTTCAATTGGCATAATGAGGTCGTCGAAACTTCCTTGTGAATCGATGTCGTAGTTATTGAAAACAGTGGCTTGGCTCGAGTTACCAAACCCACCAGCGCTCGTAGAGAGGGTCCAGGTGCCGTTGCCGTTGTGGTCTTTGACACTCCAGCCATTGGGTAAAAACTGCTGCTGAAAATCTTCTTGAATGCCTGGCTGAAAAGCAAACAAGGATAGCTCCACGTAAAGCGAATCGGTATCGGTAAGACCAGTGCCATCCGTGACTTGCAAAATAGCGAGGTGCTGCCCAGGGCTTTGAAAATATACCGTTGGATTGCGCAAAGTAGAAGTGCTCGGGCTGCCACTAGGAAAAGTCCATTGCCAAGTAGAGCCCTGATGACTTAAGAAGGAGTAGTCGTCGAAATAAAAGGAATCGATGAGGCAGACAGCTGTTTGCGATAGTTTGTCTACGGTAATGCGGGCAATGACCTCACTTGGGTTTTCGACTAATTTGCTTTCATAAATACCTTTTCCGTAAGTAGCCAAACGGATTTTTTGGTCGCGGTAAAAAGGCTTGAGGATATTGCCATTGGTAAAGAGGGGCAAGCCGTTGTTTTCCAAAACAAAATCACTGGTGTTGTTGCGGTAATAAACGGCGTAGTTGGTGGCCACATATATGCCGCCGTCGGTGCCTGCAATATGTACCAAAGACTGCACAGATTCATTGTTGAGTAAGCTACTCGTGAGGTTCTGCCAATTGGCACCTCCGTTTGTGGTCTTGAAAACCTTGAAACCATTGGCACCGCTCGGATACGCCAACCAAAGCTCTTGTGCATTGGCGGGGTTGAGCGCCAATAGCATGCGGCTCGAATTGCCAGCAGGAATACTGACTTGTGTCCAGGTGAGGCCGCTATCTGTCGTTTTCCAGAGTTTGCCCGTGCTGCCGCCCGCCGCTTTTTGATTGAGGTAAATGATTTGCGGGTTGTCTGAGGCGATTTCTATATAATTAATGCGCTCATTGGGGTTGGATCCGAAGGTTTGAACCAGCTCAAAAGACGCGCCTTTGTCGTTGCTGCGATACAATTGATTTGCTTTGCCTGTGTAGGCGATTGCGTAGCAGTTCGGGTGAAACACGAGCTCTGTAGACTCTGCTGCCCAATAGCTTTCATTGGGGTCTATGCCAAAAGATGCGTTTTGGATGGCGCCGTCTAAAGTAGCTGGAATGCGCTTGCCGTCGACATCGGAATAATAAGTGAGTTTGTTGTCGCCAGGGTTGACATAACCCGTTGGTGCTTCTCCGCCGCCCAATTCCAAAAAGTTACCTGCGCCGTAGTTTTCATGGTAGGCCAAATTGCCGTTGTGATACAAACCGCCGACCAAAACATCTTCGTTCCAACCGTTGTCAAAACCCCAGTAATCGGAGCCATGAACGCCAGACATGTAAAAGTCGGGTTGTGTGTTCACAAAATCGGTGCTGTGGTAGATGCCGCCATCGGTGGTGATCCAGGTGTGGTTGCCCACGACCCTGAAGTCTTGGTTGTCTACGTGTAAGCCTAGTGGGCCGCCCACATAACCAGAAACAGACGCAAAAGTGGCGGCGCCATCGGTGCTGCGGTAGAGGTTCAGGCCGCCGATCAAGACTTCGTCGGCGTTGGTTGGGTTGGCCAGAAGTGCACAATTGTAAAAGCCTTGGTGGTAGTTCCAGGTAGGCGTGCCTTGTGCCAAATTCGGATGAGTTGTGGTGTAGGGGCCGCCAACAGGTCCGTTTGGCAAGGTCCAGTTTTGGCCACTATTGTTGCTGCGGTACAAACCAATATAACCTACGTCATTGGGCTTAGATTCGCCAATGAGGTAGGCGTAAACGCGTTCTGGATCGGCTGCACTCACCGCCAAACGGCCACCGCCATCGACGCGCGCAGGGTCTGTGGAGCTGTACCAACCGGCATCTTGTAGGGCCCAGGTAAGCCCCGCATCTGAAGAAACAAAAAACTCACAGCGGATCAGACCCGGATTGTTTTTGAGCAAATAAAGCGTTTGGGTACTACCAGGCTTTTGTTTGATGTCGTACGTTTTTTGGGTGTAGAGTTGCGTCCAGGTTTGGGCAGCGTCTGTGCTGCGGTACAAGCCTTTGTCGGTTGCGGCCAACACAATATTAGGGTCATTGGGTAAAATATAGATTTCATTGACATTCAGACCAGAACTCGGCAAGGTATTGACCCAAGTTTGGGCCCCGTTGGTACTGAGAAAAATACTGTTGTTGCCGCCCGCCAAAATGAAATTGGGGTTATTGGGATGCACCTCGACTGCCGTTACACCAGAACCAAAATCAATGGTTTTGGAAACGAGTTGCCAATTGAGCCCGCCGTCGGTACTTTTGTATACTTCGCCAGGTTCTGTGCCGCAGTAGCAAGTACCAGGTTGGCCCGCACATTGATCAACGCTATAGATATTGGTTTGGCCAGAACCTTGCGCAAGGCCTTCTTGGTAATTGGTGATGGGGCCAACGATGGTCCAGTTGGAGGTTTTTTGCTGCTGCTTTTGCTTTTTGAGATAAGCTTGATTGGAGAGCTTCAATTCTTCCTGCGTTGGCGCTTGTATAAAACCTGCATCATTGACAAAATATTGGTTTTGGCGGATCCAACGCTTGTAGTATTGCGTGTGATAACTCTTGACAAAAGGATGTGTGCGGTAATAAGTTTGATACGCACTTTGCACCTCAAAAACATTGGCCTGCTCGGCATACATGAGCTGTGCCCATTGCGGCAAGCCAGTGATCTCTACACTAGATGGCTTGGGCATTTGCTGCGCAAGCGTGGTGGTCAAAAAGAGGAGTATGAAAAAAGCTAAAAAAGCTAATTTTTGAGACATGAGCAGTAATTTATGCCTCCAATTTACAAAATATTAGCCAATAAAGCGGTCTTGCTGCGCAGGTGTAGGGAGCACACAATGCGCGTATTTACCAAACCAATTGTACCTGTTTTTGGCAATGATACCGTAAATGAAATCTCTCAAAAAGAGCGGAAAAATCCAGGCCAATTGAGACCAATGCCAAGGCCCGAAAACATCTTTATAAATCATGAGTACCGCACTGCTTTGTTGCCACCACTTTTCATTTCTCAGGTAAGAAACGCTATCTGCAAATCCAAACTTGACTCCGCTTTTGTTTATACCGGCTGGTAAACCCTGAAAAGTGCTGAAGGTCAGTATTTGGCGCTTGTCTTTGGTAAGGAGGTGCTGAATGAGTCGATTGCAGAGCATACAAACACCATCGTAAACCACCAAATGACTGTACTGCGCCGACATTACTTTTGCTCAGGGACGACCAGTTTCTTAGGTGCACTGACTTTTTCTTGTAGTAAAGCCAATTGCAAGACTTCAGCCATTTTATCAACGTAATGAATCGTGAGCCCCTTGAGGTAGTCAGCGGCAATTTCATCGACATCTTGTTTGTTTTTGGCACACAAGATGATCTCTTTGATGCCCGCTCTTTTGGCTGCTAAAATCTTTTCTTTGATGCCGCCAACAGGCAAGACGTCGCCACGAAGGGTGATTTCGCCGGTCATGGCGAGGTTTTTCTTGACTTTACGTTGGGTAAACAACGAAGCCAATGCGGTGAGCATCGTGACGCCAGCACTCGGGCCATCTTTGGGCGTCGCGCCTTCTGGCACGTGAATATGTACGTTGTAGGCACCAAAAATCTTCGGTTCAAGCGCTAGTAATTCGTGGTGACTTTTGAGGTATTCGAGGGCTATCACGGCAGATTCTTTCATGACGTCGCCTAAATTTCCTGTGAGGTTCAGTTTGCCGTTTCCTTCTGAAATGAGGCTTTCGATAAAGAGGATGTCGCCACCTGCAGCTGTCCAGGCAAGGCCCGTAACAACGCCAGCGACATCGTTGTTGTCGTATTTGGTGCGCATGCGGCCCGCTCCTAAAAAGGTAAAGAGGTCTGCACTGGTGAGTTTGGCTTCAAAAGTTTCTTCCATGGCAATTTGACGCGCGCGGTTGCGCACCACTTTGGCTACCATTTTGTCGAGGCCGCGCACGCCAGATTCAAACGTGTAGGACTCAATAATTTGTTGCCACAATTTTTTATCGATGGAAATATCGTTTTTGTGAATGCCATGGGCGGCAATTTGCTTGGGCAGCAAGTGCCTTTTGGCGATTTCGATTTTTTCCTCGAGGGTATAGCCATTGACTTCAATGATTTCCATGCGGTCTATCAAGGGGCCTTGGATGCTTTGGAGGTTATTGGCCGTTGCGATAAATAAGACTTTGGATAAATCGAATTCGGTTTCGACGTAGTTGTCGTAGAAGTTGCCGTTTTGTTCGGGATCGAGGACCTCGAGCAGGGCAGAAGAGGGGTCGCCGTGGTTGCTGCGGCCGAGTTTGTCTATCTCGTCTAGAACAAAAACGGGGTTGGCCGTTTCAGTTTTCTTGAGGTTTTGCATGATGCGGCCTGGCATGGCACCAATATAGGTTTTGCGGTGCCCGCGGATTTCGGCTTCGTCGTGGAGCCCGCCCAGCGACATCCGGACATATTTGCGACCCAATGCTTCGGCAATAGATTTACCTAATGATGTTTTACCCACACCCGGAGGTCCGTAAAAACATAAAATTGGCGCTTTCATGTTGCCTTTGAGTTTGAGCACGGCTAAATATTCTAAAATGCGCTCCTTGACCTTTTCCAAACCAAAATGATCGCGCTCGAGCACGCGCTTGGCGATATTGAGGTCGAGTTTGTCTTTGCTGTAGACATTCCAAGGGAGTTCGAGCAAGAGGTCTAGGTAGTTGAGTTGAACGGTGTATTCGGCTCCTTGCGGATTCATGCGCTGGAGTTTTTCGAGCTCTTTGCCGAAAAGTTTGGCGATGCGCGCATCCCATTTTTTGCCTTGGGCTCTTTTTTCGAGCTCGCGGGCGTCTTGGATTTGCGGGTTGTCGCCGAGCTCGTCTTGAATGGTGCGCATTTGCTGGTGCAAAAAGTACTCGCGCTGTTGTTTGTCGAGGTCTTTGCGGACTTTGTTTTGGATCTCGTTGCGCATTTCGAGTACCTGAATTTCGGCGGTGAGGTGTTCAAGGACCATCATGACGCGCTTTTTGATGTCCATTTCTTCGAGCATGGCTTGTTTTTTAGCCACATCTGCGTTCATGTTGGAGGAAATGAAATTGACCAAAAAGCTTGGGCTATCGATATTGCCAATAGCAAACTGCGCTTCGGAAGGAATATTTGGGCTTTCGCGAATGATCTGAAGCGCGAGGTCTTTGATGGTATTGAACATGACCTCGAGCTCTTTGTTAGCGCTGTCGATAGGTTGCTCGGTCAGGACCCGAACTTTGGCTTTCATGTAAGGTTCTGTTTGGGTGGCCTGCAGCATTTCAAAGCGGCGCTTGCCTTGAATAATGACAGTTGAACTGCCATCGGGCATCTTGAGTAAGCGAATGATTTGAGCAACCGTTCCCACCTGGTGTAAATCGGCAAACTGAGGCGCTTCGACATCTTGGTTTTTTTGAGAAACCACCCCGATAATTTTACTGCCTTTGTTGGCTTCTTGGATCAGTTTGATGCTTTTGTCTCGGCCCACCGTAATCGGGATGACGACGCCTGGAAAGAGCACGTTGTTGCGCAAAGGAAGTATAGGGAGTTCTTCAGGGTATTCTTGTTTGTTCATGTGCTCTTCTTCCTCTGCTGTAATGAGTGGAATAAACTCAGCATCGGCGTCATAGCCAGAGACTTCAAAAAAACCTTGATCAAAGAGATTGCTCATAATAGAATTGTTTCAGGCGGGTGGGGTGTCAAGATGCATGCCAAAGGCAGAAACGCTGCAAAAAAGTCAGTTGTTTGCCAAGAATTCAAAGATTTGACGCTCTTCTGGGCTAAATGCTACTTTTCTTCTAGCCATCATGGCAGTTGCAGCTTCAATCGCTTTGTCTAGGCGGTATTTTTCACTGGACGCATCTGAGACCCATTCAAAAGAAGCGATGTGTTTCTCTGGAAAATGACTACAGAAAACGTTGCTGCAAACGCCAACTACACTTGCAGTGTTGAACTGTACATTGATTGCCGACTTGCTGTGGTCGCCCATAGTGAGCCCCATAAAGAGTTGGTCGGTCTTGATTTGGTCTTGCGCCTCGTAAGAATACGTACTGACCTTTCCGTAGTTGTTTTTGAGATTAGAGCAGTTGGTGTCTGCGCCTAAATTGCACCATTCGCCAATGAGCGCGTTGCCCAGAAAACCATCGTGCCCTTTGTTCGAATAACCCTGAAAAATACTGTTGCTCACTTCTCCACCCACACGGCATTCGGGGCCAATAGTGGTGGCGCCATAGATTTTGGCACCCATTTTAACAACGGCGCCTTCGCAGAGCGCTAAAGGGCCACGCAACAGCGCTCCCTCCATGACTTCTGCATTTTTACCGATGTAAATTGGGCCTTCGTTGGTGTTCAAGATGGCGCCTTCTACGCGCGCACCTTCCTCTATAAACAACTGATCAGCTGGGCCAATGAGGCGGTTGCTTTGGCTCAGTGCAGCAGCAGTTTTGCCCGCGCAGTACCAATTGAAGTCTTGTCTGAGGATGGTGTCGTTTTTCAGGTAGAGATCCCAGCGGTTTTCCAATAGGAGGAGGTCTTCAAGGTCAATATCTATGCGTTCCTTTTCTGCTTCGTTGCGGGCTATCAAAACCTGATTAACGTATAGTGCCTGTCCGGCCTCAAGCTGACTTACCGCCGTTGCAATTTGTTGATTGGCGATGACTTGTGCATTGACCCAAATACCTGCTGCGCTTCGGTATTTACCCTGCAGGTAACTTTCTGTTTGATACCCAATTTGCGCCCCGGGCAGCAAGTGCTTCCAGCGTTCGGTATTGGTGAAAAGACCACAGCGCAATTCTGCCAACGGACGCGTGAGGGTCAGTGGGGCCAAGCGCAAATGCAATTGGTTGTCAGACAACAGGAGTTTCATCGGCTGGTTGGGGTTGATAGGCAAAACTACTCAAAAAGAGCAGCACAAAAGTAAGCATTCCGTTGAGCAAGAGCATTTCGTTTCCGAATTGATAGCCCTTCCAAATGAGGTCTGCATTTTTACTCAAGAAGTAACAGCAAAGTGGAGCGAGCACTACAATAATTGGAATGAGTGCTGCGGGGGCATTTCTTTTGGTCAAAATACCAAATGCAAATAGCCCGAGTAGTGGGCCGTAGGTGTAGCCTGCAATGAGGAAAATGAGCTTGACGATGCTTTTGTCGTCGTAAAACTTGAAAAAGAAAACCAACAGCGTAAAAAGCACCGCAAAACCAATATGAACGATTTTTTTAAGGCGCATGCGCTCTGTTTCGGGAAGGTTTTTGCGTTCAAAACCAATGATGTCGATACAGAAAGAAGCCGTTAGTGCGGTGATGGCGCCATCAACCGAAGGGAACAAAGCAGAAATAAGTCCGATGGTGAAAATGATGAAAACGCCAGTGGGTAGGAATTGCTGAATAACCTGAGGAAAGAGGTCGTCGGGGGCAAAATTGAGGCCGTTTTGAAGGGCGAAATAACTCAAGATGCTGCCGAGTAGCAAAAATAAAGCATTGACGATGAGCAGCGTAAAGCTAAAAACCACCATGTTTTTTTGGGCGTCTTTGAGCGTCTTGACGCTGATGTTCTTTTGCATCATTTCTTGGTCGAGGCCGGTCATGGCAATGGTAATAAACGCGCCGCCGATGAAATGCTTCCAGAAGTAGTCGCTTTTGGACGGATTCCAAGACCAAACTTGGGTGAGTTGCTCGTTTTTGAGGTTTGCCCAGAGCTCAGTCCAAGAAATATCCATTTGCTGTTGGAGGGTGTAGATACAAACCACCAAGGCCAATAACATGAAGAAAGTCTGAAGAGTGTCTGTCCAGACGATGGTTTTGACGCCGCCTTTGAGCGTGTAGGCTAAAATCATCAGGATGATCAAGAGCGTGGATTGCCAAAAAGCGAGGCCAATGGGTTCAAAAACAAAAAGTTGCAAAACGTTGATGACTAGGTAGAGCCGAACCGTTGCGCCGAGTGTGCGCGAAAGAATAAAATAACCAGCTCCCCATTGATAGGCGCGCAAACCGAGGCGCAGCTCAAGATAGCGATAAATTGAGCTCAATTGGTATTTGTAGTACAGCGGCAAGAGTACAAAAGCCACTACGAAATAGCCAGCAAAAAAGCCGAGCACCAACTGGTAATAGTGCCATGCACCCGTGCTGACGTCGCCCGGAACAGACACAAAGGTGACGCCCGAAAGCGAGGTGCCGATCATGCCAAAAGCGACTAAATACCACGGGCTTTTTTTGTCGCCGGTAAAAAAACTATGGCTGCTCGCATTTTTGGAGCTGAAATAGGCAATTGCGAGCAGTAGCCCGAAATATAATAACAGGATGAGTGGGAGTAACACATTATTCATGGAGTAAAAATAGCGCAAAGCACTATATTTGCCTCAAAAAAATACGTATGGAACTCATTTTTGTGGTTATTTCGTTTCTGTTGGTCAGTTTGGCAATGGTGACAATCGTTTATTTATTTCTCAAGCGCCAACACGACCACAGCCTCGTGAAGCTCCAGACCGAACTCGCCTTGCAGCGTCAAAATTATTTTCTTCCGAGTAAGCTCGAAGCGTATCAGCGCTGCATTTTACTGCTTGACCGCATTTCACCAGCCAACCTCACGCTGCGCACCCTACAAGTGACCCACAATGCCAGAACCCAACAAAGTTTACTGGTCAAGACCGTCAGAGAAGAGTTTGAACACAACATTGCCCAACAGCTATTTGTTTCGCCGCAAGGCTGGGCGATGCTGATTCAAGCAAAGGAAGAAGTGTTGCGCGTTATCAATATGGCAGCCAATACATTAGATGCACAAGCTAGTGCTACAGACCTCGCGGCAAGAATTTTAGAAATCTCCGCTCAAATTGAGCAGTTTCCGACAGAAATTTGCCGTTCGTACTTGCAAAATGAGTTTCAGCGTTTCAACGCTTAGCCATTTTTTCCTTGACTATAGCAATGAGCATCGGGAGCAAAGACAAGCCGATGATGCCAAAAATGACGGTTTCGAAGTTTTCGCGCACAATCGTGAGGTTGCCAAAGAAGTAACCCAAAAGCGTGAGACCGAGTACCCAACTCACGCCGCCAATTACATTGAATCTCAAAAAGATGCTGTAGCGCATATTCGCTAAGCCCGCTGTAAAAGGTGCAAACGTGCGTACAATTGGCACAAAGCGCGCAATGATAATCGTTTTGGAACCGTGTTTCTCAAAAAACGCCTGGGTTTGTTGCAAGTGTTTTTCTTTGAGTAGCGCATAGCGCCCGATCTTCATTTGCGCCAACTTGCGACCATATTTTTGTCCAATCCAAAAGTTCAGTGCATCGCCTAAAATAGCAGCAACAATCAGCAAGCCAAGCACCACAAACAAATTGAGCTGTGCCAGTTCGTTGTCTATCTGTACGCCTGCGCAAAACGAACCCGCCGCAAAAAGCAGTGAGTCACCGGGAAGTAGTGGCATAAAAACCAAGCCTGTTTCCACAAAAATGATCAGAAATAAAATAGCGTAAATCCAAATACCATAATCTTGAATAAGCAAGAAGAGGTAGTTGTCTATGTGAAGAATGAAGTCGAGAAGCTGGTAAAGTGCGCTCATTATTGACAGGTAATTTGAGGTGCGTTTTGCTCAATCCAGGCATTGATTCCACCTGCCAACACACAAATATTCGCGGCTGAAAATTCAGTCTCCATAAAATTAGCGAGGGCTTCAGCGCGTTTGCCAGACTGACACATCAGTACGACTTGCTCATAATGCTGGTAATCGAGATACGCCGCTGCAAAAGTGGCCATCGGTACAGACGGGCAATCTATTTTGCAGTTCAATAATTCGTAGGGTTCGCGGATATCGATGAGGCAACAGCTTTCTTGGGCTTCTAACGCCTGAAGAACTTCCTTCGGACTGAGCATTTTCATGGTGTCAAATTTTAGCAAAGATAAAATTCTTGTTCAATAGACCCTTATTTTATCTGTCTGCTTTTGCGCTCGGATCACAATTTGATACGCATCTTCATTAGAAATCTCGATCTCGTGGTGCTTTAATTTGATGTGTGTCTTGCCTTTTTCAACTTGTTTATATTGGATTTTGCAATTGTGATAAATTTCAAGTGTGGGCAATAAAAACGTACATTTTGCTGCTGGTTTGGGGCCGAATGCAAGAGCTTTGGAGCCTTCTCTGAGCAAAAGCACTCGGTCGTTTTGAAAAAAAGTGGTTTGTTGCTCCTGCAATTTGCGCTGCCGAAGATTAACCATGAACAGCAAACTACCGAGCAAGCCCAGTTGTGCTACGTATTTGTGCTGTCTTTGCAAACCATAAAATAAATAATAAGTCGCCAACCAAAATAACACTACCCACCAAAACGGCAGTACAAATCCTTTGGCCAATGCACCTGGTGCCTCACTGAAAAAACGCATGATATCAAGCATCCAGCGTATGGAGGTCTCCAAGACAAAAGCACTGAGGCGATCTAGCCACGGAAGCGCCTGCAGAAAAGGAAAAAACATGCCCACTACTAAAATCAAACTCGACAAACTCATCAGGCAGAGATTGGCAATTTGCGCATAATTTGGATACAAATGAAAATGATACAAACTCAGTGGTAGCGTGGTGAGCGTGGCTGCCAAACCGAGCGCCGTTCCATCCCAGAGATGCGTCAAGACTGTCCATCTGAATTGGAGTAAAGCCCGAATGGGTTCATAATAGAGGTAAATACCCAACATAGCGAGATATGACAACTGAAAACCGAGGTCAAACAAGTAGCGCGGGTCGTAAAGCAAGAGGCAAAAAGCCGAGAAAAAGAGCGCGTTGAGCTGACTCATTTGCCGGCCAGAAAGCTGACTCAACAACAACACACTGAACATAAACACACTGCGCAAAACCGATGCCGACAAACCCGTTAGCACTGCATAATACCAAACAATTAGCAAAACCAGCAACAACGCTTGCTTGCGACTCACCCAGCGCGAGAAGAACGCTAAAATTTTGAGTAGCGCCAAGATCAATAAACCAATATGCATGCCCGATACCGCCAAAATATGCATCGAGCCCGTTGCTAAAAAATAAGTGCGCAATTTTGCGTCAATGCCGTCGCGCTCGCCCAAGATCAGCGCCCTGCCAATTGCCGCTGAACGCGGGCTGAGTGCCTGGGTAAACAATAGAGAAAGTTGACTTTTGATGCGCAGAAGATTGTTGTCAGCAGAAGGTAGCCGTGTACCTACCAGGGCTTGGATATTGGAAGCATACACAAATGCCCGATGGCTACAGCCTTGTAATTCATAATACCTCGATTGATCAAAAGCACCCGGATAGCACTCATTAGCGAGCAGTTCTGGCTGACAGCGCAGGGCGTAAACTTTGCGCAAAGAGATTGGCTTTGTTGCATAGAGATAAAGTTGCAGTTGGATGGACTTCTTTTGCGCGCCACTTTTGAAATATAATTCCCCTTTTGTTTTTTGAAGATTGGTTTTGTATTCAATGGATTCAGGTATAAAATATCCTTCGATTGCAGTATTGAATTGAATGTCTTGCTGCTGTCTAAAGAACGTTTGTCTGCTATATAAAAGCCAAAAACCAAGTGCCATAAATGAAAAAAGGAGCCCGAATTGCCTCAATGGCTTACGCAAGAGAAGTAAAAAAATCCCGACCGTAAAAAACTTAAAAAAAAGCAGCACGCCATCCGTTAAATTACGGTAATCGGCCAAATAGATACCGACGATAAAAGGCAGCAAAACAAGTAAGAAGTGCCATTGAAGTTTTGGCGCTTCTTGAACAGAAGAGGTGGTCATGAGCGAGATTTAGAGGTAAAATTTTCCCGCTTTGAATTTGATTTTTTCGGTGAGTAGATGAGGCCTGATGAGCGGCTCGAGCTCCGATTTGGCACATAAAAAATGAGCTTCGAGCTCCTGAATGCTGCGCGCTTCTTGGAGAAAGTCCAAAAGTGTGCTCTCGTCTAAAGTGCGCGGTGCGCAGACATCACACTGGCCACAAGGGGCAATGGTTTGTCCAAAATAAGTGATGAGTTGTTGGGCACGACAAGTATGTTCTTGGCAGTAGCGCTGCATGGCCATTAATTTGTTTTGGGCAGACTGCTTGCGCTCGAGGTAAATTTGGGGCTTGAGCTGAAGATAAGACTCGGGGAGTCTTTCCATTGTAAAATAGAGCAGGGGTAGGCTGCTTTTTTTAGTCAGTTCGATGATGCCGTTTTTTTGCATGGAGTCTAGTTGCTCTTCAAAACGCTGCGGCGTGGTTTTTAGTCTTTGAATGATTTTGTCTTCGTGCAGGCGTGTCATTTGATCAAAGATACCCGGATAGCTGCGCACCAACGTAGCACAGAGCGTGTAAAAGGCTTCGTGTTGGATCTGAAAGTTGTAGAGCACTTCATTGCTGACAATAAACTGTAGACGCGTTGGCTGAAAAAAGGCTTCGTCTAGGGTTAAATTGCCATTTTGCGCCAAAATTTTGAGCGCATAATAGACTTCGTCTTCGGGTAGCTCAAAGGTGCGACAAAACGTTTTCATGTCAAAAGGGTAGGACTCATCTTTGCCCGAACCAATGGCTATTTTCAGGTAGTTGCATATGGCACGGTACACAAAAATAACGCGGTCTGCACTCGGAAAGCTTTTGGTGAGCTGTTGCTGCATTTGCTCAAAATCTTTGTGCGCGTGGAGCAACAGTGCATAAGCAGGCTGACCATCCCGACCGCCTCGGCCAGCTTCTTGAAAATAAGCCTCGGGGGAAGTAGGTACTTCGTAATGCAGTACAAACCGAACGTCGGGCTTGTCTATACCCATTCCAAAAGCGTTGGTGGCCACCATGATTTGGTTTTTATCGGTGAGCCAAGCGCGCAGCATCTGGCTACGCTCTTCGGCGCTGAGCCCGCCGTGGTAAATACCGCAGCGCAAGCCATTGGCTAGTAAGACGCGCGCCACTTCTTTGACGGAGCGACGGGTCTGACAATACACAATACCCGTGCCTTTTTCTCGTTGGCAAATAGCGAGAATTTCTTGCATTTTGTTGTGTGCGGGCCGCACTAAATACTGCAAATTGTCTCGGGCAAAAGAGGCCTCGAGTACTTGCGCTTTGGGCATTTGCAATTGCACGCAGATGTCTTGCTGCACAGCTTTGGTGGCCGTTGCGGTGAGCGCTAAAATAGGAACTTCGGGTTGGAGTTGGCGCAATTTAGCAATTTGACGAAAGGCTGGCCGAAAGTCATGGCCCCATTCGGAAATACAATGCGCTTCGTCGACGACCAACAAGGAGATTTTCATGCGCCTGAAGCGCTCAATGAAGATGCTCGATTGGATGCGTTCTGGAGACGTATATAAAAAATCGAGGCCGCCAAATCGGGCGTTATCTAGGATGTGGTCAATTTCTCGGAAGGTGAGCCCGCTCGTTAAGGCTTTGGCACGCAAGCCGCGTTTATTGAGGTTTTCGACCTGATCTTGCATGAGTGCAATAAGAGGTGAAATGACCAAACAAAGCCCTTCTCGCTGCAAACCAGGTACTTGAAAACAAATAGACTTGCCGCCGCCTGTAGGAAGCAGTGCCAATGTATCTTGACTAGCGAGCGCGGCCTGCACGATGGGTTCTTGACTTGGCCTGAATGCAGCAAAGCCCCAATGCTTTTGGAGGATTTCAAGGGCTTGTGTGTAGGCGTGCATTATACAAAGTTAAGGAATGCTTTTAATAAGGTCAATAAGTTGTACGCTCCATGATTTAGCTGTATATTCGCGCATCAATTAACACGCTTATGTCAGGAGTTTCCTTCACGTTCCCCGTCACGCACAACACAAACAGTCAGTTGTCTATAGTAGATTGGGAAAACCTCCCTTTCGGAAAAATCTTTGCCGATCACATGTTTGTGATGGAATACGCCGATGGCGCATGGCAGCAAGGAGAAATTTTGCCTTTTGGGCCCATCGATATGCATCCAGCAATGTCTGCCATCCATTATGGACAGTCCATCTTTGAAGGCATGAAAGCCTACCGCAACAAAGACAACGAAGTCGTTTTGTTTAGACCAGAGCTCAACGCACAACGTTTTGCAGAGTCTGCAGCGCGCATGTGCATGCCCGAAATTCCAGAAGAATTGTTTTTACAAGCCGTGAAGCAACTCGTTGCCGCAGACGCAGACTGGGTCACCAACAAACCTGGTTACGCGCTTTATATCCGTCCGTTTATGTTTGCCACCGACGAATTTGTCGGCATCAAACCTTCTGACACCTACAAATTTGTCATCATCAATTCTCCAGTTGGCGCCTATTACGCAGAGCCTGTTCGCGTCAAAATTGAAGAGCACTACACGCGTGCAGCAGAAGGTGGTGTGGGCAGAGCAAAAGCCGCTGGCAACTACGGAGCCTCTTTGTATCCAGCCAAACTCGCTCAGCAACAAGGCTTTCATCAATTAGTCTGGACAGACGCCAAAACCCATACTTTCATCGAAGAGTCTGGCACCATGAACATCGTTTTTGTCATGGACAACAAAATCATCACACCAACCGAAGACGCCGACACCATTTTGCGTGGCACGACCAAAAAAACAGTCCTAGAACTCGCCCGTCATTGGGGCATTCCGGTAGAAGAACGCAAAGTAACAGTTGCCGAAATCATCGAGGCGGCTAAATCAGGCAAACTGCAAGAAGCATTTGGTGCGGGTACTGCTGCTACCATTGCGCCCATTGCACTCATCGGTTACCGCGACGAAAAAATCATGCTTCCAGCGCTCGAAACCCGTGAAATCTCCCTCAAAATCAAGGCTTACCTCGATGGCGTGAAGTCCGGAGAAATTGCCGACACCATGCACTGGATTCAGAAAGTCTGCTAAAATTGTGAAAAACCACCAAAGTTTGCATCTTAGCCATATGCAACAACGCTGGTTCATTTGCTTTTTCCTGTTTGGTTTCGGGGCCTTTGCCCAAGAACTCAATTGTTCGTTCACAGACCTTCAGACCAACGACTCCATTCCAAATGTCCAATGCTGGCTCATTTCAGGCCAAGATACCTTAGCATACGGGCTTTCAAAGCAAAACGGCGGCGTGTTGTTGTCTTTGAAACAAGTCGATACCGAAAAACTGAGTACCACTTTTTTATTTTTTTCGCATCCCTTCTATATTCCGGGCAAACGCAAAATTCCATATTTCGAAGCGGCCGATACCGTTCAGCTGCGCATTCAACTCAAGACCGAGCGCGTGCAAGAGGTGCGAGAAGTTGTGCTCAAGCCCAACAAACCCGACACCGTCTATGCCTCCAAAACCTACAGCGTTGCCGACTTCGAACTCGATGCAGACGGCTCACTCATTTTACTGACCTACGAGAAAAACCTACAAAAAGACGCGCAGCTTCAAGTCTATAAAAACCAATCCACCGCTGCACTTTTGGCCATACCAGAGCGCACGCAAGCACTCAAGCGCGATTTTCGGGGGAACATCCATGTCTTGACAGCCGAAAGTGTTTTTGGTCTAGAAGCTATTGACAGCAATTACACCTTGGTGAATATCCCAAAAGATTACTTTTTCAAATACTTAGTTCCTATTGTAGACAGCAGCCAGACGCGCTTGTTTTACTCGAGTTACAGCGATATCTATCCAGCTTTTGAATACGGAAGCTTAGACCAACTTGATTCTACCTACAAAACCCTCTTGCAGATCCAAGACGACCTCATGATGGAGTTGTATCGTTCGGAATACAAATGGGTCGATGTACGTACCAAGCTTTGGGCGAAAAATTTAGAAAATCAGACCGGGATTGATGCTGAAATCTATGTAGGCGCTTCGTATTTTACGCAGTCTTTGTATTACGAGCCCGTTTATGCACCGCTGTTTTTGGTGCAAGACACCATTTATATTTTTGATTACCCAAAAGATATGCTGCGCGTTTTTTTAAGCGATGGCACAGCTGTTCGTTCCACACCGATTTTTCATCATTACCAAGCGAGGCAAACGGGTTTTCAAAGAAACTTACAACAAGACCGTCAAACGGGTAAAATCTATGCGGTTTTTGAACAAGAAGGGCATTTTTACGTCGGCTTGATTGACCTACAAACAGGCTTGATCACGCAAAAAGTAAAGTTGGCCTTCAGGTATGTGGAGAAGGTGAGGGTGCACAACAACGAAGTGTATTTTATTTACAGACCTTTCGAGTCGACGCAAAAGAAGTTTCTCTACAAGCAAAAATTGGCTTTGAGAACTGCCGCGGCAAAGCTCGATTAAGGGTGTAAAATCACTTGAATAGACACCGGCAAGTGATCGGAGTAACCTCCTAAATATTTAGGACCCGCGTAGGTTCTGTTTGGAACGGTTTGTCCTTTGTATTCGGTGAGTAAATAAGGGAAGCCATGTATTTTACCGCTTCCTGTTTGAACCTGTATTTTTCCATTGAGGGCATTGGCAGACGCAAAAATATGGTCGAGTACATCCCATTCACTTTTGTAGTTATAAGAACCGCCAAATTGACCACTTGCCTTGGTGATTTGAGGCGTTAATTTATTTGAAATGAGTTGTGGTGCAGCATCTTGTGGATGATCATTTAAATCCCCCATTAAGATGATTTTGGCATTTGGTTCGCGGCGCTGAATCGAGTCGATGAACTGCGCGGCATATTGTGCTGCGGTGAGGCGTCTGGCTGCGCTCTCATCGGCACCACCGCGGCGGCTCGGCCAGTGATTGACCATGACGTATAAGTATTCTTTTTTGTATTGGTATTTGGCCCAAACGATGTCGCGGGATGTTGGAATGCTATCGCCTGGCAGTGTAAAACGAATTTTCCCGGAAGCTTTCAAGCGCAGTAAGTCTTTGCGGTAAAGCATGGCTGCGTCTATGCCGCGTGCGTCGGGGCTTTCGTAGTGTACAATGCCATAGCGCTTGTCTTGTCCGATGACATCTTGGAGCACTCCTTTGTTTTCGATTTCACAAACACCCAGCACCATTGGCATGTTCAATTCGGCCATTACCTGACGTATGTGCACAAGTTTGGCTTCATACTTTGGCGCATCCCATTTGCTTTCTGCGCTAGGCAAAAACTCGGCGTCGTCATTGGGGCCATCAATGGTATCAAAAAGGTTCTCTACATTGTAAAAGGCAATAGTTTGTATTTGTTGTGAAAACGAATAGTGTTGAAGGAGAAAAACAAAGATTGCGAATAGATATTTTGGTATTTGTGTAGTCATTTTATAGGCGATATTTGGTAAATCAGTTCTGCGAATTTATGCTTTCTTTTTTTAATTTGGGTTCAATAGGATTTCAATTACCAACTGCCTCCAGAGCCTCCGCCGCCAAAGCTTCCGCCGCCAAAGCCGCCAAAACCACCACCGCCAGAAGAGCCACCTCCAAAACCGCCGCCGCCAAAGCCACCGCCTCCAAAGTAAAAGAAGCCTGGTCCGCCGCGTCTGCCGCCCATGGTTGTGCCGCCGCCGCCACCGCGCTTGATGATCAAAAAGAGGATAAATAAAATGGCAAGCAAGCCAAAGAGGCCTTTAACCCAGTCGTTTTGGTGTAATTGCTTGCGGTAGCTTTTTTCATTGATTTCGCCTTTGGCCAAGCCAAACATGACGTCGAGCGCCTGATTGATGCCGCTGGCATATTGATTTTGCTTGAACTGAGGGAGTATCTCGTGCTGAATGATGTCCTGACAAGTGAGGTCGGTGATGGCCGCTTCTAAGCCGCGCCCTGCAGCTAAATAAACTTGGCGGCCGCCATTTTCTTGGGTGGGCTTGATCAAAAACACCAAACCGTTGTCTTTGTCTGCTTTTCCGACTCCCCAAGCTTCGCCGATTTCGGTGGCAAAATGCCAGGGTTCATCTCCGTTTAAGTCATCTATAATGACAAGCGTGATTTCGTTACTGGTCTCTTGTTCGAATTGGTCTAGGCGCTGCTCTATTTGAGCTTGCTCTTCGGCGCTGAGGATATCGGTATTGGAGAAATTATTGAGAAAGCGAGCAGGTGAGGGGGCTGCAGGCACCTGTGCAAATAATGTGGTGAATCCGAGCAGGGCCAGTAATAAGTAGCTGTATTTGCTCATCCGAAACTGATTTGATTGGGCAGTTCGTTTTGATCGTTTTGCTGCGGTGGAAAGTACTGTGCGAGCTGAGTACCTGCCTCTGCAATAGCTGCGCAAAGCCCTTCGGATATGCGGCCTATTTTAAAGTTCGACACCATGATATCGCGCACGCTGTCCCAAAAATCGGCTGGAACTAAGTTGTTGATGCCTTGATCGCCGATGATAGCGAGGTTTTTGCTTTCGTAGGCCACGTAGATCAGGACGCCGTTGCGCTGAACGGTGGCTTGCATGCCGAGCTCGTAAAATAAATCGACGGCGCGTGCCACAGGGTCTATGAGGCATGATGCCTCTAGGTGCACGCGCAGTTCGCCACTAGTGGTGGCCTCAGCTGCTGCAATGCTGGCCAAGACCTGTTGTTGTTCGAGATTGCTGAGCATTAAAACTTGACCTTTGGCGCGTTTTCTGTGCCAGCAGCAGCTGCAAATCCTTCTTTTCTTGGGAATTCTTCGCTGTTCAAGAAGAAGCGCGCAAAGAAGCCGCGGATGTGCGTGTTGTATTCCTTGACAGACTCGTTGTAGCGATCGCGCTCTGTTTTGATGCGGTTTTCGGTGCCTTCTAGTTGGTTTTGAAACTGACTGAAGTTTTCAGTTGACCTGATTTGCGGATACGCTTCATACGCCAAATTGATGGCGGTATTGATTTTGCGGCCCATGATTTCGAGGTCTTGAGGTGTTTTGGCACCTACAATTCCGGCTCTCGCTTGGGTTACTTGCGTGAGGATGTCTTTTTCGTTTTGTGCAGCGCCTTTAACGGTTTCGAGCAAGTTTGGAATGAGGTCTGCTCTGCGCTGATAGGCCGACTGGACGTTGGCGAATTTTTCGTCGAGCCCTTCTTGGAGACCAACTGCGTTGTTGTAGAGGTTGTAGTAACCTAAAAAGAGGAAGAGGAGTAGGGCACCGATAGCGGCCAATACGACATAAATTGGTTTCATTGTTTAGAAGATTAAGTGTTCGCTGCTGTTTAGCAAAATATGTTCCAAGTTACAAAAATGACACAATGTCAGTATGTCTTGGTGCACTTTTTTATTTGTTGATAACTTTTGATTATAAATTAAGCAAAATATTGATGAATTATTCATCAAAGTGTTTAATTTTGTGACACCAACCAATCGAACTTTTATTGTTTCACTTTTAAACTGACTGTACCTATGGCTACGCGTCGTTCGATTGTTCATATGGACCTCGACACCTTTTTTGTTTCTTGTGAGCGCCTCTTAGATAGCCGCCTCAACCACAAACCTATTCTCATTGGCGGCACCAGCGAAAGAGGGGTAGTAGCCTCCTGTAGCTATGAAGCCCGGCGCTTTGGCGTGCACTCCGGTATGTCCATGAAAATGGCCAAAGAGCGCTGCCCTGAAGCCATCTGCATCAAGGGCAATACCCAAACCTACAGCAAGTTTTCTAGGCTCGTGACCGACGTCATCAAAGAAGCGGTGCCCGTCTATGAAAAAATGTCCATCGATGAATTCTACATCGACTTCACCGGCATGGACCGCTTTTTTGGCATCTGGACCTACGCCTCTGAGCTGCGGACGCGCATCACGCAAGAAACTGGCTTGCCCATCTCCTTTGGCTTGTCCGAAAATAAAACCGTTTCTAAAGTGGCCACCGGAGAGGCCAAGCCCAACAACCAACTCCACATCAACTACGGCGCCGAAAAAGACTTCTTAGCGCC
The DNA here is from genome assembly GCA_041168605.1 of Bacteroidota bacterium. Lineage (GTDB taxonomy): Bacteria > Bacteroidota > Bacteroidia > Flavobacteriales_D > Crocinitomicaceae > UBA952. The sequence goes on along the minus strand of JBEEKN010000008.1, from coordinate 35,709 downwards.
GCTATCCGTGCAGAAAATCCCGATGGTGGGTCCCAAAACCTATCAGACGCTCTGCAGCTTAGGGGTCAAAAGAATCGGTACCCTACAAGCTCTGCCTTTAGAACTCGTCGAGCAAGCGCTCGGTGAAAACGGCCGCACCATTTGGTCCAAAGCGCAAGGCATAGACCTGAGCCCTGTAGAACCCTACAACGAACGCAAGTCTATTTCCAACGAGCGCACCTTCCACCAAGACACCATAGATGTCGGCAAGCTCGGCGGCATCCTCACCGCAATGGCCGAAAACCTCACTTTTCAGTTGCGGCGGGCCGGCAAGCTCACCGGCACGGTTACCGTCAAGATCCGCTACGCCGATTTTCAGACCCAAACCCTCCAACAACAAATCGCCTACACCGCCGCCGACCACGAACTCTTGCCTTTGGTGCAAGAGCTTTTCAAGCGGCTTTATCAGCGGCGCGTATTGGTGCGCCTCATTGGCGTGCGCTTCAGTTCTTTGGTTTCAGGGGCGCACCAACTGCGGCTCTTTGACCAAGACCTCGCTTTTCCTGCGCTCTACAAAGCCCTCGACCACATCCGCGTGCGCTACGGCGACCGCGCAGTTGTGAGGGCCGTGGGGCTTGAAGCAAAGAGCATTGGCTACCACAATCCTTTCGACGGCGAACCGCCCATTTTGTTGGCCAATCGCAGTATTTAAAGAGCAAGTTATTCATCTATCATTTCGCAAATGCGCGTACACTCTTGTTTCAGTTTAGGCTATGGCATACTCAAGCCCGAAGAATTGGTTCAGTGGGCCCAGCAAAATGGCTATACCCAATTGCTGCTCACCGACATCAACCACACGGGTTCGGGCTTGGCATTTGTGCGGGCAGCTCAGCAAGCGGGCTTGCAGCCGCTATTGGGTTTAGAGCTGCGCTGCGGCCTGCAGCACCTCGCCACCATTATTGCCCGCAACAACAACGGTTTTCAAGAACTCAATGCCTTTCTTAGCGAGCACTTGCTGCAGGCCCGACCTTTTGCGCTGCCGCTGCCTGCGTTTGCAGATTGCTGGGTGTGGTATCCTTTTGAACAGCAACCCACACACTTGCGCGCACACGAATTCATTGCCGTTCAGCCCCAGCAAATCTTTCAGTGGCAGCGGCAGCCGGCGCGTTTTGAAGCCCACAAATACGTCGCAGACCACCCCATGACCTTCCGCCACAAACGAGACCACAACACCCATCGTTTGCTGCGCGCCATCACCCTCAACTGTCTGCTTTCCAAATTACCAGTCTCAGCCCAAGCGCCGCCAACCGAGCGCCTACTATCTGCTGCGCAGTGTGAGGAGGCTTTTGCGGCGGCGCCTGAGTTGTATGCCAACACCCAACAACAATTAGCTGGCTGCCAAATTACATTTGCTTTCGGCGAAGAAGCGCCGCCGCAGCAACCCACACACATCCACGGCTCAAAAGACGCCGACTTGCAGCACTTAAGAGCACTTTGCGCCGAAGGATTGTCCTATCGCTACAACACCATCACCGACGAAATCATTGCGCGCATTGAAATGGAACTCGATATCATTGCCGAGAAAAACTACCTCTCTTATTTTCTCATTACCCATGATTTCACATCCTATGCGCGCACCAAAGGCTATTTTTACGTGGGGCGAGGCAGTGGCGCCAACAGTATTGTGGCGTATCTCTTGCGCATTACCGACGTCGATCCGCTCGAACTCGACCTCTATTTTGAGCGCTTCATCAATCTTTACCGCAAAAACCCGCCCGATTTCGACATCGATTTTTCCTGGAAAGACCGCGACGACGTCGTTCGCTACATCTTTGCGCGCCACCCCAACGCCGCTTGGCTCTGCACCTACAGCACCTTTCAGTACCGCGCCTGCGTTCACGAGCTCAGCAAGGTTTTTGGCCTGCCCGCTGGCGCCAGCAAAACACTCAGTAGGGGCAGTGGCAGTATCTCGGAGTTCACCGAACTCGGGGCGCTTATTTTGCGCTATGCCAAATACATCGAAGGCTTGCCCGCACACCTGAGCATACACGCTGGCGGCATCGTCATTAGCGAGCGCCCGCTCGCTGTATTTGCCGCCTGTTTCTTGCCGCCCAAAGGCTATCCTTGCACCCAATTCTCGATGCTAGAAGCAGAAGATGTCGGGCTCTACAAATTCGATGTACTGAGCCAGCGCGGCTTGGGCAAAATTTCCGAAGCCCTCGATATCATCCGGCAAAGCCAGCCCGCACAAGAGCTGCCAGATATCCACAATATTGCCATCTTAAAGCAAGATCAAAAAATCGCACAATTCCTGCGCAATGGCTGGGCCTTAGGTTGTTTTTATGTAGAGTCGCCAGCCATGCGCATGCTGCTCATCAAGCTGCAAGTAGACAACTACCTCGCCCTTGTGGCTGCGAGTTCAATCATCCGGCCCGGCGTAGCGCAATCTGGCATGATGCGCCAATATGTCTTGCGCCACCGCGAGCCCGCGCGCCGCCAAGAAATTCATCCGCTGCTCTTGGCGATCATGCCCGAGACCTACGGCGTCATGGTTTACCAAGAAGACGTCATTAAAGTGGCGCATTACCTAGCGGGGCTAAGCTTGGCAGAGGCCGATGTCTTGCGGCGCGGCATGTCCGGTAAGTTTCGCTCGCGCGCCGAATTTCTACAGGTCAAAACCCGCTTTTTAGAAGCCTGCTTGCAGCGCGGCCACGACGCCCAATTTGCGGCCGACATCTGGCGCCAAATCGAAAGTTTTGCGGGCTACGCCTTCTCCAAAGGTCACTCCGCCTCTTACGCCGTAGAAAGCTACCAAAGCTTGTACCTCAAAGCGCACCATCCTTTGGCCTACCTCACGGCCTGCATCAACAACTTTGGCGGCTATTACCGCACCGAAATCTACGTGCATGAAGCCAGGCGCTTTGGCGCGCAAATAGAAGCACCTTGCATCAATGAAGGCGCCTACAGCTGCGTACTCAAAGCAAACCGACTCATCCTCGGCTTTAAATTAGTGCTCGGCATAGAAGCCGCACTCATTGAAAAGCTGCTTGTAGAACGCGCACAAAACGGCATTTTCTTCAGCCTGGAAAACCTCCTCAAAAGGATCGATATTCCGCTTGAACAACTGAGCCTGCTGATCCGTATAGACGCGCTGCGCAGTTTCAAAAAAGCCCGCAAACCACTCTTGTGGCAAGCCTATTTCTACCACAACAAAGCTTTTAAAGGACAAGCAAAACCCGAATTATTTGAAGTCAGACAAAAGCCACAACACCTGCCCGAATTAGAAGAACACCCCCTCGAGATCACCTTTGAGCAATTTGAACTACTCGGTTTTCCGCTCTGCGACCCCTTCTCAATCTTGAAAGAAAAGATCCAAGAACCCTTTAACTTGGCCAACGATTTGAGCCAGCACATCGGCAAACTGGTGCTGTGCTATGGGTATTTAGTGAGCATCAAGCAAACCAAGACCAACAAAGGAGATGTCATGCATTTCGGGACCTTCCTCGATCCAAACGGCGACTTCCTCGACACCGTTCATTTTCCACAAATTGCACTGGCGTATCCCTTTTATGGCAAGGGCATTTACCGCTTAGAAGGGAAAATCACTGCCGAATACGACTATTATACGCTAGAGGTCCGGACCATGGTCAAGCTGCCCTTTATGGAAGACATCCGCATCAGTTTAAACCAAGAAGACAAGCAGCAAAAAGTAAATCAAGAAGCAAGAACCTGAACACCGGCCGAAATACGCACAGGGTAAAACGCTGCCACAGCGCCAAATTGTTGCGCATAAGCTTCAAATAAAGCCGGGAGTGCTTCTTCCACGTTAAAAGTTGCCTGAGCCAAAACCAACACGCAACCGCCAAAACCACCACCCATCATGCGGGCCCCGTAAACCCCATTTTGCGCACACAGCATTTCTTGTAAGTAATCCAATTCCAGACAACTCACCTCGTAGAGGTCGCGAAGCCCAATATGCGTTTGGGTGAGCAAAGCACCTAATTGCTGCAGCAATTCAAGGCTTGCAGCGCTTGTATTTTGAGTGGCTAATTGTTGGGCGAGTGCCTGCACTTGTGCCACGCGCTTGATTTCTTCCAAAACATACTGCAAACGCTTTTGCGTTTCTGTATCTAATTTTTCAAAAAGTAGCTGGGCGTTTTCAGTGGTGAGCGTACGCCAATTCATCACGTTTGAGTCTAACGCTTGAGCTAAGGCCCAGGCTTGCTCCATACTTGCTCGTCTTTGGTTGTAGGCAGATTCAGCGAGGTTGTGCTTGACTTTAGAGTCGATCAAAAAAAGTTGTGCGCCATCCAAAGGGAGTTGAAATGGCGCAATTTCATGGCTTATACAATCAAAAGCCAAAAGATGCCCAACTTTGCCAAACAACGAGGCAACCTGATCCATTAAACCGCACTTTACACCAGCATACTGATGTTCGGTTTGTTGGGCGATCAGTGCAAGTTCCATGCGCGTTTTTGCTAACGCATAAAATTCATTGAGCCCAAAGGCCAAGCCACAACAAAGTGCTGCAGAGGAGGAGAGGCCTGCGCCAATCGGAATATCGCTCCCAAACCTAATGTGCACACTTTGTGCAAGGTGGGAATCCAAGCCCATTAATAGCAAAACACCTTTGACATAATTCTTCCAACCCTTTGTTTCTGAATCTTTTAATTCGTCCCAAGAAAACTCCCACTTTTCATTGAAGTCCAGCGCTTCAATCAAAAAAGAGGGGTCTTGCCTCGCTTGGATTTCAAATTCAAAATAGCGGTCTATGGCAGCCGGCAAGACAATACCGTGGTTGTAATCGAGGTGCTCACCCAATAGGTTGATGCGGCCGGGGGCTAATACGCGGAGCAGCTTCATGGTGCGGGTTTCCAAATCAGGGTTTCTGTTAAATTCAATGCCGGAATACTCACCTTGATTTGAATGGGGTGGGTTGGTGCTTCTGTACGCAATAAAGCACTTGCAATACCGGCTTCCATTGCTTGAATAGCCGGACACATGAGGCCTGCGTCTTGTGCCTGAACACTGAATGTGACTTTGTAATCGTTGGTCAGAATCACTGTGCCGTTCGCATCGAGGAGTTTGGCGCGCACAAAAATAAGGTCCGATTTGGTGCCGTCTATTCCATATGAAAGCGTATCCAATTCCAGGCTGATTTCAACTGGTTTCCCCGGTGTTTGAACCTGATCTGAAGCCACTCTGACCTGACGATTAAAGCCCCTTGCCACAAGCTTTCCAGCTTCAAAAGCAGGAATTTCAAATTGATAGGGTGGGTGCGGCAAATGCTCGGAAGCGGGGCCGGGGCTCGCTGATTTTTTGAGGATGCTTTTGTCATTTAAAAACAACTCTACTTGGTCGCAATTGGAGTAAACCGTTACGCTTGAAGGGGATGTAGAAGACCAATTGGTGGCCATTTTAACATATGGTTTTTGGGTGGCGTCCAGCAACTGACTTTTGTAAAAACCTACAGCATACTTTGGCAGACGCGTGATGTCGTATATGCCAGAAGCTTCTAAATCTGGGCTATACCCTCGATTGTAATCAAAACACACCCAATTGGCTTCACCAATGATATTGCCTCCCTTGCGATTAGAATTGGAAGCTTCTTGAAAATTGAAAGCTTGTTGCAACAGTGCTTTTTGTGAAGCACCGCGCAGATGCCTTGAGGTTCTTTCGGTTGGCGTTAAATCGGCAAATTGCGTTTGATTGAACCCCGCGTTTTGCGCATAGTATTCCCAATCTCCGTATTCGGCAATGAACAGCGCCTTTGCTTTTGGCTTGTAGTTGGCCCAGTAGTCAGGAGCCTTGGCGTGTTGGCGCGCCGGCATAAAAATGTCATAACTCGGATGATCGAGCCAACCCGAGGTGAATCCTTGGTCTTTGAGTAGCGACTTGGCAATTTGATTCATTTCGAGCATAAATGCTTCCGACATTTCGGTTTCATTGAGAGAGTTCTCCCAAAATAGCACACTCGGATGATTGCGGTCTCTAAGGATCAGTGCTTCTAGATCCGATTTACATCTTTGTTCAAAAGGCGCAGGCCCAAAGAATTGCCAACCCGGAATGGCATCCATCACAATGATACCGAGCTCGTCGCAGGCCTCATAAAAAGCTGGTGCTTGCGGATAATGCGAAAGCCGGACAAAATTAAAACCTGCATCTTTGATCAATTGCGCATCGCGTTTTTGTGCGTTGTCGGGAACTGCATAGCCTACATACGGATACTCTTGATGGCGATTGGTGCCACTCAAAAATAACTTCGAGCCGTTCAAATAAAAACCGTCGGGTTTGAGTTCAGGCTTGCGGACACCTACTTTTAATGTTTGCTGTGCAATGGTATCCTGTGCATAAATGACATAAATCTTTAAGTCATAAAGATTTGGATTGGAAGGCGACCATAATTGAGGGGTCTTCAGGTTTATTTTCCCGGTATATGTAATGACATTTGTAGAATCTATGAAAGCTTCATTGGTGAGTGTGAAAGTGGCCCCTCCTAATTTTGCCTGAACTTGGATTGGTAATATAATCCAATCAGGTGCAAACTTTAATTCGAAATCGAGTTGAAGCGTAGCCGATGAAGTGTTCGCAGCGATGGTTTGAAAATAAGGATCCTGAATTTGAACGCCACCCACTTCTTCTAACCACACATTGCGGTAAATGCCTGCGTGGTAATAAAAATCGAGGTCTTTGATGGGTTTGCCCGGTGGAATAGTAGGGTCTTCACGATTGTCGAGAAAGAGTTCCAATACATTGGCTGAATCTCGAAGTGCCGATGTTAAATTCAATTCAAAAGGTAAGTAGCCCCCAACATGGTTTCCGATTTCAAGACCATTTAAAACGACTTTTGCCGAATGCATGGCGCCTTCAAAATGAATCAAGAGTTCACGACCCTTCTGAAGTTGGTAGTCAAAACGCTTGCGGTAAACCACCTCGCCAGTAAATTGACCTTTCATCACCAAAGGTTCTAGTTTTGGCGTGTGTGGCAAAGAAACAATCGAAACCGGATCGGTGGGTTTCAATTGAAATTCCCAATTGTCATTGAAAAGGGTACGCTGGAGTTGTCCGAAGGAAGATGAACAAAGAAGAATAAAAATACAGGAAAAAAGGAAATTTTTCATTGGCGCAAAGGAATGAGCTTAATATAAAAAAGCGTCGAGGGCAGGTGAGGGGCGCCCGTTGTCTTGCCAGCAATTGAGTTGGTAACCGCTCCAAGGTTTGGCGCCTTGTGGCTCCCAGTAAAAAACACCTAAACACCCATTATTGGGCACATCTTTGGCCGCGCCAATGGTTGCAATCAATAAGTCTTTGGAGTTTTCGACCTGCCAGTAATCGCCGCCAACTTCTACAATCATGACGGGTTTGTTGTAGCGCGTTACCATATCTTGCAAATTGTTGCCGAGGTCTCCGATAGTGACTGTGTAATCACTGCCTAGCCAATGCGGGTAATAAGACGCGCCAATGATATCAAACTGCGCGCCGTTTTGCGCCATGAGGTCGTAAAACCAACGAAAACGTCCGTTGTCATTGCCTTGATCGATGTGCACAATTGTTTGGATACTCGTATCGATGTCTTTGACGGCTTGGTGGCCCTTGTTGATCAATTGCGCGAGTTGCTGCGGGTTGTCGATGTGACCTTGTGGCCAAAGCATACCGCTCGGAATTTCATTGCCAATTTGCACCCATTTTGGCGTCACGCCCGCTTGCTTGAGCAAATTGAGGGTGTATTGGGTGTGTGCATAAACGGAATCTTGGAGTGCTGCAAAGGAAACGTTTGCCCAAGTAGCTGGCTTGGTTTGGTGCGCGGGATCGGCCCAAGTATCTGAATAATGGAAGTCGATCATGACGTCGAGCCCTTTTTCTTTGGCCCGAACAGCCATTTGGGTGGTTTCTTCAGGGCTGCAATGACCGCTGATTTTGTCGCTACTGGGATGCACAAAGACGCGCAAGCGCACGGCATTGATTCCTCTGGCCATCAGTAAGTCTAGGCAATCAGACGCCACACCATTTTCATCGTAAAAGACATAACCCGTGGCCTCCATTTGAGCGAGCCAACTGATGTCTGCTCCCTTAAAGAAAGTGTCAGCACTGGGTGGCGTAGGCGGTTTGGGCTTTGGTTTTTCTTTGCACGCAAGCAAAGTCAAGGAAGCAAAGAGTAAAATAATGAGGTGAAGGTGCTTGGTCATTGGTCAAATTGTATCGTAAGTAAATTGACTTTCTTTTGATCTTTGGAGAGATAAATATCGCTAAAATTTGCATGATGCGGCGCATTGGGCTCCGCTTGTTGTTCGAGACAAATGCCTGAAAAACGGTGGTAATTGGTGTGGTCTTTCCCGACAAATGGCGTTTGCCCGCTGATATACACTTGAATAAGCGGCTGATTGGTCGAGAACGAAAGGCGAAAGCCGTCTTGCGAAATTAGTTGTGCTTGATCTTGAGCCGCATTGAGCACAAACGCGTGGTCGAGCCCTTCAAATAAAGGATTGAGCGCAACAAACCCCTCTTGATTTTCACCCATCAGCGCAGTAACATGCCCCGTAGGCAATTTAGCTGCATTGAGTTCCAAATAGCCATTGGCGCGAATAAACGCCGCAGTATCTAAAATATTTCCTTGGTGTCCGTTAGGATTGAAATAGCAGTGTTGGGTAGGATTGGCAATGGTGTCATCAATGGCGAAAGTTTGAATTGAAATGTCCAAAGCGGTTTCCCGTAAAGTGTAGGTCACTGCACACCTCAAGCCTCCGGGCAAGCCAAACTTTTCTTTTTCTTCGAGCTCAAAAGTAATTGTCGGATGCGTGTCATTTGGCGTTTGCTTCACTTCCCAATTGTGGTTAGAAAAGTTGTTTGGGCCGCCGTGCAAAAGATGCGGCCCTTCATTGGGCGTAAAAGACCAAGCACCTGCTCCCCAAGGAATTTGCGCGTTGGCCACTCTACCCGCAATTGGCCCGACAATATTACCCATGTAGGCATTGCCCGAAAAAGCAAACGTCTGTTGATAGTTTATCCAGTCGGGGTAACCCAATACGATATCGCGCTTTTCGAAACCGGGTAGGTCTATGACAAAACTTTGCAACGTTGCCCCAAAAGAGAACAAAGAAATTTTTGCACACCCGTTTGACAGTACGACCTGATACACCGGCCTGTGGTCTGCTTGTGCTTTTAAATTGATAATTTGAACACCAGCACTCATCTTATTTTTGCAACCAACTTCTAAACAACCCGTGCCATTTTGGTAAAAACGCCCCCATTAAAGGCACTAAAATGAGCGTGAGTGTGAGGGTTTTGAGCAATTGATGCCATTCTTTCATGAGTGGGAAAAGCAAGAAGAAGAGGACATTGATGAGTGGATAAATGAAAAGCCATGTCAATAGCATGAGTTTCCATTTCGGTGCTTGTTTTGGGTTCATTTTCAAATATAAGAAGTTTAGGCCACCCAATCAGCTTTCTTATCTTATACTAATGCATTCTTGAGATCAGAAATCAAATCCTGCGGATCTTCTACACCAATGCTCAATCGGACCAGTTTTTCGGTGATATTCATGTGTAATTTATCTGCTGGCGGGATGTCCACGTGGGTCATGGTGGCCGGATGCTCAGCCAAACTTTCGGTAGAGCCCAAACTCACGGCAAGTTTGAAAAGTTTTAGTTGATTGAGAAAAGCAAAGGCCTTTTTTTCATCGCCTTTGATGTCAAAACTGATCATGGCACCTGGTCCTAAGCACTGCTCTTTGTAAATGGTTTTGGTTCTTTCGTTTAGGTTTTCTTCAAGGCCTAAGAAATAAACTTGCTCTACTTTGGGGTGCGTTTGCAAATAGGCAGCTACCAAATGCGCATTGGCTTGTTGGCGCTCCATGCGTATTTGCAGTGTTTCCAAAGAGCGCAGGAGCATCCAGGCGGTATGCGGCGAAATCATATTGCCCAAAAAGGTGCGCAGCGTTTTGACGCGTGTAATGACTTCGGCTGTGCCCATTACGGCACCCGCAATAAGGTCTGAGTGCCCGCCCAAATATTTGGTAGCCGAATACATGGTGATGTCGGCACCCAACGCGAGTGGTTTTTGCCAAAGTGGGCCTAAATAAGTGTTGTCGACGGCTACAAAAACCTTTTGGTCATTCAATTCCGTATATTTTTTACCCAATTCGACCATTTCTAAAATAGAAAAGAGGTCGTTGGTGGGGTTGGCTGGTGTCTCGACATAAATAAGGGCCAACTCTTTGGCTTTACCGCTGTCTTCTATGCGTTTTTCAATAACTTCCAAGGAGTCGTGTACCCCAAACTCTAAAGCACTCACGCCAAACTTCGGCAAGACATGATGGATAAAGTGATGCGTGCCGCCGTAGACCGGAGCAGAGTAGAGCAGCAGAGAACCTGGTTTTAAAAATTCCAACAATACCGTTGAAATGGCACTCATACCAGATTCAAAAACAGCTGAACCTGCCGCGTTGTCCCATAGGGTGAGGCGGTCTTCTAGGATTTCAAGATTAGGGTTGTTGATGCGGCTGTAAATGAGCCCAAGTTCTTCATTTGGGCGGCTTTCGCGGTGTCCGTAGGCCAATTCAAAAAAATCCTTGCCTTCTTCTGCGGTATTGAACACAAACGTGGAGGTGAGGAAAATAGGGCACTTCACTGCGCCTTGACTGAGTGCTGGCTTGTAGCCGTGACTCATCATTAAACTTTCAGGTTTCATTTGGTTATTGTTGATTTGAAGTAAAATTAAGCTTTCTTTTTGAATCGAAATTCTGCTTATTTTTGAAAATGCAAGTATGTGTTTACTGTGCCTCAAGTGGGCACATCCATCCCGACTATTTTGAAGCTACATCGCGCTTGGCGCATCTGTTGGTAGAAAAGGAGGTCAAAGTCGTTTTTGGCGGCGGATCTTCTGGCCTCATGGGGCAGTTGGCCGACAGCGTTTTGGCGGCAGGCGGTCAGATCAAAGGCATCATGCCGCAGTTCATGAACGAAGTAGAGTGGGGGCACACAGGTGTGTCGGATTTCATTTATACCGAAACCATGCACGAGCGCAAGGCCAAATTTTTAGAAGGAACAGACGCGCTCATTGCCTTGCCAGGTGGCCCCGGTACTTTTGAAGAGCTTTTTGAGGCCATTACGCTAAAGAAACTCGCGCAGTTCACCAAGCCCATTGTGATCCTCAACACACGCGGCTACTTTAACGCCTTCAAATACCTCATGGAACAAGCTGTAGAAGAAAGGTTTATGGCCGATGACCTCAATCATATCTTTACGATTGTCGACACACCAGAAGAAGTCCTGCCCGCCATTCACAACGCGCACGCTTGGCACAAAGGCCTGCACGATGCGGGGAGTTTGAGGTAGTATTACATCTTATTTTTGTGTTAAATTTTGGTCAGTAAGTTGCTGTTATGCTTATTCATCGTAATATTGCGATATAGAAGTACTATAACATTGTAATCAATAGCACAAACGATACAAGACGCCCTATTTAAATTCAACTAAATTCACCATATGGGAATTACCAAAACCGATTCATACACCGACCAAACCTTAGCGCTGGCCTCCATATTTAAAGCACTCGGGCATCCGGCTCGCATTGCCATACTCGCATACATTTCCAAACAAACTGCTTGTATTTGTGGCGACATCGTAGCCGAACTTCCGCTTTCACAGGCGAGCATTTCTAGACATCTTGCCGAACTCAAAGAAGCCGGCCTCATCAAAGGCACCATTAGCGGCACCTCGGTTTGTTATTGCATCGACGAAACGCAATTACCGCTTTTAGAAACTTTTATCCATCAAATCAAACAACTTCAAAATCAAACTTGTTGCGCATGAAAATCTCACAATTCAAAAGTGCCTTACAACTGGCAAAGCCAGAGGCGAATCCTGTATTTCTTCAAACTTCTGGCATCAGTGTTCCCGCACACTATCACATTACAGAGATTGGCTTGGTCCTGAAAAACTACGTAGATTGCAGCGGAGTGGTGCGCCAAGAACGCAAGGCCACCATGCAGATCTGGCTTGCCAACGACACCGACCATCGCCTCAGTGCAGCAAAACTCATCGATATCATTCAAAAGTCTGAGCAACTCTTTGGGCTCAAAGACGAAGAACTCGAAGTAGCGTTTCAAGGCCAAACCATTGAAACCTATGGCTTGTTAGCGCAAGATTTCGGCTTTCAATTCACCACCAAGAAAACGACTTGTCTGGCTCCGGACCACTGCGGCATTTCCGACGCGCAATTGCCAAGTGACATGCAAAAGAAAAATACCACCACCTGTACGCCAAACTCAGGATGCTGCTAATTATCAAAACTTCAAAATGAAAAACAAACGCCTCAATTTCGTCGACCGCTACCTGACCCTATGGATATTTTTAGCCATGGGGCTGGGTGTACTCATCGGCAATATTTTCCCTTCAGTAGACAGCTGGATCAATCAATTTTCAGTCGGGACCACCAATATTCCTTTGGCTATTGGCCTGATCATCATGATGATTCCACCGCTTGTCAAGGTCGATTTCAAGAAAATACCGATTGTATTTAAAAACAGAAAACTACTCAGTATTTCCTTACTCATTACCTGGATTGTCGGTCCCTTTTTGATGTTTTTACTCGCGACTACTTTTCTGAAAAACGACCCCGAATACCTCACAGGCCTTATTATCATGGGTTTGGCACCTTGTATTGCCATGGTTATTGTTTGGAACGAACTCGCGGGCGGAAACCGAGAATTAGCCGCGGGCTTGGTGGGCATCAATAGTTTGTTACAAGTGTTTTTCTTTTCAGCCTACGCATATTTCTATTTAGAAATCATGCTGCCGCTTTTTGGTTTTGACTCCATTCAAATTGATTTGAGCTTTTGGGAGGTCGCTAAAACCGTGGGTATTTACCTGGGTTTACCTTTCGGTATTGCCGTGGCTTTGCGCTACTCGATCACAAAACAAAGAGGAGAAACTCATCTGAATACCAAATTTATCCCACTGATTTCGCCCTTCACACTTTATTCTTTGCTCTTTACGATTGTGGTGATGTTCAGCTTGAAAGGACAACTCATAGCCGAATTACCCTTTGATGTCTTGAAAGTTGCGCTGCCATTGGTTATTTTCTTTCTCATCATGTTCTTTTTGATGTTTTTGGTGGCCAAATGGACGGGCGCTACCTATGCCGAGACCGCAACTGTGGCCTTTACAGCCTCAGGTAACAATTTTGAATTGGCCATTGCGGTTGCCATCGGCGTTTTTGGGCTCAATTCAGGCCAAGCTTTTGCAGGTGTCATTGGCCCTTTGGTAGAAGTTCCAGCACTGATCCTTTTAGTGAAGGCGAGTTTGTATTTGAAGAAATATTTTTGATGAAAAAGAACATTTTAGTACTATGTACAGGCAACAGCTGCAGAAGTCAGCTTGCAGAAGGGTATTTGCGTCATTTTCACGGAGAAAAGGCCAATGTGTATAGCGCTGGTGTAGAAACCCATGGCGTGAATCCGCGCGCTATTGCAACCATGAAGGAAGACGGCATTGACATCAGTATGCACACATCTAATCATGTAGACGAATACCTTCATATTCCTTTTGACTTGATCTTCACCGTCTGCGACCACGCGAGTGAACGCTGCCCAATTTTCCCGAGCAGTGCGCAGCGCATACACCACAACTTTCCAGACCCTGCAAAAGCCACTGGCAACGAACAAGCCATTCAGGAAGCTTTTGCAAGCGTACGCGAACAAATCAAGCGCTTTTGCGCAGAATTAGCCCTCTAAGCGCTTTTTTGCTGCTTTACGGACCCAAGTGTTGTTTTGCCGATGTCTTCAAGCGGAATGCGGCGTATGACGTCCAAATGACGGTATTCTGTAGGAGATAGTCCAGTAATTTTCTTGAACTGATTGGAAAGATGCGCAATACTGCTGTAATGCATCTTGTAAGAGATTTCTGACAGGTTCATTTCACCGTAAAGCAAGAGTTCTTTGATGCGCTCGATTTTATGATTGATGATGAATTGTTGAATGGTCATGTTGTTCTCCGTCCGAAACACATTGGACAAATACGTGTAATTGAGTTTTGTTTTCTCACTCAGATAGACCGAAAAATTGGTCTTGATGTGCTCGTCTGAATAATGGATCATTTGAATAATGACCAATTTGATGCGCTCAGACAAAAGCGTCTTCGGATCTGCAATGAGGTCAAAACCTACTTGCTTGAGTTTATACTGAAAATCGAGCTCCTGGATCATGCTCAAATTATTTTCGAAATGAACTTCTCCCAATTCAATTGTTTGGAATGGGATCCCCATATCGACAAGGATTCCTGAAACTTGGTGGATGCAACCATTGCTCACCATATTTTTGATGTGTTTTTTCATAAGAATAAGGTTATGTTGCTAAATTAAAAAGCCTGGTAATAGCTGTCTTTGCATCATTTTGTAAATGACTTACATCTATTTCAATTGCTTAATGCAGTACATAAGGCACTTCATTCAATATGTGGTCGTCGGGTGCTGAAAAGGTAGACCATTCATGTTTGCCCACGCGCTGAAAAATTTCTGCATGGAGGCCAAAGTCAAGGAGGAGTTGTGCTCTGAAATCTCTGATGCTGAGCGCTGGGTCAAAAACAAATAAACCTTCGTGTCCATTTGAAGAACAATCTTCAATAAGATCTTTTGTGCCCTTTGCAAGTTTGGTGTGGCGCAAATGGGCGTGCTTGGCGGGGTCGTGAGGTGCCGCAGGTTTGTAGTAGAGGTTGAGTAATAAATCCGGGAAAAAGGTGCTGAAATCAGCGCTGAGCGCTTGTACTTTTCTGTGTTTGTAAATTTCTAAATGAATCATAAGTTGAAGATTGAAGGGTGAGGGGGATTTGAGGTATGATGTTGGGGGATTTTTCTGAGAAATAGACTTCCATGCGATTGCGCGCCATAAGGTAGGTGACAGTAGATTCTGCACCTTGGTTGATATTCACTTCATTTGCTTCTAGGCCATCGAGGCAACCACCTGATATCGGATTGTAGACAATCTGATTCAAAGTGTTATTGCCCAAATACCAATCAAATGCTGTCTTCATTTGTAGAAGGTACGACTTTATTTTGGTTATTTGATAAAAAGTTGCAAGCGCCAGAATAGTATACGAAACATCTATGGGTTGCTGACCGTCAAAAGACAGTTTTTGCCCCGGCGCATACCACGTTTGATTGGAAATGACTTTGAATTGATTGTCGTCAAATAACAAATTCAAAAGGTAGTTAAAACTCTGCTGAGCAGTGTCTTGCTGTTTTTTATTTTGAGAAAGTTGGGCCGCCAAAAACAAAGCCTCAGGCAAAACTGCATTGGCGTACGTCATTTTGGGCTCAAACCAATGGTGTGTTGGGTGGTGCTGCGCTTGATAAAGATTTTCTAATTTTTGTGCCATTGAAGCGATGAGCGCGCGTATTGTGTGGTCGTGCACCACCTCATTGTACTTTACCAAACCTTTGATCGAAAACGCCAGTGCCCGAGGTGAAGCTAATTTTTGCAGCATATCGATGCTTCTTTGCACCAAAACCTGGATCCTGAACAAATAAATAGGATCAAACATATGCTGCAATGATGCCATGGTGCCAAGTGCCCAAATTGCCCTTCCGTTGGCATCGTCTAGATTTTCTCTCGAATTTTGCAGTGTAGGGTTTTCTTGGTGATCGAGGTAGTTGATGAACCGACCGCTGGAGAGCTGCATTCTTTCGATAAAATCAAAATGAATGCCGATGTTTCTCAGCAAGCTATAATCTGGCTGCAGTGCATAGTATTCGACCAAGCCAATCAGCGCCCGCGCGTTGTCGTCTACGGTATAGCCAGATTCGAGCAACGGTTGTTCGGCTTTGCAAAATTGAAGCAGACCAATAGGCGTTGTGCAGTTTTTGAGGTGGTTTAAATTGTACTGCGGCAACTCAAAATGCTTGATTTTTTGCGCTTGCGGATTCATATTTTCAATGAGTCGCATGTATTGCAAGGCTACATTTGGCCAAGCAGAGGGTTTACTTTGCTGAAAAGCAGCTTGTTGCATATGTGCATGAATAGCCGGATCTTCAAGGATATCAACTATTGCATTGGCCATTTGCTGCGGCTGCTTGAAATCGACAACAAGACCCGCTTTACCCAATGCATCTTTTGCCTGTGGAATCGGCGTCGAGACAATTGGGCAGCCGCAAGCCATTGCATAAGCAAAGGTGCCACTCACGGCTTGGTTAGGATCTGTGGAGGTAAACAGATAAACATCGGTGGCTTGCAGGTAGTCTTCGAGCAATTCGTTATCGACAAATGCATCTACAAAGCGCACATTTTCGCTGAGTTCCAGGTTGCTCGAAAGTTCATTTAAAAACAAACGGTAGCTTTCGCCTTCTTGCCGCGCCACTTCTGGATGCGTTTTACCTAAAATAACATAACAGCAATTCGGGAATTTTTCCTTGACCAACGCCAAGGCTTGCAGCGCGGTTTCGATGCTCTTCCCTCGGCTCAGTAAACCAAAGGTGGTGAGCACAGGCCGACCCGCTAAGCTCAACTTGATCTTCAGTTGCTGGGTATTGCGCTGGGCCACAAGCGCGGTGCCGTGTGCAATGACGGAGCATTTGTCCTCCGGACACACATAGGCTTTGAGCAGCAGCGCAGCACTAGCAGCCGTCATGCAAACCACAGCTTGCGTGCTAGCAATCAGCGCATTGACCACCAAATAGCGTGCGGCACAGGGATTGGGTAGTACCGTATGGAAATTGAGGATCACAGGAATTTTGTTTTCCTTCAAAAAGAGCAATAAATCTTGACCGAAATCACCGCCAAACAGCCCAAATTCATGTGCAATCAGGATGGCATCGTATAGATTGTCAGTGGCTAATTGTTGTGCGAGCGCCGCATAAGCGCGTTTGTCGTCAACCTTTAAGGTATGGGTCACTTCTTTAGGATAGATAAAATTCGCTGCGCGGTTTTCGAGCGCACAGATTTCAACGATACAATTTTGACCAAATTTGTCAACCAAACCACGTCTGAGGTCTTGGCTATAAGTCGCAAGTCCGCATTCTCTTGGCGGATAACTACTCATGATGAGGATGCGAAATTGACTGGGTTCTTTAGGCTTCATAAGCAGCGATTGAAGGGTGATTTAAAAGTGCCTTGAGCATTTCTTCCATCGAAAAATGAGCACAGGCGATACAGCTATCAGCTGCACCATAATAAACAAATACGGTGTCTTCAACTTGAATGCAAGCGGTCGGAAAAACGACATAGTTTACATAGCCAAAGCACTCATAAGCGGTTTCAGGTTCTAAAACAGGGTAGGGCAAGTTGGCCAACACCCGACTTGGTTGGTTCAAATCCAATAATGCGACATGAACTTTATATATAAATTGTGTGTCTATAAGGTATGCTGCGTGGTAAATCAAGACCCATCCCAAAGCCGTTTCGATAGGAGGGCAGCCCGCACCAACATAATTGGAACTCAATTCCCTGGGATTCAAGAACAAGGGCTCATTGACCGTTGGGTTTTCTTTCTCATTCCAAAACGCAGGTGTGATCTCTGCAATTTCGTAGACAGAGGTGAGTAAAATAGCTGGCTTGATTCTATGCATAAAGTAAATTTTTCCATTGATTTTTCTTGGGAAAAAAACCAAATTTTTATCCCAGCGATAGTGCTTTGTTTCCCAATTTAAACGCGAATGAATTTCTTGCTGGGCTACAATAATGCGCTTTCCGAAAAAATATTGAAGGTCTTTGCTCAACATCAAAGAACCCAAAGCGCTCCAGCCGTCAAAAGCGGTATAACTCAGGTAAAACAAACCGTCAATTTGCACAATTCTAGGATCTTCCATGCCCATTTTTTCGGCCGGCGTTTGACCGACAAGGATGGGCTCTGGCGCGCGGTATCCAACCTGGAAGGGCGTCTGAAGTTGGCAATAACCAATCGAAGAAATACCTTTTTTGTCCATTGCGCGATAAAACATGTGGATCAATCCTTGATGCATAATAACCGCAGGATTAAAAACGCCTAATGCTTCAAAAGCATGCGCGGTGGCTTGGAGCACAATGCCTGCGCGTTTGAGTAAAATCATAGTTGACCATGCGGCCGCTTAAAAATGATTCAGCGAATGGTCCATTATGGCGACCTTCTTTTCTGGCTTCTCTGTACTGGCTGATTTTGCTACTTTTTTGACTGTGGCTTGCTCACTGAGCCATTTAGTCATCAATTGATCGAGCACGAGGTGAATGGTGCTCTTGGCTACTGGAGAGGTGATCCCTATTTGATTGGTGAGTTTGTCCCAAAGTGGGCTGTATAATGGTGGTTCTGAGTTGCTTTCTTGCGGTGCTTTTTGCACGACAGCACCAAGCAGTTCTGTAATTAGATGAACGGGGGTAAAGGCTGAGGAAAGTTTTGTAATTCCGAGTTTGACTTGTGCTTCTTGCTCATTTTGCAAGGCATAAAGCACTTTGAGTTGATCTTGAATGGCGGCTGTTGTTTTCATAACACATTGTTTTTAAGGTGCTTTAAATACTATCCTGATACATGCGTCTGAGTAACTGCGTCTCAAACAGCGTGCGCAAGCGCTTGGCTAAATACAGTTGCAAAAACAAAGCGAGTATACCTGTAGCAGCTGCCACAACAGCAAAGCCTAGCGCTTTATCATCTATAATCTCTGCAATGTAAAAAGCCAGGGCCATACTCGAAAGCAAGGAAAACAAAAAGATAAAGCCCCAAAGCATAAACTGCCAGATGAGATGCGCGCTCATTTGCACGGTTCGTTTCAACACTTCGAGTTTGGCAATTTCGGTGGTCGTTTTGAGGTATTGTTTGAATTGCTCCGCAAATTCATTGATGGGGTGTTCGACGTTCATGGCTTGATTTTTAAAGGTTAAAAAAACCAGCGCAAGCGCTGGTTTTATTGGGTGAAATATGAAATGCAACTACCTTTCCTTGGATTTACGCGTCCCGATTGTGTGCTAACTCACGGCAGCTGCATTTTACTATTTCACCGTGCTAATCTTTTTCGGCATAATGGTCTTTCTCGACATTAAAACCTAAGTTATGAGAAAGATCCGTTGCCATTTTTTTAGCGCTTCCGGAGAGTTTGTGACGTGTGTTGCTTCCTTTGTCTGGTGCAAAAAGCACACCCATTAGGGCGCCTACTGCGGCACCTGCAATGGCGACAGTCACGAGAGTGGAGGTGTTTGTTTTGGGCGTTTCCATGTTTGATTGATTTAAGTGATTATTGAACGATTTGTTATCTTTATCAAAGATATATATATATGATTTATATGTATTTATATAATTTTACTTAAAGTTTACATATAAACTAATAAGCCGTCCAGGCGGCATCGGCAACCAATACTTCACCGTTGATCATCGAAGAATCTTCGCTGGCCAGAAACAACACAACCTCTGCAATTTCCTTCGGTTTACCAATTCTTGGATTGAGCTTCATGCCTGTAATCAGCAATTCATTCATGTCTTTTGAAAGTTTGGTGTAGTCTATCGCATCGCCGATGTGTGTTTCAATTGCGCCGGGCGCCACTGCATTGCAGCGAATGCCTTGCTCAGCATATAAATAACCCGTGTTTTTGGTCAGGCCGTTTAGCGCAAATTTACTGGTCGTATAGGCAGCTCCAGCACGTGCACCTTGCAAACCGCCGATGGACGAAATATTGATAATGTTGCCGTACTTATGATGCAAAAAATGTGGAATCAATAAGCGCATCAGCATAAATGGCCCTTTAAGGTTGACGTTCATGATGCGGTCCCATTGGGAATTACTCACATCGGCCACAGCTTCAAAATTATCCATTACGCCAGCGTTGTTGACTAAAATATCGATATGTCCATGCGCTTTAATTGCTGCACTCACCATTGTTTCTAATTCGCGTTCTTTGGTGATATCGCATTGGATCACATGTAATCTCAGGCCTTTACCTGGCGCTTCTTTTTTAAGCGCGTCTAGTGCACCTGCGTCTACATCTGCAGCGATCACGGTGCAATCTTCATCTAAAAAACGATAACAAACATCTCTGCCAATGCCCGATGCCGCACCCGTAACCAAAGCTACTTTTGAATTTAATTTTCCCATTTTGAAACTGTTGATATGAATGAATGGTGTGTGTAAGAATACCTCACAAAGGTGTCGCTTTTTCAAAGGTTCGGGCTTACGACAATTTTTCAAAAGTTTGCATAAATCACACCTTCCAATCTTTTAAGAAATGGCTATTTGGATATAAGCCAAATTCGCATATCGCCACCTAACATTACCAAATGAAAATTCCAACTTTCGACAAGGGCCTTCGTTCAGATCAAGTAAACCAACAAAGAGCGAAGCACGGCGCCAATACACTAGAAAAAACAAAGGCTGCTTTCTGGCGCAGAGCCCTCAAAAGCGCCAGCGAACCCATGCTTTTATTACTCATTGCTTGTGCCATCATTTACCTCATACTCGGTGATTTCTGGTCTGGCTTCGTGTTTCTAGGCTGGACCACCCTGGTTTTACTGAGTTCTTTTTACCGCAATTACCGAACAGCGCATGTGCTAGCGGCACTTGAAGAATTTGCGCAGCCGAGTAGCGTGGTGATCCGAGATGGCAAGCAGCTTCAAATCAAACGCCAAGAAGTGGTGGTTTGGGACAGCGTCTTATTGAAAGAAGGCACCCGCATTCCGGCCGACGGGCACTTGGCAAGCGCAACGTATCTCAAAATCGATGAATCCATGCTGACCGGAGAATCTGCAGCGATAGAAAAAACCACAGCGGGCAGTCCACTTTATAGCGGAACCATGGTGCTACAAGGTGAAGGCATCTTACAAGTCAGTGCCGTCGGGAAAGACGCCGCTATAGGCAAAATTAGTGTGCTGCTCAAAGCCAACGAGCAGGTGCGCAGCAGTCCTTTGCAAAAATACATTCAAGCATTTATCAGGTGGTCTTTTTTATTGGCAACAACTATCGCAGTGGTCATGACCATCATTTTTGCACTGACGCGAGGAAGCGTACTCGAAGCCATTCTCAATGGCTTATCTACCGCCATGGCCATTTTACCTGAAGAATTTCCGATGGTCTTGACATTGTTTTTCAGCCTAGCTGCCTGGCGCTTGGCGCAAAAAAACGTGCTCACTTCGCGCATATCCGTTCTAGAAGCACTCGGGTCCACTTCTGTCTTGTGCACCGACAAAACAGGTACGCTGACACAAAACAAAATGTGCGTCAAAGAAACTTTTCTCTATGGCCATACAGCGGCAGAACTCTCGCAAACGGCTCGCTTGGCCACACCGCTTTTTAGCCACGACGCCATGGAGCATGCGCTGCGCGATAGCTACCCAAGAACGGCAAAAGAAGTCCAACTCGAACTCCTGCATCATTATCCAATCAGCAGCGCTTGCTTCGCCATGGCGCATTTGTATGCACCGGGCACCCTGACGCACAACGTATATAGCAAAGGTGCGCCAGAAACCATCATGAAACTCTGTAAAATAACCCTACCAGAACAACAAAAAATTGCGAAAACCCTCGATATCATGGCCAACGCAGGGCAGCGCTTACTCGGATTTGCAAGAGCGACATCCGTAAAGCCAATTGCCCCTGAAGAATTGAAAGCCATATCTTTTGAATTAGTCGGATTCATCGGCTTTGAAGACCCCATAAGAAAAGGAGTGCCTGAAGCCATGCAGCAACTCAAGCAAGCCGGCGTGCGCGTCATGATGCTGACCGGAGATTATCCGCTTACAGCAAGTTCTATCGCTAAAATGGCAGGTTTCGATGCGCCATTAACAATTGTGAATGGCCAAGAAATCGCTGCAAATGGAAAAGAACTCCAGTACAAAGATGTGGCGCAAGCCAATATTTTTGCCCGCATTTTACCTGCACAAAAACTCGCATTAGTGCGCTTGCTACAAGCAAAAGGGGAGGTGGTGGCCATGATTGGCGATGGCATCAATGATGCACCGGCACTTTCTGCCGCCGATATTGGTATTGCCATGGGCGAAAAAGGCGCGGATGTGGCCCGAGAGGCTGCTTCTTTGGTGCTTTTAAAAGATCAATTTTCAGAAATTGTTGGTGCCATCGCTATGGGGCGGCATTTGATCAATAAAATCAAAAATGCACTACATTATATCATCGCCATCCATATGCCGATCATCGGCCTCTGTATTTTGCCTGCTCTTTTTTCATCGATGCCGATTTTCCTACTGCCGTTTCATATCGCATTTCTAGAATTGATCATTGATCCGGCTTGCTCGCTCGCATTTGAAAGTGCGCCCAAAGAGCGAAACACCATGCGTCAGCCGCCTGCTGAAATCACAAACAAACTACTGACCAAAACGGGCATGATCAAAAGTGTCAGTTACGGACTTAGCGTGTTTATGGGTATTTTACTAACGTATTTATTTAGCCAGACACAGCACGAAAGCCCGGCTCAGCAACGCTTACTGAGTTTCGGTATGCTTGTGATCTGTAACCTGCTCTTGATTTTGCAAACGCTCTCTCGGAGCATAAGCAGCTGGGTGGTATTAAAAGAATCAGGATGGATCACGCGGTCCATCCTGATTTTAAGTTTGCTAGGCTTGCTACTCATTAGCAGCATACCGGCGTTACGTTTGTTATTTGGATTTGAAATCCCCTCTTTTTGGAGCACTCTTGTAGCCGTTGGCTGCATTGGTTGCAACGCGGTGCTATTCAAGTGGCTCAAATGAGCTTATTTCAAATCAAAGCGGTCTGCTATCATGACTTTCGTCCAGGCTGCAACGAAGTCTTTCACGAATTTTTCTTTCGCGTCGGCACTTCCGTATACTTCTGCAATGGCGCGCAATTCTGAGTTTGAACCATAAATGAGGTCTGCACGCGTAGCGGTGTAAACTACAGCACCCGTTTTGCGGTCGCGGCCTTCGAAAAGCTCTTGAGTGGCATCAATTGGCTTCCAAACGGTATTCATGTCGAGCAAGTTCACAAAGAAATCATTGGAAAGCGCACCTACATTATTTGTAAAAACACCTTTGTTAGAGTCGTCAAAATTGGTTCCTAATACACGCATGCCGCCGACCAAAACAGTCATTTCAGGTGCGGTAAGGCCGAGTAATTGCGCTTTGTCTACCATCAATTCTTCTGTAGTGAAGGTGTATTGCGTCTTTTTATAGTTGCGGAAGGCATCGGCCATTGGCTGTAGCACCGCAAAAGAGTTGACATCTGTTTGGGCTTGTGTGGCGTCCATGCGTCCGGGCGTAAATGGCACAGATACCGTTACACCTGCGTTTTTAGCCGCTTGCTCGAGCGCTGCTGCACCGCCAAGTACAATCAAATCGGCCATGGATACTTTTTTGGCGCCACCTTTGGCGTTGAAATCCGTTTGGATTTTAGCGTATACAGCCAATACTTTAGTGAGTTGCGCCGGGTTGTTTACCGCCCAAGAGCGCTGTGGCTCAAGTGCAATGCGTGCGCCATTTGCACCACCTCTGCGGTCGGAATCGCGGTAAGTAGAAGCAGAAGCCCATGCGGTCTCTACTAGTTCGCTTGTAGTAAGGCCTGATTTCAAAATTTGCGCTTTGAGCACAGCAATATCAGCTGCGTCGATTACTGCGTGGTTGAGCGCAGGAATTGGATCTTGCCAAATGAGTGCTTCTTTCGGCGCTTCCGGACCAACGTAACGGGTCACGGGGCCCATGTCGCGGTGTGTGAGCTTGAACCAAGCTTTGGCAAATGCTTCTTCAAAAGCTTTCGGGTCTTCCATGAATTTTTTGGAGATGGGACCGTAAATAGGGTCAAAACGCAAGGCGAGGTCTGTAGTAAGCATCGTTGGTTTGTGCTTCACGTTCGGATCAAAAGCATCCGGAATGATTTTATCTTCTGTTTTGGCAACCCATTGTTTGGCACCAGCAGGGCTTGTGGTGAGTTCCCATTCATAACCAAATAGAATTTGGAAATAAGCGTGTGTCCAACGTGCAGGCTCGGTAGTCCAGGTAACTTCTAAGCCTGAAGTGATGGCATCTTTGCCTTTTCCACTTTTGTAGCTGGAAGTCCAGCCAAAACCTTGTTCTTCAATGGCTGCCCCTTCAGGCTCTTTGCCTACGTGGGAGGCTGGGCCAGCACCGTGTGTCTTGCCAAAAGTGTGTCCGCCGGCAATGAGTGCTACGGTTTCTTCGTCGTTCATACCCATGCGGCCAAAGGTTTCGCGGATGTCTTTAGCAGAAAGCAGTGGATCAGGATTGCCGTTAGGCCCTTCAGGGTTCACGTAAATCAAGCCCATCTGAACGGCAGCCAATGGATTTTCAAGCAAGCGCCCTTCGCTGTAGCGTTGGTCATCTAAAAACTTGGTTTCTTTTCCCCAATACATATCTTGTTCGGGCTCCCAAACATCTGCGCGGCCTGCCGAGAAACCATAGGTTTTAAAGCCCATTTCTTCTAAAGCGACATTTCCTGCCAAAACCATGAGGTCAGCCCAAGAAATTTTTTTGCCATATTTTTGTTTGACTGGCCAAAGCAAACGACGTGCTTTGTCTAGGTTGCCGTTGTCTGGCCAGCTATTGAGTGGCGCAAAGCGTTGTTGACCAGCAGATGAACCACCACGGCCGTCGCCAGTGCGGTAGGTGCCAGCGCTGTGCCAAGCCAAGCGAATGAAAAGCGGCCCGTAGTTGCCAAAATCTGCTGGCCACCAGTCTTGCGACTCCGTAAGTACTTTTTTGATATCGGCCTTTAAAGCGTAATAATCTAGTGTTGAGAAGGCTGTTTCGTAATCGAATCCTGCACCCATTGGGTCGGAAAGGGAAGAGTGCTGACGCAAGACAGTCAAATCTAGCTGATTCGGCCACCAATCGCGGTTGGTATTGCCATTTGAATTCACGACAGGATTGCTGTGCGCACCCCCTGCTGGCGGTGGCGTGGCAGCCCCGTGCATCACCGGACACTGCCCAGCGGGTGCTGGTGGCGGTGGAGGTGGCGGTGTGTTTCTTTTTCCTTTTTGAGCTGCGAGGTTCAATGCCAAGCCAAAACTCATGAGTAAATAAACCTTTTTCATATCGATTTGATTAATGTTGTACCCAAATGTACCACAGTTATTTAATCGATAGCATCAATAGTGTTTATGTATAAATAGATAATATTTATAAGGAAATAAAGGTGAGTGCCAGCGCAAAGTGGTCCGAAGGATAGGAACGGTCAAAAGGTGTTTGCAGCACATTGTAGCGAATAGAAATCAGCTCCGGACTCCCAAAGAAATAATCGATGATTTTATCGTCGGCTTCGCTCAAAGTAAAGGCATTAAAAGTGGGTCCTGAACAAAGTTCTCGATGTCGCTTCAAACAAGATAAATCTTGAAAAGCCGCTTGGAGTAGCTGATAAACAGGGCTCTCAGGTTCTGCATTGAAATCCCCTAAAAGCAACAGCGGTGCATTTACATTTTGAGTGAACTCCGCAAATTTTTCAATGAGCAGCTCCGCTGAGTGCAAACGTGCAGCGGTACCCACATGGTCAAAATGCGTATTCAATACCCAAAGTTTTTTGTGGTCGTATTTGCTTTCCAACAAGGCATACGTGCAAATTCTATTGAGTGCAGCATCCCAACCCTTCGAGGGTAGCTCAGGTGTCGGCGAGAGCCAAAATGTGCCGCTTTGCAACAAGAGATAGCGCATGGTATCGACAAAAATTGGTGCATACTCACCAGCTTCCTTGCCGTCGTCTCGGCCTACGCCCACCACAGCAAAGGTGGGAAGCGCTTTGTGGAGATCGTTGAGTTGATTTTTCAATACCTCCTGAAAACCAATAATCGTGGGGCGTTCATTTTGGAGCTGCGCAAAAATTGCTGCTTTTCTTTGCGACCAATCCGGTGCTAGATCAGAATGCCCATCGTAGCGAATGTTATAAGAAATCGCCTTATGCCACTCTGGCTGAGCGCACAAAACACCAAAATTCAAAAAGAATAGGAGTGGGAGGTAAGCGAGGTACTTCATCCTTGAAAGTTAGCTTTCTTTGTTTTTAGTGACCATTTCCGTAAAACTTTTGGCGGCATTTGTGAAATCTGAAGGCATCATTACGATCGTTGTTGTGTTGTTGTCAATGCCAATTTCAGAAAGCATTTGCATTCTGCGCAGCTCTAAAGCAATCGGACTGTTTTCCATTTCTTTGGCGCCTTGCGTCAGTTTTATTGAAGATTCGAGTTCGGCCTCAGCCTTGACAATTCTTGCGCGTTTTTCACGAATGGCTTCGGCTTCACGGGCCATGGCGCGCTGCATGCCTTCAGGAATTTCAACATCTTTCATTTCTACCATTTGAATTTGAACACCCCAAGGCTCGGTGGTTTGATCGACAATTTTTTGAAGAGTTCCATTGATTTTTTCTCGTTCTCTGAGCACTTCATCAAGTGTGTGCTGCCCAATTATGTTGCGCAGTGCAGAAACGGCAAATTGATAAACCGCCTGATTGTAGTTTGCTACTTTAATAATGGAGTTTTCAGGATTGACAATCATGTACCATAGCACTGCGTTGACTTTGATGGTTACGCTATCTTTTGTAATCGTTTCTTGCTGCTCGAGGTCAACAGTCTGGGTGCGGATATCCACTTTTTGCTGGGTTTCAATCAAAGGAATGAGCCAATACAACCCCGGACCCTTTACAGACTGAAAACGCCCCAGTCTAAATACAATGGCTCGTTGGTATTCTTGGGCAATTCTTAAACCTGAAAAAAATAGCGCTGCGATGGCAATAAGGATGGGCGTGAACATGATAAAAACAGATTAGATTAAAAGACCTTTTTGAGAATGAAATTTCATTAGAAAATGATGATTAAATGTACTTATAAAACGCATACATCACAAGGCATGAAGTACGATCTCAATCAAACTGATGCGAATGAAACCGACTAACCTCCGCAATCATGCTATGGTAATAGCGATACCACTTGGAAATCCCGAGTGCCTTGGCCTCAATATGAATAGGGTGCTTCGCCCAATTGGCAATGGCTTCTTCATTTTGCCAATAACTAATGAAGGTTCCGCGCCCCTCGTGCTTCATGCTTTCGTAGCCGAGAAAACCAGGCATTTGTTTGACTAATTCAAGTGTTAGCAAGTCATAAGCTTCATAGCCTTCTAAATTGTCCGACAAATAATAATTGAAAATTGAAGCAAAAAAAGGAGCTTGCGGTGGGGTAGAGGTGTGCCAATTGATCATAGGTAAAATTAACTTTTTTTGGTTTTAATTATGGCGAATTCGCCATAATTAAAACGCTATTTTCTTCAAATTCTCTAGGGACCGATTCGATTTACTTTGCAGTATAGTCAACTGTTGGATGGCAATTTGGTTCAGATTTAAGAGCCGTTTTGCTTGAGAGAGCCCTTCTTGAATAAACAATGCATTTAAGTTTTCTAAATTGATCAAACAAATCAATTGCTCGAGCGAGGCCGCATCTCGAATTTTACCTTTAAAGGTTGGATTTTGTTTTTTAAAATTCCTGGCTGTAATTCCAAACAAAGCGACATTAATGACATCTGCCTCGCTGGCATATATGACCATTGCTTGTTCTGGTGATATTTCATTAGGGACAAGGTGTTTTTGAATTGAACTGGCATGTATCAGATGGTTCACCTTTGCAAGTTCTCGTTTCGCAGACCAACCAAACGCTTTCTCTTTTTCTGCTTTGAGCCTTTGAAATTCTCGGATTAAATATATTTTAAATTCAGGACTAATCCACATCGCAAATTCAAAAGCAATATCCTTGTGAGCATTGGTACCTCCATAACGCCCAGGCTTTGCCTGTAAAGAGATTGCGTTGGTTTGCTCCACAAAATCCTTCACACTTATTTTAAAATTATTGAGTCCCGCTTTGGTTTTAATTATGGCGAATTCGCCATAATTAAAACTCGGATTACTGAGTTGTTCCCATATGCCGATATACTCCAAAGTGTTCCGATTTCTCAGCCAATCAGTCACAAAAAACTGGCCATCTCTTGCCTTCAACATATCAGTCAAACAAATGTATTCAAAGCCGTTGGCCTCCATCAATTGAATTGATGTATCGTGTACAATTAGTTTTTTCATAGCCTTATAAAATGAAAGGCTAAACTAAGTACTACCCGTTAATTTGAATTCAGTGGTTTTACGGAACGAAATGAAAAAAATAACTTATTCCAAATGCGTTGAGCAGTGTAAGGCTTTAGTCAGCACGCTGTGCAAAATTTGTTGATCAAGCTCCGCAAATTTTTTAAAACTGATACAATAGCCGGTCACTTTGGCCTTGCCTAGGCCCAAACATAATTGAGGTAAATCGAGTTTCCCTCTGATCCCCAATAAATATATCGAAATGCCTTTCGAAGTAGCCGCAACGCCAATTTGAAAGTGTGTTTTGACTTCTCCATTAGCATAGGTTTGTTCAAAGCAGCCAAAACCATAGGTTGGGTTGGTCACTTGTTTTCCGAGTTCGTTTTTTCCGTCATGAAAAGATTGTTTCAAATTGGGGAATTCCACTTTAATCCAATTTAAAATTGAGGTCATTTCTTTCATTACTTTTTATCAAGCAATGTGCCAATTTGACCCAACGCCTTTGGCCCAACTCCATGTAATTGCGCTAAATTTGAAAGTCCGTAACATTGTAACTCAGTGTTTCATCAATTCAAGTAATTCCTTTGCTTGGTTGACATGACGTGCCTCATGAGTGACGATGATATCAAAAGCGGTAGCTAATTTATATACTATTACTTTACTAGCCGGAGAATGAATAACAACATTATTTCCAGTGAAAACTGCTGCATTTTCGATGGCATTTTTCAATTCTTCTTGATGTTGGATAAACCGATCCAAAATACCGGCCACTACTGCGCTCTGGCCAGGTTCCCAGATTGGAAAGGTCTTCATTTTTTTTCTTCTGTCCGGTGTAACAGATTTGAGTACGAATTTGCCAAAAAAACTTACTAAAAATGGAAATTTAGCATGAAAAGGCGCTTTATAAGTTTGGTGATGGAGGTCCTGGAGAATTGGGTAATAACTTTCGTTTATAACAATCAGATGGGCTAGATTCTGAGCGATACTCCATGTATTTTGATTTGGTTTGGCATTGAGCTGATCCTCATTTAAATCCAAAAATAATTCCTTGACAAAATGTGTGTTTTGGTCTATTTCTTCGAGCCAATTCAAATGTTGCATATTATTTTGCTTCATTATTTCTAATTCAAATATTTGCTTTTACCAATCCAACCTAAATGGGTGTGGTCAAAATTATCAAGATATTTTAAACCATAACCTGCGACGCGATCAAAATTTGAATGTGCCAAGAAAATGAGTCCTACTTGTTCCAATAATTCAACATCGAAATAATAACCAAGTGCAGTTAAAACCAAAAGAAATCCTTGGTGATGGAAAACGTTATAAGCAATCGCGCCAAGTTTTTTTGTGATCACATACGCCCCAAAAGAAACATCTGGTGCAAAAAAGAGCCACGCAAATAATTTCCAGTCAGATTGAAATAATTGAAAATAGAGAAAACTAAAAAAGAGAAATAGGGCGAGGCCCTCAGATTTTAGTAGAAATTTCATCGTGTTTTTAATGAAAGTTAGCGCCTAACATTACTGGCATTCTTGATAAAAATCAAGAAAATTTATTGTGCAATAAAGTTTTTAATCTTCGAGGGCTTGAAGTGGAAAACGTGAATCAATTTTAATATTTAAATCGAATTCCCTTAAAACTGCTGCATCAAACTATAGTACTCAATGCTTTTTTGCAACTTGAAGAAGGGTAGGGTGGTCATGCGCTCTTGGGCTTCGGTTTCGGACAGGCCGTTGAAAACCAAAACGGCACCGTTGCGTTGTTCTCTCAAATACAAATGTTCAAGGACGCCCGCTGCTTTCCATTCGGCTACAACTTCTTGTTCGTGTTTCAATATTTCTTGGAAATTACTGGGTAAATTTTCCATATCGAGGGTAAGGATGACTAAGATCTTGTTCATGGTTTGTATGAATTAATATTAAATAAACTCCGGCTGCCTAAAAACTCAACGACAAACCAAGTTTAAACCCGTTCACCTGAAACTTAGGGTCGTATCCGACTGCATCTGCTGGCTTGAGTCCGTAGAAAGTTTGACTCAAGGTGATGTGGCGCTGATAAGACAAATCGATATTAAACGAGCCGCCCTGTTTGAGGATAAAACCAAAGCCGTGGCCTACCGAAAATACGAGCGTTTTCATTTCAGTTTTGGGGTAATAATAGCCCGACCAAGAACTATTGGGCGTAGTTTCGACAAACGGAATGCCCGAATTTTGTAAAATCATATTCTGAAATTTCAACTCGACAGGAATATAGCGCGCAAGATTGTTTGCCTTGAGGTCGTATTCATAGTTGTAATGAAGGCCAAAATTATAAAACCTAGGATCGGTGGTGAGCACGCCAACCTCTGCGCACGCGCCAACATAATGACTGCGGGTAAAGTATTTGCCGATAGTCCCTTGCACGCCAATTGCAAAACCTTCGGTGCTGCGCCTTTTTCCAAGCGCGTTCAGGTCTAATTTCTCCAAACCATACAAATACGTATTGTTTAGGCCGATATTGTAGCTCAAACCACCGGTTTTACGTGGTCTCAGCGCTTTGTTTTTCTTGGTATTGATCGGGAAATTCTGCTTTTCACGGAAGTATTTATATTGTTCGCGACTGAAATTATAGACCCGATTTTGTGTATCCCGAAACGAAAGCCCGCCTCCTTGTGCGTCGTAAGATAAAATCTGCCCCTTTAAAACCGCCCCATCCGTAAGGTAAACGACATCGAACACTTCGTAGCGCGTAGAGTCTTGGGCAAAAGCCGTATTCGAAATGAGTGCTGAAAAGAACACAAAAAGCAAAAGGTAAAGATTTTTCATGGGGGTAGCGTATGCGTTAAGTCCGCTAAAATTACTGAATTTGCGTTTGCTGAGCGAATGAATTCAAGAAAGGGACGATATTAATCCTAACTTTAAAGAGAATCTTAAACTACAAACGATGGACTGGTATATGAAAAACAGGTGGTGGATATGGACCGTAATGGGTGTCTACCTTGCTTATCGAATTTTTGTGAGTAATTATTATATGCCGGAGTAATTTGCGCTAGGCTACAAACCCAACTCCACCCTAAAATCACGCCCACTTTCACCAATTGTCACCACCAATTTCTCGTCGTGGAGAAATAGAAAATTGAATGAAAACCGAATCAAAGCATTTTGCTCTATATCGAGTAACGCTTGTTCTTGCTCCGTTTTGGACTTCCAATTCTCGTAATCGAATTTTGGATTCAAGTAGTCTGGTGCTGCTATAAAAATTTGAGTTGGCCGAAAACCACAATTCATTGAAATATACGAATGGATGTAATCCGTACTGCTATTTTTAGATAGGGCATGAATTTCTTGGTCCCCCGTTTCAGAAATGAATTCTTGTTCAGACGCATTGATGTATTTGACGGAACCTCTTTGCGCGTTTTGGGCAGGGGTCATCAAAAAAATACCACAACAAGTGCAAGGTGAAATGGTATATTTTTCTTTTGCCCGGAGCTTACAAATGAATTGTTCGTGATGAACGTCGCCATTGTAGGTATAGGTATAATCGACGGTGTCAAAACCTGTCTGGTGAACCGGAATGCGCACTTGCTGCTTGTCGGTGGCCTTGATTTTGACATGATTCACCTCAAACGCAATGCTCATAAATACCTCTAGGTGCCCACGCGCATGTTGCTGCATTTGGGCAAGATCATTATCGATTTTTACCGTGCAAGTTTGAGCTGTGGCCTCATTCAAAAAGGCGGCAACGATCAGAAGAAATGTGAGCATTGAACTTTTAGGCACAAAAATACATAGAACATGTTCTAAAATTTGCAGTTCTGTGCACGATTTAACTTTAAGCCTAAACAATACCAACTTTAAGTTGTTTAAATTTGGTTGAGCTCATACGAAACCAAATCTAGTTCATGCGTCTATTTATCTTTGCTATTTCTCTCGGATTCATGAGCTTATGTTTTGCTCAGGCTTCTCTGCAAAATAGCAATTGGATGTTTGGCGCAACAGCTGTTGGTCTTGGAATTACGCCTGCCCCCGGGCCTTCACTCAACTTCAGTAATTGTAATCCGGTCGTAGAAAATGATTCGCCGGGTGCTCAATTCGAGGGGCAAACCGCCATTTCGAATAGCCAAACCGGGGATTTATTGTTTTACAGCAGTGGTAGTCAGGTCAGAAATGCGCTAGGTCAGATCATGCCTGGTGGAAATCTAATAGGTACATCCAATAGCATTTCACAAAATTTAATTGTAAAGAAACCCGGTTCGAGCACGCTCTATTATCTTTTTACACCAGAAACACAAGCTGGTATTATCATCAGTACCACCAACCCAGGTATAAATGGTTTCAGTTATACTTTAATTGACATGTCGCTTGCGGGCGGTTTGGGTGCAGTGGTGTCTAACGGTAACTTATTGCAGCCATTTGAAAATTGTGAGATGGTTACCGGCGTCTATCACGACAACGGTCAGGATATCTGGATCATCGGACACAAGTACGGCAGCAATACATTTTTTGCTTATTTACTGACGTCTGCAGGCATCAATCCGACCCCAATTTACTCGAGTGTTGGCCCCACCATTATCACAAACGGAACAAGCAATTATGCCAATTCCAATTACGATGCAGTTGGTGAATTGAAAGCCTCACCTGATGGCACCAAATTGGCGTTCACCACATTCTACAACGGGTATACTTGCTTGTTTAACTTCAACAAAACAAATGGCGTCATTTCCAATCCGATTCCACTCAATTTAGGATCAGCTGGCTACGGTACTTCTTTTTCACCGGACAATTCAAAATTATACTTTTCAAGGGTTGACGCGACACAAGGCGGTGTTTCTTTCTTGAACAACGGGTCAATTGTTCAGTTTGATATTTCGATCTTATCCCAAGCGGCCATTCAAGCTTCTATGTATGTTGTGTATAGCTCATCGACTGGCTTCAGGAGTTTGAAGTTGGGTTTGAATGGCAAATTATATGCTGCGCGCACAACACTCACAAACGGTGGAAACGGCGCCTCTTACTTAGCCGTGATCAACAATCCCAATTTAGCGGGCGCCGCCTGTAATTTTGTCAACGATGGCGTATTCATCGGGGCAAACAAGGGCAGGTGGGGGCTCAACAACGTCATTGAAGATTTTTACACGTGTGTCGATTTCAACTTCACATTAGGCCCTGATGTCTACAAATGCCCAGGGGCTTCTGTAACGCTCTCCGCACCGCCAAATCAGGGCACTTATCTTTGGAATACAGGTGCGAGTACCGCAAATATAACGGTGACGCAACCCGGCACTTATTGGGTCACTGTAACAGGCTCAAGTGGTTCAGGAAGCGATACCATCGTGGTCAGCAATTTTCCGACACCTACCGTAAACATCATCGGCGCAACAGGCGTGTGTCCAGGAAACACCACTACACTTTTGTCGAGCCCTAATTTTGTGACTTACCAATGGAGCAATGGCCTGCAGACGCCAAACATCACCGTTGGCCCCGGTACCTATTGGCTCACGGCAACAAACTCAAATGGCTGCGTGGCCACCGACACCTTCACGCTTTTGCAATGGCCAACTCCGCTCATCAGCATCCTCGGAAACACCAATGTCTGCGCCGGATACACAACCGAGCTCTCCGTCAATTCAGCACTCTTTAATTTCCAATGGAATAACGGCCTTCAAACTCAAAATATCGTTGTTGGGGCAGGTACTTACTGGATCACTGCAACCGACGCAAATGGCTGCGTAGCCAACGATACCTTTACGGTTGAGCAGTGGCCAATTCCGGTCATCAACATCCTTGGAAATACACTTGTTTGCGCCGGAAACACAACGGAACTATCCGCAAGTGCTGCATTCACAAATTACCAATGGAGCAATGGCGCACAAACGCAAAACACCTTTGTGGGCCCAGGTACATACTGGCTCACGGCAACTGACGCAAATGGTTGCGTGGCCAACGACACCATTACCGTTGAGGAATCGCCCAATCCGGTCATCAGTATCCTTGGAAACACATATGTCTGCACAGGTCAAGAAGTGCTCTTTGAAGCAAACCCCGGATTTGCGTCTTATGCGTGGTCAAATGGGCAAAACACAGCAGCTGTCTACCTCGGCGCCGGCACGTATTCCCTGACGGTGGTAGATAGTTTAGGCTGCCAAGCAAGCCAAGAAGTCACGGTTATCGAATCAGCTCCAACGGCCGAAATCACCTCTTCGATAAACCAACCCTATACCAACGGCCCCATTCAACTGCAAAGCACCTCCATTGCCGAATTATTTGCGCTCACCTCTTGGTATTGGAATTTTGACGACGGCAATTTCAGTAACCTCGAAAACCCCTTGCACACTTTCGTTGAAGCCGGTTTTTACAACATAACCATGGTGGTCACAGACGAATTAGGCTGTTCAGACACCGCGAGTTATCTCATCGCATACGATCCCGATTTTGTTTTGTACATCCCCAATTCTTTCACCCCAGACGGAGATGGCTTGAATCAACTCTTTTTACCAATTTTCTCCGGTGGAATCGACCAATCGAGCTACCAATTCACCATTTACAACCGATGGGGAGAAATCATTTTCGAAACCCGCGATCCAAACACGGGCTGGGACGGCACTTTTAGCCCACAAAACACGCCTTGTCAGTCGGGCACCTACACCTACATCGTTTCCGTGATAGTCCCTTCGCTCGACGAACAAAAGCGCATCCAAGGACATGTCAATTTGATTAGATAGGGGAGGAAGGGATTAGTTGTTTACCGTGCATTTTTCAACATGGCGGTGTAACTTTTACCAAGTTCAATTTGTTTCAATCTTGTTAAACAGCATGAAGTTCAACTAAAACCTTTTGATGAAAACCTTCCTTTTCCTTTTGACCCTTAGCGCCAGCCTTTCTTTATGGTCACAACACATTTACGGGTCCATTTCCAGCGGGTATCTTTTGAATGCGCGCATTGATCAGCAGCCAAGTTATATCGTCAATACCTCACATCAAGTTTCACTACCCTGGTTCTGGAGACAAGAAAATTATGCCTTCAAAAATAGCCTACATACCGACTTGAATTTTGGGCATTTGATCACCGAGCAAATCGGTTATGAGCTTTCATTTAGCTACCTCAAACCAAATAGTGTTTCGGACAACTTCGGCTACGGGCAAAAAATCATGTCGGGCGCGTTCTTTCAATCCGCAGCCAAACTCATTCTATCCGTCCCGCTCAAAAAGTTTGATCTTTATGCCAAAGTTGGACTGAACATAGTAAAGGGTAAAATGTCTTACCTACAAACAATTGAAGACGGTAACTTCAACTCACTCGGAACTTCCACCGCCTCGATGACCTATACATACACCTGCCCGGCATCACTCGGGTATAATGGCGCCATTGGCATCAATGTGCCGGTTTCAAAAAAGTTCTCTTTTTTCACAGAAGTACGATACATCAAGCAGACTTTCTCTCCAAAAAATGGAAAAATGTCGGGCTATTCTTATAATGGCTCCGATCTATTCACATACAACGATTTTCAACCTTATGACGCTCAAATTGCATTTGGAACCGAATCTGAATGGCAGAACTACACCAGTACCGACAATTCTAAACCACAAAAACTATACGCGCGCAGCTATGCTTTGGGTGGCCTTGACTTCACGATAGGCTTGAAGTATCAGGGATCATAACCAAAAGTTGGGGAGGTATTTACAGAAAAAGCTGATTTTTGCATAAAAAGCACCTTGGATAATTACCTAGACTTACTAAAGTTGTTCTTGCCAGATATTTTGGTGGAACATTTTGAT
>JBEEKN010000007.1:0-60350 GCA_041168605.1 Bacteroidota bacterium | reverse complement strand
CCATTGCTGGCTGTAAAAACTTTGTAGCCTTCTTTGCGCACGTTGTACGATAAAAACTCTAAGATATCTGGTTCGTCGTCAACGATCAGTATGGTATGTCCTTTTGTGTTTTCCATCGTTAGTTTTGTTTAAAAAAAGAGGGGGCTTTTAAAAACCCCCTCTTGATTTCTTTGTCAATTATTTACGAATCATGAGGTGTTTGATACCTACTTGTTTGGCATTGATCAGTTGAACTGTGTAGCTTCCTGATGCGAGTTCGCTTATATTCACAGGATGTAGTACAGTACCCACTTCAGTGATTTGCGCTGTGTAAACCAAACGACCTGTTGCGTCAGTGATGTTTAATGTGCCAGTTGAATTGTTTTCAAAAGCAACCAAAACTTGCTCAGTAGCAGGGTTAGGGTATACCATAAAGTTCAAGGCTGTAGCCTCTTCCATACCGACCTCGATAGAGATTTCGAAAGAAGTTGTGCTTGTACAGTTACCATTGATAGCGGTAAGCACTACTGTGTAGGTTCCGTTTGCAGCGTAAGCATGTGCAGGAGCCGTAGCTGAAGAGTTGGTGAAGTCACCGAAATCCCAAGAGTAAGCTGTTGCGCCTGTAGACGTGTTGGTAAAGGTAACCACGTTGCCAGCACTTGTGAAAGAACCTGCAGCAGTAGGAGTTGCTGTAAAGGTAATGTTGGTAGTTGCAGATTGACCAACACCGTTACATGCGTTTGCATTCGTTACAGTAACGTATACTGCGGCTGTTGCACTCACTTGGATACTTTGTGTTGTTTCACCTGAAGACCATAAATAAGAATCAGCTGCAGATGCGGTAACCGTTACCACATCACCAGAACACGCTTGTGTACTAGATGCGCTGATAGTTGGGGCTGGAGCATTAGAAACGTTCACAGAAATAGGTGTAGAAGCGCTTGCACAACCGTTTGCATCGGTTACAGTTACTGAATAGTTACCTGTAGTTGAAACAGTTATGGTTGAAGAGGTGGCATTGGTAGACCAAACGTTTCCTGCACTTGCACTTGAAGTGAGGTCAACTGATCCACCTGTACAGAATGTAGTAGAACCGCTAGCCGTAATTACTGGTGTTGCAGGAAGCGCATTGACAACTACTGTAATAGCTGCACGCATACTTTCGTCGTTGCCAACGTTTGCTTGAGAAACGTAGTAAGTATAAGTTCCGGCAGTTGTTGTACTTGGTACTGGAGCTGTTGTTGTGTATGTTCCGCCAATTGCTTGGGTATACCAACGAAGGGTGTTGCCTGAAAGTGCGTTAGCAGACAAAGCAGCAGCTGTTGCACCTTGGCAGTAAGTAAAGCTATTAGTCGCAACCACTGGTGTCGCCACAGAGTAAAATTTAGTATTCATGAAGTTGCCGTTTGTTGCAGCAACTGATCCTGCAGCTAAACGTGCATCTGGCGTTACGCCAAGGGCTGGAAATAAGTTCACCCAGTTGATTTGAGCAAGCGTTGCTGTTGTGTCGTTGCCATCTGGGCCCATGAATGAAAGGTAGAAAGCTGCAGTTGAGGCTGCGCCACTCGATGTGCCTGCATTGTAAATGGTATTGGTATTTGCAGAAAAGTTGCTCAATGTGTTGTGGCCAAAAACAAGCGTATCGCCATTCACGTTATTGACTACAGCTGTACCTTCAATTGATAAACCTTTTTCCCATCCAGTTACAAGTGTATTGAAACAAGAAGTAGCGGTATTTCTGCGCAAGCGGAATGATTTTTCAAATTTCTCTCCAACAGGAAGTGCAGTTGTGCCATTCCCTTTTGGTCCCACTATTGTTCCATTTGAGAAGATAGGAGATGTTTTTGGTTGAGCGGTAGATCCGGCTGCATCGTTGTCAGATTCAAAACTGTTTGAGTCACCAGCTGCATCGGACATATCTTTGTCGCGAATAGAAAGGAAGAATTGAACTTTTCCTCTGTAACCGAAGTCTGTGTCGAAATCGTCATCGATCCCGCGGTAAGCGATAAGGTGCTTACAGTTGACAGTTCCACCAAACCACTCAAATGAGTCGTCTCCAGAGAAAGCAACCTGAACGTAATCTACGATGGTTTGGTTACCAACTGACCCGAATGTGATGCCATTGATTTCTTTGTTTGGCTCAAGTGCAATACCTGCGAATTCAACGCGAACGTAACGCAAGATACCTGAATTGTCGTTGTCAAAGTTTCCACCAAATTGTGAGTCTGTTGTTGGAACAATCCCTTCGATATTTGCTACACCACCAGGTTGGTTGTTTTTGGCCAAGCCTAAAAGCACCAAACCACCCCAGTCACCTTCGTTGCGAGCGCCTACTGCTTCGTTAGAAGTAAATACAATTGGGTTTGCTGCGGTACCGTCAGCGATAATTTTGGCCCCACGCGTAATGATGAGCGTACCTTGTGTGAGTTTGTCTCCGCGGATGATGGTTCCTGGCGCAATAGTTAGAGTTGCGTTGTTTTTGACATAAACTTTGTTCATGAGTTTGACCACACCACTCCAAGTTGTGTTGGTGGTGATATCCGCAGAAACCGTAGTTACCGTTGCAGGATACACCGTGTTTTCGGCATCAAAATTTGCCCAACCAGAAGTCCAGTCTGTGGCAGGAGTGTTGTCAGTAACTGGAAACGCACCACGGTAGTTAGTAGGTGTCCAGAAAGCATCCTGAGCCATGGCTACAGAGCCAAGACAAAGGGCAGTCAAGAGGGTGTAAATTTTTTTCATCTTTTTTAATTTTATTTACTGCAAAGTTCTAGTGTTCTTAGTCGGCCCAAGTTATAGCCTCCTTAAGTTTGCTTTAAATGTGTGTTAAGCATTTGGAACAATTCCTTAACATTGACCTTTAGAATTTGTATTTAAAGTTCAAAGTAATGGTTTGGCCAAACGTGATTTCTTGCCAAGCGCTGTCTACACCTTTGTCATAGCGTTTGTTCTTATTGATGTCTTGGAAGAATACTAAGTCTTGCGCTAAAAGGTCAGCACAGTTCAGTTTGAGCTCGTATTTGTCTTTCCAAGTTTTTCCAATTTGGAAGTCGAGTACGTGTCGGCCGTTTTCCCAAACACTAGGCTCCTGAATGCTACCTGCAATCGCAATGCGCTGACCAACATAGTTGTAAGAGAAATTGACAACAAGCTCTTTCTGACTTTCATAAAACAAACCTACATTCAGAATATATGGTGATTGTCCTTGAAGTGGTCTTGTCGATCCTGGGTACTCCTCAAGACCTGCAAATGCGCTGAGGTCTGCCGCAGATCGGATCAATGAAGCATTGGTGTAGAATGTAGTTCTAGAGAAAATAGAGTTAGAATCTGTACGGTTCATCCAGCCTAAATTCATGCGGTACTCGAGCTCTGCACCATAACTAGTTGCTTTGTCGATGTTGTTAAAATAAAGTTCAGGTGTACCAGAGGTACCAGTTCTGAGTAGCAATTCAATCGGATTGTCAAAAGTTTTATAAAAACCAGATACGCTAACGACCTGACCTTTACCTGGGAAATATTCCAAACGGGTATCGTAGTTGTTGATGGTGGCGCGTTTGAGCTGCGGATTTCCCGAAGCGAGGTTGTCATTGAGGAAGTTATAGAAGGTAAAAGGCGCTAATTCACGGAACTCTGGTCGGCTTACTGTGCGTGCAGCACTTGCTCTCCACTGAAAACGCTCTGTGATTTTGTAGGTTAAATTGATCGAAGGTAAGAGGTCAATAACGGTTGTATCCAAATATTTGTCTGCGTTCGATCCGAACTCCACATAATGGAATTTTTGTTGGTAAGCCTCTGCGCGCACACCACCTACAACGCGAAGTTTACTGAACAACTTTGTGTCAATCATGGCATAAGCGGCATTGAGTAGAGAAGACGCATCATAGCTGTCGTCTACATTCGTTCCTTCTTCTAACTTGAAACCACCCTGTCCGTCGGCCATTAAACCCAGGTTTTCAGAAGCAAAGACTTGGTCTTCCGGCAAGAGCAATAAATTTGAGTTGAAAGATGAAGATCCGGCGGGGTCGAATTTAGAAAAACCAAGGTTGCGCGCGGCGAAGTCACGACCTCTGTACTGATGGAAGCCACCAAATTTGAGGTAGTCTTTAGAGTCGTCTCCACCAATTTGCTTGCTGAGGTCATAGCGTGCACTTGCGATGTTTTCACTCATGGTAGACCAAAACATATTGCCAGCACCAAGCGTAGAGATATCGTTGTTTTGTACGACAGCAAAATAAGGCAAGGTTGTATCTACTTGCTGATAAACCATACGGCGCAAGAAAGGGATGTCGCGCTTCACGTTACTGTAGCCAACTGTCCAGTTGAACTTCCAGTCGTCTTTGAAATTATGCTTGCCAAGCAATTGGGTGGTGAGCAAGTTATTTTGTGTATACCAGATATTTGTAGAGCGCTCGTTGTACATCGATTCGATATCCATGTCGCGCTTCCCTTGACGCGAGTTTACTTTGTCGTCAGAAGAGACTGAGTAAAGTGTTTTGAGTTGTAATTCTGTTCTTTTGCTCAATTCAAATTTCATATTGAGCAAGCCTGTATTGAGGATAGACTTGGTGTAGGCAGAATCGATGAGTTCGTTTTTAGTGACTACTCCACCGACTTGTTCTTCAAATTCGCGGCGTGTCACCAAGCTAAAATTGTTGGTGTTGCTATATGAATAGGCAAATACATAAGACATGCTCTTTTTGTCTTGCAGTTTGATTTTATTGCCCACACTATATTGAAGGCTTCCATTGGGCAAAGCTGTACCACGCGATGTAGACCAATTTGCAGGAATCAGTTTGGCTAAATCGGCTTTTTGTTGTGTAGTCAGTGCAGCAAATTCAGCGGTGCTTGGCAGGCCATCAGGAATGCTTCTTGCATTTGTTCCAAAGCCTGAAATATCGGTTGCGCCTCCGTTGTACGTTTTGAAGTCTTTGAGGGTACTAATGGTATTGTAGCCCATCCCGATTTGAATATTTTGAAATTTTTCTGATCTAGGTTCAACCGTTTTGATGTCGATGACACCACCCGCAAATTCTCCTGGTAGTTCTGGTGTGGCACTTTTCATAATGAAAAGATTCTCGAGCATGTTGGACGGAAAGATGTCAAAAGAGAAGGCCTTGCGGTCACTTTCCGTACTTGGTAGCGGTGCACCGTTGATGAGCGCGAAGTTATAGCGGTCAGAGAGCCCGCGAACGACTACAAATTTGTTGTCCTGGACGCTT
Source organism: Bacteroidota bacterium (assembly GCA_041168605.1). Classification (GTDB taxonomy): domain Bacteria; phylum Bacteroidota; class Bacteroidia; order Flavobacteriales_D; family Crocinitomicaceae; genus UBA952. The sequence continues at coordinate 55,152 of JBEEKN010000007.1, read as the reverse complement.
GCGCCACTGACGCGTTTAAAAACCTGAGATACGCGTGAGTCTGGCGTTTTGATGAAGGTATTTTTGTTGATGCCATCGACAACGCCAGGTTGATTGATTTGCATTTTAGTGACCTCGAGGTCGCCTTTGTTCTTGTCAGATTTGCGTTCAACGCGCACATCTCCGGTCGTTTGAGATTTTGTTCTTAAAATGGCTTGGGTGTTGATGGTCTGCCCTTCGGTTACGATGATGTTTTCTGACTTGAAGGTTTCAAAACCGGCTGCTTTGACTTCAAATGTGTAGGTGCCAGCTGGGAGGGCCGTGAAAAGAAAAGTGCCTTTTTCAAGATCAATATTTGGCTTGTTGGCCACCGATAAACGCACATTGAACTCCTTAAGGGGCTTTTTGTCGTCGTCTAGAACAGTTCCGGAAATGGCACCTGTTTGCGCGATAAATTTGCTAGAAAAAAGACCGATACATAAAAAGGTGAGGGCAAGTGTAAAATACTTCATTTGTTAGCTTTAATTAATAGTGCAAAGGTCAAGTTGTATCTTGACGATTACATTAATCAAAGATTAATAAAGCATTAATAAGCCGTACGCTTTTGTTAACATAGACGTAACATTGAGGCCAAATACCCTGAAATACAAAAGGGAGGCTCATGGGCCTCCCTTTCTCAATTTTGATATTTTGTTGTTTATTCGATAACGATTTTCATCTCGACGCGTCGGTTTTTCTGACGGCCTTCGGGCGTATCGTTGGTAGCTACCGGTTTGGTTTCACCGAAGTATAGCGTCAGCAAACGCGCTTCATCTACTCCTTGACTGATCAGATACGCTTTGAGCGCCTCCGCACGTTTTTTAGAGAGTACCAAGTTGCCGTTGTCGTCGCCGACGTTATCGGTATGGCCTGCGATTTCGAGTTTCCAGGTTGTTTTCTTCTTGAGTACTTCTGCTAGTTCATTGAGCGAAGGTTTGGAGCTCTCAAAGATGATGTCTTTGCCCGATTCAAACTCGAGGTTGTCAAAGGCTGTTTTGAGCACTTCAATGACCGCTTGCTCAATAACTGGGCAGCCCTTATTTGTTTTCGGACCCGGCGTGTTCGGGCAGTCGTCGTCTTTGTCGAGCAAGCCGTCGTTGTCTGAGTCTTTGTAAGGGCAGCCTTTGTTGGCTTTTGGCCCTGCGAGGTTCGGGCAGTCGTCGTCTTTGTCTAATAAGCCATCGGCATCGGTATCTGGCCAAGGGCAACCTTGGTTTTCTTTCGGACCAGCAAGCGTAGGGCAGTTGTCTACGTAGTCAAAGAGGCCGTCGTTGTCTTGGTCTGGGCAGCCTTGATTTTCTTTCGGGCCAGCGTTTTCAGGGCAAACATCTTCGGCATCGGTGATGCCGTCGCCGTCTTTATCCGGACAACCTTTCAAGGCTGCAATGCCGGCCACAGTTGGGCATGTATCTTCTGAATCGATGATTTTGTCGCCGTCGGTGTCTGGGCAACCTTTGAATTCTTTGAGGCCGGCCACAGTTGGGCACGCATCTTCAGAATCGATGATTTTGTCCCCGTCGGTATCTGGGCAACCTTTGAATTCTTTAAGGCCAGCAACCGTAACGCAAGCATCTTCTGAATCTGGAATGCCATCGCCGTCGGTATCAGGGCAGCCCAAGAAGGCCCAGGTGCCTGGTACGTTTTTGCATTCGTCCATTTTGTCGGAGACTTTGTCTTTGTCTTTGTCCTTGACGCGGTGGTATAGTATAGGTAAGCGCAAGCCTGCGTAAAAATCAACGCCGCTGATTTCGCCTTTTGCACGCAGCAAATGCATGTCGTTCATCCCTAAAATAACTGGGCCGATGCGCGTGGCCAAACCGGTGCGCAAGCCGCTGTATTTATTATATGCGATAGGGAAGTAAAGGCCGAAGTAAGGGCTGTCAAAGCTTGGTGTGAGTGAAAGTTGGCTGGCCACATTGACTTTGGTGTCTTTGTTTTTAGGGATCATGTTCACCATGGCTGTTGCATTCACATAAAAGTAGCTCCAGATGTGATAGTCTAGTTGTAAACTCATGGCGGTTGGTGTGCGCATGCGGTAAGTTTGTGCTGGGTCTTGGAGCGAAACCCATTCTGAGTTGCCTGCGGCAGTGGACTCATTGATCAGGGAGTCGATGACCATATCGAAGGTCTCGAGGTCGGTGGAGCTTTCAAAACGATGCAAGTCAAAAAGTGAATTTGAATTGACCACAAAGTTGCGGCTCAAGCCTCCTTTTGTGAATTTCATGGCACCCATATCGAGTATAGAAAAACCTACGCGCGCCTTGTATTTGTTTTCATTGCGCATCCAGAGGTCGGTTTTGCCATCCATGTCATATTTGTACTTGGCGTAGTTGGGGCGCCATTCGTAAACAGCCCCTAAGTCTAGTCCGAAGCCGATTGAGCCCGGCTTGAGGTAGCTGAGGCTATTGCTCGAATTGATTTGTCCGTTGACGCCGGCCGTGATGAAATTGCCCACTTCTTTGGAGTAACCGTAATCGAAAGTTCCGCCGAGGTATTGTGAGGTGTCTTCATTGACGAGGTTGTAACTAAAATCTTTGGTATGCACGTAAGCACTCGCAAAGCCAAGTAAGATTTTTGGGCTGATCCCGATTTTTAGAAAGTGCTCTTTGTTGTCGATGAGCACTTGGCTGTAGTTGAAGCCGATTTCACTCCAGGTGAGGTGGTTCAAATTGACGAGTTCTTCGTTGAGCTGGACGTCCCAGAGTGCTGGGTATTCCAAGCCTTCCTCTGACAAAACGGCCAATTTCGGATCCATATTGTCTACGTTGGTAATCGAGCGCAGGTTGGCGTAAATGCCCAATGAACGTTTTTCACTAATGTGGAAGGCCAAGTTAAATAAGTCGAGTCTGAAGTTGATATTTGCACCCAAAACACCACTCGATCCTGCGTTGTAGTTGTGCACAATGAGGCGGTCAATAAAAGTTGAAGACGGATAAGCCCAGGTATTGAGTACGGCGGTATCGGTCAAGGACTTGGCCCACCAATAACCACCGTTTCCTTGTTCTGCGCGCATGGCGTCGGCATTGAAATACCCGAAATTTTGATAGGTAAAGAGGTTCAAAGCCGGTAGGGCTAAGTCCATTTTGTAGCGTCCATCTACGAAAGATGCTGGGTTGACTAAATTCCCCATTGCGCCTGCGTAATTGCTTGAGCTCACGCCTAAATAAGCCTGGGCATGTACTTGTAAGCTACTGAGCAATAATAAAAATGACCAGGTTAATTTTCTCATTGTTTGTTGTATTGAATAATGTAATTTCCTAAAAATGTGGTAATCGAATAGGCGTTGTTCCCAAAAGAACTCAGCTGAACTTCTTGTTGGCCATGACGCTTTTCGGTGTCGAGGTCTCGACCTAAGTCGTCTAGAAGGTAGATTTGGTTGCCTATGGCATCAATGATGCTCAAAATACTTTGGTTACTCGGCCCATTGAAACTCGAAACTTGCGTGATTTCTACAGCATCTAGCGTTTTTTCCCAAACACGCTGCCCTTTTGCATTGAAGGCAAAAAGACTACTGTTGCGTTTAAAGACAATGATTTGGTTAGCTGCTTGCATATACGATCCGACACATTCAACGCGACTCGGTACCTCAAATTGTTTTTGTCCATTTAAAGAAAGTACAGTTGCTGTGTTTTTTTCGATTTTTACGGCAAACGCAGCGCTTGTGTTTCCGACCAAAACGTAGGTAGTGTCTGCATTTTGCTTCATGGCTACTTTGCGTTTTGTGACATCGATGATTTGCTGTTGGTTGTCCGTTAAAATACTGACATACGCTTTTCCGCTTTGCTTATAGCCGTGCAGCTGACGTACCTTACTTCCCAAACTAAATTGCTTGATCAAGCCTCCGGTTTCGGAATATAACTGCACACTATTTGAACTGCTGGCGCACATGAATTCTTTTTTGCCTTTGTTCTCGAGCACCTGTATGCGCGTGCCTGCGTCGTGCGCAAGGCGATACACCAAGCGGCCTGTTTTATCGAATAATTGGGCTTCGTGTTCAAATTGCACACAAATGAGCTGCGGGATACCACTGATCTGATACAGCTCAATTACTTCCTGACTCAGGTCCTTTTCCCATTTGCGCAAACCGTTGATGTAGCCAACCAATTGGTGGTTTTCTGTCAAGGCGATCACGTTGCCACGTTCGGCAAAGGCTGCAAATTGCAAGACCCGAAAACCGGGGTTCATGACAAAGTAGTCTCTAATTTTATCTTGTTGCTCGAGTGTCTGTGCATCGAGTTTTTGGTAACTCGTTTCAATAATTTGCCTACCCAGTAGCGTTACCGTTTTCTTTTGGTCGGCATCTACCCAACGTGCGCTCACTTTGCTTGGCATATTGGCAAAAAAGCGGTTGGTCTGGGTTTCGTCCTGAGAAAGGGTTTGCCCGAGGGTTGCAGAGGCGAGGGCTTGATCTAATAGCGTTTTACTGGGGCTTGCAAAACCAAATTGGCCATAAGTTGCTAAATGCCAAGTGGTTTTGGTATCGCTGATGATGCTTGAAAATTGCAAGTTGTTGTAAGCTGCACTTTCGGTATTGAGTTCTTCTTTTCTGAAAAATTCGTTTAGTGTTTGAATCGGGTTTGAATTTTCTTGAAAATCGAAGATGACTAAACTCGAGCTATCTTGCTTGAGGTGCACAAAGCCGTGGTCAATACACTTGAACCATGGGCTTTTGGCAAAAGCAGGGTCTAGTTGTTTCGCATATGATTTTTCGTAGAAGTAATAACGCTTGAAAAAATCTGGAATAACGGCAGCAAAAAGCGTTTGATCGTCTTGTTTGCGCAGTGCTGGGTTCGGATTTCTGTATTTGACATAGCGGTACTTGGCGTCTTTTTTACAATAGGTTTCGGTCAGGCGGATTTGTTTGTTCTTATCCCACTTGAGCCAAGCATAACTTGCCTTTGCGCTTACATTGAATCGGAGCGCTTGAGCAGTAGGCAGTTCACCTACAAACAGTAGTAATTGGTTGCGGTTGTATTTGCCGTGGAGTTGACCAAATTCAAATTGTTTGAGCTTGCCCAGTTGCAGCGGGAACAGCCCATTTTCAAAAAGGTTTTTGATGTCTTTTTGTGTCCAATTCCCTTTCTTTTCGATGAGTATTTTGGTGGTTTTCGCACTGAAGAAAAGCGTGACGGGCTCTTTCGCTTTTTTGACGATGGTATAATAGAGACTCTCATTGAGTTCTGTCGTGACCATTCTTTCGTTTTCCCAGTCGAGCGCTTGCGGATCTTGTACAATATAAACCGCTTGATCTTTTGAGTTGAAGTAGGTTCTGAAATCTACGAGGTTCTCGTTGGAGAGCAGGTCGTAGGAGCTAAAAACAACCCAGCCGAGGGCCAAAATACCGAGAAGGAGAAGAACTAGACGTTGGCGCATGCGTTTTTTCTCAAAGTTAGTCAAAAAGGCCAATTTGTTGGTCTCGCGCTAATAATTGAAAAGTCAGTCTGTGATGAGGTGTTGTGCCAAACTCGGCTAGCGCTTTGCGGTGGGCAATTGTGGGGTAGCCTTGGTTTTGTTCCCAGCCATACTGCGGATATTGTTGATGTAAGTCCGTCATGAGCTGATCTCTATGCGTTTTGGCTAAAATACTCGCTGCCGCAATACTCGCAAAACGCGCATCGCCTTTTACCATGCACACAGCGGGTATTTGTTGGTAGGGTTTGAAACGATTGCCATCGACTAAAATAAAAGCGGGTTGGATGCGCAGTTGCTCAAGCGCACGGTGCATGGCCAAAATACTGGCATTCAAGATGTTTATTTGGTCAATTTCGAGGTGGTCTACGATGCCAATGCCGTAACAGAGTGCTTTTTCCAAAATTTCTTCGCGCAGCTGAGCGCGTTTTTTGGCACTTAATTGCTTGGAGTCATTGAGTGCAGCTATAGGCCGATCCGGATCTAGAATGACAGCCGCTGCCACTACTGGCCCTGCCAAACAACCTCGCCCAGCTTCATCGCAACCAGCTTCAGGAACAAGTTCTTGGTATTGTAAGATTAAATCTACCACAGCACCAAATTATTGAAATATTTTGTAGTTTTATGCTAATCTAAATTTACCCCATGAAAAAACTATCTCTTCTCGTATTGGCATTAGGGCTCAATTTGCTCGTTTTTGGTCAAAAAACACTTAGCGCGTCAGCAGCTAATCTTGCAGAACTCAAAGGAGGCGTGGCCAGTGGCCATATCCAACTCACTTTGCCGGCAGAAGTCACTGAAGAAAACGTCATCATGTACGCAAAATACTACACCAATATGTTCACCGTAGATTTCAACGCGAAATCACACGTTGCTACTTTTCACATGATCACCAACGACGCCAATTCAAGACGCGTAATATTGCGTTTTTTGGGTGCCAATCAAATCGCCAACGTTCAAGTAGCTGACCGCGCTTATGACCTCGGTGCATTTTTTGACAACTTCCTCCAATAATTAAAGTCACTCCTTATTTCTCATGAAAATATTTTTTGTTGCGGTAGCCGCACTTGCCCTTACCTTGTCTAGTTGTAAGAACTCACAGATTGCCTACAAGCACTATGGCCCTGTTGCCGTAGATTCAACTCAGGCACTTACCCTAGACCAAATGCTTGTGGCATTTCAAGCCAATCCAAAAAATGACATGTTCACGTTTTCGGCACCATTAGTTGGTGTTTGCCAGAGCGCTGGTTGTTGGGTCAATGTACAGCCAAGCAACGGAGACCTCATTCGCGTGCGCTTCAAAGACCACTTCCTTGTTCCACCAGCCACCGAAATCAATTCCGTAGCCTATTTTCACGGTAAGGCCTATTATGACACCCTTTCAATTGAGCTGCAAAAACACTTCTTAGAAGATGCCAAAGCGCCTCAATCCGAAATCGATCAAATCACTGCGCCAAAGATTGAATTGAATTTTGAAGCCGACGGCGTTTGGGTTAAGAAGTCTTCTTCAAAACCAAATAAGTAAACGCAACAGAACCCCCTATCATAGCGCCCTTTACCCACCATAAATAGGAGGGCATTAAAAAAAGTGCTACTAAATTCACTGGAATCAATAGGATAGCCAGTAAATGAAACTTCCCTTGGTTTTTATTTTCTGAAATCATAAATGCCTCCTGGTGTGAAACAGAGGTGCAACGGCATGTCGTCCGGATGCAAGTCTGCTATAGCTACAAACTCATCAAATAAATGGAGTCCTATGAATAAGCAATCAGGTTTGCATTGCTTGAGTAGGCGGTCGTAAAAACCTTTGCCGTAACCCACGCGCTGTCCGTCCGAATTGAGGCCAAGCAAGGGCACAAACACGTAATCTAGTTTATTGGCGAGGAGCGTTCTGCCGTGCTTAGGTTCTGGTATGCCGAACGAACTGATTTCGAGCTGGCTTGGGTGCTCGTAGTGGTAAAGTGCCAAGCTGTGGTCACTAAAATTGGCTTTAGAGAGCACCGGATGCCCGCCTTTCAAAATGATATCTTCGAGTAAACCGTAGGTTGAGATTTCTTTTTGCCGCTCGATGGGCAGAAAGATGCTTACGTATTTAGAGGAGAAGGGGATAGAATCCAGCACAAGTGCTTGGACTTGTGCTGAGATTTTAGTGATGTCAAAAGGGCTTAGCTGAGCTCGCTTGGCTTTATAAAGCTGGCGAATTTCGGCTTTTGTCATGTTATAAGCGAACGCCGAGTTCAGAGAGCTTGCGGTTGTCTACAACGCCTGCTTTTTTGCGCAAACCACCCATAGCCTGACCTTCTACTTGGTTGGCTAAGCCTTGCATGAGTTGGTCTTTTTCCGCTTGGAAATTGGTTGTAGCAGGTGCTTTAGTGCTCGACTTGATTTGGATCACATAAACGCCTGTTTCACCTTTTAGTGGAAGCGTGCGCGGACCTTTTTTAAGCACTCCTGAGAACAAATTACCGATGATGGTAGGCTCATAACCTGCGTTGGAGATTTGTGGATTGCCAAAGGTAACTTCTGCGTCGATTACCGGTGTGTTGAATCTTTTTGAGATGGCTTGTAAAGATTTTCCAGCCATTTGATTCATGAAACGTTTTGCTTTTTTCTCTTGGATGAGTTCTCTTTCCATTTGAGCGCGCACGTTTTCAAAAAGTGGCTCACCTTCAGGACGAATGGCGCTGATCATAGCGATAACGTATTTCTCTTTGTCGCGAATTGGAGAAAGTGTCATGGTACCAACTGTTGCATCTTCGGCGTAAGCCATTTCTAATACGCGGTCGCGGGCCATAGTGGTAGTGAAACCAAATACTTTTGGCGCTTTGTCTTCGATTTGGATGACGCGTGGTGCATAGTTCGCACGGGTAACGATGGTGTCAAAAAGTGCTGCTTTTTTAAACGCGTCTTCTTCTTTAGAAATCTTGCGGTCAAGTTTCATCAGGATACCATTGACTTCGCTTTCCATGTTGGCTACCGTTTCGTCAGATGGCTTAAACGTAACGCTGATAGAAGCAAGTAATGGGAATTTGCTTGTGCCGCGCTCGAGTACTTCGATGATGTGGAAACCGAAATCTGTTTTCACTACACCTACTTTTCCGATTGGTGCAGTAGCACAATAGCCACCGAATTCTTTAACCATGTCGCCTTCGAGGAAGTCTTCGTAGAGGCCGCCTTTGTCTTTTGATCCTGGGTCTTCTGAGTATTTTTTAGCCATTGCATCCCAGTTTGTTTTATTTAAAACTTTTGCGATGCTATCTGCTGTTTTCTTTTTGGCGGCAATTACTTTTTCGTCTTTGCTGCTGTTGGTAGAAATCAGGATGTGGCGTGCTTTGAGGCTAGATGGTGTAAAGCCAATCACTTTAGACAAGACCATTTTTTCTTTGGAAACATAAGGGCCAACTAATTGACCTAAAGCCGCTGTTTTAAAGATAGTGTCTAGGCTCATTGGGTAAGTTTGGTAGCGATCTGCTTTCGGATGGCCTTCAGGTACGGACGTGGAACGTTTGTCGCTGAAGTAAACTGGCGTTTCGCTGTTTTTTGCAACGAATGCAGAATCGTTGGTGCTTGCTGAGAAGCCAGCGCGGAGCGTATTCATTTTGTTGGTGAATACGGTGGAATCGGCTTTGGATGGGCGAATATTGACATCAAACATTTTGACATCGCGGCTCGCGTTGCGCACAAAGTATTTTTTATCGCCTTTGTGTGCTTCGAAATAGGCTTTGAGTTCTGTTTCAGAGACTTTGATGTCGGCATCAGAGATTTCTGTGTAACGACGCACTGCAAAAGAAATGGTTTTCTTTTCGTTGTTGGCGTAGTATTGATCTTCGGCCTCGAGGTCGGTGACGTACACACCTTGTTTGAGCAATCCGAAGTATTTCTCCGTTTTGCGGCGGTCGGTGTGGTAAGATTTGAAACCATTCCATTGGTCTACGGCTTGCGCTTCTTTAGATTTTTTGAGGTTGTCTAGGGTAGCTTTGAGTTTGACACGACCATTTTCAATAGATTGTGGTGTTTGGATTCCTGTAAGTGAATCAGTAAAAAACTGAGCGAGGTCCTGCAATACGTTGAAGCCGTCTTTGGCATACCAGTAAGCGTCTAGCTCGCGCTCGGTAACGCCAATACCGAGTTTTTCGTATTCTTTGCTCAGAATGGTGGAGTCTACCATGAAGTTCCAGGCTTTGTCGCTAGATGCTTCCATGTCAGTTTCGGTGAATTCTTTGCTGTTTTGTGCAGCTTGGTTGCGCTCTTGTTCTTGGAACTTAGCGCTTGCGATGCTATATGATGCTGGATCAACTTTGTCTCCAAAAACGAGACCGATGCCGTATTCACCTTCACCGATACCAAATAAACTTTGGTAATCATTGAGGATGAAAGCCAACAGGGCGATGCCTATCATTGCTACTAGTAAGCCAGATTTTGCGCGAATTTTACCGATTAATGCCATTTGAGTTCATTTTTAAGATTGCGAATATATGAAGATTTGAGCAGAGCCCCAAGTATTTGAACACAAAAAAGGAGGTCTAACGACCTCCTCCTTTAGTGTTTGTATTTTGATTGGTTGGTTTTGGTTTCGGAGTCGCCTCCGGAGCGCTTGGTTTTGGCGTTGCCGGCTTGGTTGGTGTGGGCGCCGGTGTTGGTTTTGGAGCAGGGCTCGTGGTTGGTTTTGGCGCAACAGGTTTCGGTGTTGTTGGTGCCGGAGTTGGTTTTGGTGCAACGGGTTTTGGTGTAGTTGGTGCCGGAGTTGGTTTTGGCGCAACGGGTTTTGGTGCAACAGGTGCAGGAGTTGGCGCTGGTCTAGGTGCCACTGGCTTTGGTGCAGATGGTGCCGGAGTATTCACATTTGCAGGAGCACTGAAGTTATCTTCTTTTCCTTCTGATTGCTTGTTGCCGCTCGGATTGGTCATGATGCCTTCGCCACCAGTTCCGTCATAAGTCACTAAATAAGTATCCGTCAGCGTACCGCAGTCATTGGTGACGGTAATGGTGAGGTTATTGAGCCCTGGAATGAGGCTGATTTCTGCCAAGATATTGCCAAGGTTATTGCTAAAGCCAGTGAGTAGCTCGCCGTTCATGGAAAGCGTAACGGTCATGCTGCTGGTATAGTTTAGGATTTGCGCATTATACGTAAATATGGACTGGTTGGTGGTGTGTCCGTTCGGATCCATGTTGTAAATCACTTGTGGAATCGAGCAAGGTTGGTAGCTGATTTCTTTGGTTTTGGTATCTGTTCCACAAGTATTTGTGGCCGTTAAACTGATGATATTGTTACCTGTTTGTAGTACCAAAGGTATACTGAATTGGTTGCCAAAGAGTGTACCGCCACTTTGGGCAAGCCCGTTATTGAGTACCTGAATTGAAGCAACATCATTAATTTGCGTAACTGCTGCGGTCAAAATCAGATTCGGATTGGTCACATTTGAAAGGCCAGCTGCAGGGCTCGTGATCTCAAGGGTTGGCTGCACGCAAGGCGCGCTAAATGTGTAGTTGACGTTTTCAGATGCTACACCACAGTTATTTTGTGCTGCGAGCGTCACGACATTGGTTCCGTTGCTCAGTTGCAAGGAGGCGGTGATGGCCCCGTTTTGATAACTGAATGCCTGAACGGTATTGTTGAGCATGAGGTTGATGTTTTGTGCGCTCGTCACGCCGGTCACGTTTGCGCTGAACTGCAGCGTTGGGTTGGTGAGGGCACCTGCAGCTTGTCCAAATTGAATTTGTGGTGCATTGCAAGGCACGTAGTTGACATTAATGGTTTCGCTTGTGCGCTCACAACTATTTTTGCCTTGAAGCACAATTGTGTTGGGGCCAGGTTGTAAGTTCAATGACGCGCTCAAATTCTGATTTTGAAGGGCAAAAACCTGCCCGCTTTGTCCATTCAAGGACAAAATGATTTGTTCTGTCGTGAGCGCGCTTACTTGTGCAGTCAGCAAAAGTGCCGAATTGGCAACAGTGCTCCCGTTAAGTCCTGAGTTGCTGACCGCAATTTGAGGTGCAACACATGGCGCATAAGTGATATTCCAAGATTGCATGTCGGCACCACAATTATTAGTTGCACTAAGTACAATATTGTTGTTTCCATTGGCCAATTGAACACTCGCGGTGATGCTACCGTTATTGTAACTGAACGCAATTGGGGTTCCATTGACCAACAAACTGATCTGGTTGGCATTTGTAATTTGCGAAACTTGCGCGCTGATATTGACCAACTGAACTTGGCTTTCTAAAGTTGCTGCTGGGCTTGCATTGCTCAATTGAGGTGCTGTACACGGCTCATAGACGACCGTCCAATTTTCGATGTCGCTGCCACAAGAATTTGTGGCCACCAAATTGATCAAATTGGCGCCTGGCTGCAAGTTGAAATTGGCAGAAAGGATGTTGTTATTGAAGCTGTAATTTTGAGTTTGCCCGTTGACGCTCAGTTGGATTTGATTGGCAAAAGTATTGGCAAGCAACGCAGTATACACAAAGTTGGCATTGCTAGTGCTCGCGCCATTTGGAATGGCAGCGGTGGTGGTGATTTGTGGTGCCTGACACTGCACAAAACTGATTTGAATACTTTTGCTGTCTGTCCCGCACGCATTATTTACCTGGATTGCAATTTGATTGCTCCCAGAAATGAGCGAAAGGGTACTACTGATTTGGTTGTTGACAAAATTGAAAGGTACAGCAACGCCGTTCAACTTTACTTGGATGGCTTGTCCAGCGCTGACCCCACTGACATTGGCCAATAAGTTCAAGGTCTGTGCGTTGGTAGTGGTTCCGTTTGCACTTGGTTGGAGAAGGGTAATCAATGGCGCCACGCAATTGTCATAGCGCACAAAGATTGTTTTGTTTGCCTGACCACAGCTGCGCACGGCATTGATGACAATTTGATTGAGACCCGGTTGTAAATTTAAAAATGAAGTGAGGGTGCTGTTGATGCTATTGAAATTCCCGTTAGAGAAATTAAAGGCGACAGGCGAACCATTGTTGGTGACACTCAAGCCATTTTGAGTAGCCATATTTTGAATGGTGGCGGTCAATAAAATACTGTTATTGGTCAGTACCAACGGATTGCTGCTCGTGGTGTTGTTCAAATTTCCTTGTACGGTCAAAACAGGTGGTTGGCAATCGTCAAAAGTATAGGTGAAAGTCTCGACATCTGCTCCGCAATCATTTGTGGCGGTCATGGTGAGGGTGTTGAGGCCTACTAATAATTGCGCATTCAGATCGAGCTGACCACTCGCCGCGTTGTAAGTGAAGGCGGTTTGTTCGATGCCGTTGAAGATGACTTTGATATTATTGCGGTTTGCAACATTGCTGATCGTAGCCCGCATGCGCAAAGCAGCGTTGTTTAGGATGCTATTCACTGACGGGCTGTTAATGGCAATGACCGGTGGGATGCAATTTTGATAATTGATAGAGCTCGTGATCAAGTCTGTGCCGCAAGCGTTGGTGTAGCGGACCTGGAAATTGTTTAGGCCCGGCGCGAGGGTGATGTTCGCTGAGATGGTAGAACCGATGAGCTGCGCATTATTGACAGCAATGTTGTTGTGCAGTACGAGCACCTGGCCGTTTTGGGTAGTGCCGTTGAGTTTGGCGCTGAGCGCAAGTGTGCCTTGATTGGTGGTGCTTCCAGGTGCGTTGGGTTGTAACCAACTGAGCTGAGGTGTGCGGCAGTCATTGTAATTGATGCTGATTTGATCAAACGCGCTGCCACAGTCATTGGTAGCGTTGATGCGAATGACGTTTGTGCCGGGAGTGAGGTTGATGCTGCGCTGCAATAAGCCATTGTTCGGATTGAAATTGAAGCCGTTCACCGACATGCCGTTGTGCAAAATCTGAATTTGGTTGTTGTTCAGATGACCGCTAAGGGTGGCATTGAGCGTGTAGGTGGCTTGGTCTACCGTTGCGGCATTGGCACTCGCGTTCATGATTTGAACAGTGGGTAGTTGGCAAGCAACTTGTTCAATTTGAACTACTTGTGTTTTTGTTCCGCAAGCGGTTGTGGCTGTAATGGTAAAGGTGTTGAGCCCAGGTAATAGATTGACAGTTGCCTGCAAACGCTTTGTTTGGGTGTTGAAATCAAACGGAAGCGCTTGATTCAAAGCGTTTGTGAGCTGGATCTCTTGTGAATTGTTCACATTGGCGAGGTCGAATCGCAGTAAAATACTCGTAACCGAAACACTTGTTTGTGGTTGCCCAACGATGCTGATGACCGGCTGCGGACAGTTTTGTGTAAAGTTGTTGATGTTGGTGACGGCTGGGTTGTTGTCGCGAATAGGCGCTGGCTTGGATTCTCTTCCTTTGAAATGGAGCTGAAAAAAGCCGGAAGTGTAGTGATACCAGTCGTTCTTGAGTCGCGGATCTGCCTGCGTTAGGCCATCAAAAGAATCGGCCATGGTAAATGTTGTCTTATGCTCTACGCCAATACTGAAGCGCCCTTTGTGATACGCCAAGCCAAAACCAAGACTCGGCATCCAGTTCACCGCCCAATCATTGTTTTGGAGCCCATCGAGTCGGGTCTCGTAAATTTGATCGGTGAGTCCGAGTAATTGTTGTTGGATAGGCGGCGCTTGGGTTGAGATATCTAGGCTGTTGTAGTCGTAAATACCATTCGTATCCAATACATCTGACCACGTTTGCTGCCAAGTAAGGCCAACGCCACCAAAAATATACGGATCAAAGCCAGTGCGCTCGCGCAAGCGGCCCGCGTGTAAAACGAGTTCTAAATCGAGTTCTCTGATATCCGAACGAAAGTTGTGGACGTAATGGTTGTCGCCTGTTAAATAAGGATTCAATACAGGATTTAAACTTAAATCTTGAGCGTTTAATGTCGACAATGCAGCAGACTGTCCATACCATTGCCCCGCTAAAAAGCGTCCGCGCAGGTCAAAAGACAAGCCGCGTCCGTAGTCGTAATTGTAAGAGCGCCCAAGGGTAAGCCCCCAGCCGTTGTACCGTTCGTGGTCGAGGTCAGTGCTGTGCCAAGTGCCACCGTAATTGAGGCCCCAAAACCATTTAGAAGAATTGTAATTGACGTGTTGTGCTGAAATACTCGTTAGCGTCAGAGCAAAGAGAAGAAGTGCGTAAAGTTTTCTCATATGTTTGATTTTGTTTGGGCCTGCCTAAATTTTGTGCCAAAGTTCTTAAAAATTAGCTTTTTAAGAAAAAATAACAGGCTATTTTAAGGTTTGGGGTAGTAAGTGTAGTTGGTAAAGCGCAAAATACTCAGTTGATCTGAGCTCACTTCTTTTTTAATTAGGGAGCCTAAAAACCCCGTTTTGTAGTCGTATACAATTTGATAATCAGTTAGAAATTTGCCGTTTTCATAGCGGTGCATCTCGATTAAATTGCCCCATTGGTCGTAGCGATAGCGCCATTCGTCATTGGCTTCTTGCAAGGTATCTGTAAAAGAAGACCTATTGGCTAACAAGCCGGTTTGGTTGTAGCTGAACTTGGTACTTTCGCTATTTTGTGAAATGCGGTAATAGGTGGTGGTGGTGCGCAGGTAGTTTTCTTCATCAAAGACTTTACTCACCTCTAGATAGGGTTTTTGGTAGTTGTTGTAGCGCGTGTAGTTCTCAGGATTGTCGTTGTGGTAGCGCAGGGTTTCGGTGCGCATCTTGACCGAAGACAGCAACGAGTCTTTGCGGTGGTCGTAGACATCTCTATAAAGCGCCACGCTGGTTAGTCTCGACAAGGAGTCATATGTGTAGTGTTCTGAAATGGCACCGCCATAAGCAGCATACCGATGTAAGCGCAGCTCGCCACTTTCGAAATAAGCGTAATGATGAAAAATGCTGTCTCTGGCAGCTCCTTTTTGAAGGATCTCCATGCTGGAAATGAGTTGCCCTTGTTTGTTGAAGGTGTACCTAAACGAATCCGTGCTGGGCTTGAAGGCTTCGCTCCCTTTTTTGTAGGTATAAAAACCGTCTATTGTTCGGATATGTTGGGCCGCGATGAGGCTGTCGTTGAAAAACGGCTTGGTGCTAAAGGCTTGTCCTTCTTGATTCAAGATAAACTGTGCATGAAGCCCGAGCGTCAGGCAAACACCTAAAAAGAGCAAAAGAACCCTCACTAGCGCAGTCCCAATAATACGCTTTTCCAGCTCGCTTTTTGTGCAATGACGCCTTCGAGTTCAGCTATGCTGATGCGGTCTTGGGTCATGGTGTCGCGGTCGCGGATGGTGACGGTGTTGTCTTCTAAAGTTTGGTGGTCAACGGTTATGGAATAAGGCGTACCAATGGCATCTTGACGGCGGTAACGCTTGCCAATGGAGTCTTTTTCGTCGTAGAGCATGCTGTATTCAAGCTGTAGTTGCGCCATGATTTCGCGCGCTTTTTCTGGCAAGCCGTCTTTTTTGATCAGCGGTAAAATGGCGGCTTTGTAGGGAGCCAACACCGCAGGTATCTTGAGCACAACGCGCTCCGAACCATCAGCTAAGGTTTCTTCTTTGTAAGCTGCACTTAATACCGCCAAAAACATGCGGTCAAGGCCCACAGAGGTTTCGACCACGTAAGGCACATAGCTTTGGTTGAGTTCTGGGTCAAAAAATTGAAGTTTTTTGCCAGAAAATTGTTCGTGTTGTTTGAGGTCGAAGTCGGTGCGGGAGTGGATACCTTCGAGTTCTTTGAAGCCCATCGGAAAATTGTATTCGATGTCGCAGGCCGCATTGGCATAGTGAGCTAATTTGAGGTGATCGTGAAAACGGTAAAGCTCGTCGCCTAAACCTAAGTTTTGGTGCCATTTGGTGCGCAGGGTTTTCCAGTAGTCGTACCACTTCATTTCTTCGCCTGGGCGCACAAAAAATTGCATTTCCATTTGTTCAAACTCGCGCATGCGGAAGATGAATTGGCGCGCCACAATTTCGTTGCGGAAGGCCTTGCCAATTTGCGCAATCCCAAACGGGATTTTCATGCGGCCAGATTTCTGTACATTGAGAAAGTTCACGAAGATCCCTTGTGCTGTTTCTGGACGCAGGTAAATGGTACTGGCGTCGCCGGCAACAGAACCGAGCTCTGTAGAAAACATGAGGTTGAACTGGCGCACTTCTGTCCAGTTTTTGGAGCCTGAAATGGGGCAGACAATCTCGAGGTCTATAATGAGCTGACGCACACCCTCGAGGTCATTGGCTTCGAGTGCGCTCTTCATGCGCGCTTCAATTTGCTCGATTTTTTCTTGGTTGCGCAGCACATTTGGGTTGGTTGCCCTAAATTGGACTGCGTCAAAAGTATCTCCAAAGCGTTTTTGCCCCTTTTCTACTTCTTTCTCGATTTTTTGACGAATTTTTTCGATGTGGTCTTCGAGTAGGACATCGGCGCGGTAGCGTTTTTTGGAATCTTTGTTGTCTATTAATGGATCATTGAAAGCATCGATGTGGCCAGACGCCTTCCAGGTGGTTGGGTGCATGAAAATCGCGGAATCAAGGCCAACGATGTTTTCATGCAGTTGAACCATGGCCTTCCACCAGTATGTTTTGATGTTGTTCTTGAGTTCTGCACCCAACTGACCGTAGTCGTAGGTGGCAGCGAGCCCGTCGTAAATTTCTGAAGACGGGAAAACAAATCCGTATTCTTTGGCGTGTGAAATGAGGTCTTTGAGGCGGTCTTTTTGTGCTTCCATAGTTGCAAAGATACGAAAAGCGCTATTTTTACTCCATGATTTTTTACCTCGACCCACAGCATTTTATTGACACCAACGCACCAATTGACCTTTCCATGGCGCTAAGTGCCACTCCAGACAACCCCAGAGCTTGGTATGTAGACGCACTGCGCATGGAACCCGTGCGCGCAAATGGTTTTATAGGAAGCATAGCGGAGGGCGGCGCCGTCAATTTTAGAGATGTCTTTTTTAACCCGCACGGGCATGGCACACACACAGAATCTTATGGTCATATCAGCGAAGATATTTATCCAGTGAGCAAGGCGCTTGCGCACTATTTTTACAAGGCAACCCTCCTGAGTGTGGTGCCAAAGGTACTAGACAACGGCGATCAGGTTGTTTTTGCCGACCAACTTGAATCCTTATTGTCCAATAGTTTTACGGAAGCAATCATCATACGAACGCTACCCAATCATATAGAGAAAAAAAGCGCCAATTATTCTGGAACGAATCCTACTTATTTTGATGTGGGGCTTGTTGATTTATTGGATCAGTTAGACGTCAAGCATTTTTTGGTAGATACCCCTTCGGTAGATCGAGAAGAAGATGCAGGGATATTGGCGTTTCACCATGCTTTTTGGAAGGTTCCGGAGGCGCCAGTAGCCGACCGCACCATTACCGAATTGGTTTTTATACCCAATGAGGTGCAAGACGGACAATATATTTTAGAGTTGCAAGTTGCGCATTTTGTCAATGATGCAGCGCCGAGTAGGCCTTTGCTGTATGCTGTAAACGAAAAAAAGGACTGACGAATCAGCCCTTTTCCTAGTAGTAGACAAAACTGTCTGAGTGGTACGTGGTAAAGAATAAGGACAGGAACTTCTTGAGCACATTCCTTTCGGACGTTGACAAAAACTATTAAACTCTTATCAAACTAGAAAATGAAACTGCCTCTCCAAGCAGCTTGTCAACTGCTATGCACAAGAAGTAACCTGTTTCTCTCCTTATTTCAAAATAAACTTACAGCGAAAATAAATAGCATTCCGTGTCAAATGAACATCATCTCGGATTGACTGAATATTAGCCCATTTTTTGTGAATATCGGTCTGGGGGTATTTCAACTTAACGAACAACTAGCGTTTTGGCTTGGGCGTCGCCCTCTACGCGTACAAGGTAAAGTCCTTGATAGAGCGTGTCGATTTCAAAATAAACAATTGTACTTCCTTGCGCCAGTGTTTTTTGGGCAATAAGCCTGCCTTGTTGGTCATAAAGCGTTACTTTTCGAGATTGTGTCGTGAGCCCATTGACCTGTACCATCGCCACTTCATGACTAGGGTTAGGCCACACTTTCCAATCCGCAGCGTCGAGTTCTTGCAACCCAGCGTCTGAGGTGTAAGTGGTAACTGGTTCTGTAATGCTCGTCACTTTTGAGCCCGTCACTACGCCATGATATTTAGGTCCCACAACATACGGATACGCTGAATTCCAGTTGGCATCAACGGTTGCAAAATAACAGTAGGTTCCATTGGGGTATTCTGGCGTGACGCAAAATCTGCCATTACTGGCGTCCAAATATGCTTGTTGGCCAGGATGGCTGATGAATTCGTAATCTTCTCTAAAATATCCGAGCGGATAGGTGGTAGAGACAGGAGGCCCGTCGGCAACGTCAGTTCCGTCGGCCCAATGGGTGCGCACGCTTATATTGCGCAATTGATATCCCGAAAGTATGCGCGTAAGGCCACCCGTGCCATTTGTATTTTGATACCCATAGGCGCCGTAAATCGGAAAGCCATCGGCTGCTAAACCAATCAAAGGCGAGTGTTGCATAGAATCGATCACATACAAGCCATCGGCGTCGTAGATGTCGCAGATGTTCGAGATGACTTGCAAATCCAATTTGAAAGCACTCGGATTTTGGTGATGGTGGTAATTGCCCATGGCCGGATGTCCTTTGGCGCAATCAAATCCTCCTTTTTCGGCTAAAACAGCATCGCGGTTCCAAGGCATGTTGGCATTTGGGCCTCCCGGGCAAGGTGGATTACCTGGGCCGCCGCAAAGCGAGTTGGTTTGCGCGTTCCAAGCGACGCCATCGCGGTAATCAAATAAAGCCACACCATTGATGAAGATGCCGATGTTACCTCCAGTTGTAGAGGTGAGTGTGCCGGTGTTGGCACTTGGGTTTAGGGAGAGTTTAAAAATAGCGTTTTGGTTGGTGGCCAGCGACGGATTCCCATCTAAAAATGGGCCGGTTACGTAAGCGGGAATGCCGGTGGTGGTGACATACACAAAGTTGGTCGAATACTGAACCGCTTGCACATTGGCTGCCACGTTATCCGAAATTGGTGTGCTGTTGCCTTGCACATAATGTGAGCCGGTGAGGCCACTGGTGTTGATCAACCAATTGGTGATGGCGGGGTTGAGTTGGGCTTGAAGTGCACTTGCGCAAAACAAAGCAATGGTGAAGAAGCTTTTTTTCATGGTTTTGGTGTTAAGGTGTGGTATTGAAATCTGGGATCGGAAAGAAAAGTACTGTCGGTTAGGGTTTTTAAAAAAGCGATGAGGTCTTTTTGCTGCGAGTCGTTTAACGCAAGTTGTTGACCATATTGGCGCAGCACCTCTTTGAGGCTGCGCAATCGCCCGTCGTGCATGTAGGGGAAACTATGGCTAATATTTCTTAAAGTTGGAACCCTGAACTTGCCCTGATCGGCAAGCAAACCAGTAATTTCAAATCGACCAAGATCTGAAGAATCAATGGCTAAGCCGTTTCGCTCAAAGCGGTTGCTAAAAAAGAGTGGGGCAGTATGGCAGCGGTTACAGTGCTGTTCAAAAAGCGCAATGCCCTGTGCTTGTTGTGCCGAAAAGTGAGCCTTTCCCCGACTGACTCGATCGTAGTAGCTTTCTTTAGATACAAGTGCAAATGTAAATTGCTGCAAAGCATCTAGCAGCATCCAGGTTTGGATTTGCGGCTGCTTATAAACGCGTTTAAATAATTGCGCATAAAGCGGATGCTGATTTAATTTCAATAAAATATTTTCGAGTGTTTCGCCCATTTCGTCTCGATGCGTGAGCGGGTTGAGCGCCTGCCCCGTGAGGTTTTGTACGCCGCCGTCCCAATGAAAATCTTGGCGCCATGCGAGGTTAAATAAACCCGGCGCATTGCGCTTGCCTATTCGATTGGCAACACCATGGCTTGTGGGGTGGTCTACGTGTGCAAATGCGGTGTAGGATAAATGACAAGATGCGCAAGAAATACTGCTGTCCACAGATAAAATAGGGTCGTAAAAAAGTGCTCTACCCAATTCAAAACTAGCCTCCGAATAGTATGCTGTTTTCTTTTGAATCGGTGCAGGCCATTTTAGATCGGATTTTATCCTATCCAAGGTAAGTGAAAAGAGCAGGCCGCTCAATAAAATAAGTAATAGTACTTTATTGGTCATAGCGAAAGGAGGCTATAAAAAGATCAAACAGTACTTTACTCTCTTGACTGGGCTGCATGATATTCCATTCGTGTACTTCAGATGCCAATATGGAACTGAACCATGCCTGTAAGTCGCAATTTAATGTCGACCCACTACCGATAACTGTTGCTATACAGGTAAACGGTGCTTGATAAGCGCCCAAATGGTATTCAAATTGCTGCGAGCGTCCGTTTTTGAGCTCAAGGATTTCGCCAACACATTTGACGCTGATGAATCCGGTATTCCAAGCCCAATACATCCCGTTGATCGGATCTAGTGCACCGTTGAATACACCTGAGGTTTGTAACGCAGCATTGACGCCAATTTGGAGCACCGCATGTTGCTTTTTCCATTGCCAACTAGAGCGCTCAGCTGCGTCTACCAAATAAATAGCCTGGCCTCCTTTTTTTGGATCCGCTTGGACATAAAATTTAAATTGCGAGATGCGCAAAGCTGTGCTGTCATTTAATAAATACGTGCTGTCGAGCTCAAATGCAAGTCCGTTCCAATTGATGGCTATTTGCTGTTGGGCAAAAGAGAACTGGCCAGTGAGCGCAAACAAGAAAAGAAACAGATAAGGCATTAGCGCTTCGGGTGAAGGGGTTCTAGAATTTTGGCCTGAAATTTTTGAAAGCGCTTTTCTTGTGCGGGTGTACAGAGTTCGTTCACGCGGTCAAAATGTACAATGGTAATGGAATCTATCTTTCTTTGGTATTGCGAAATTTGGTCCAACAATGCGCTGCGCACCTGTGCATCTTTCGTTTCTGTGCGCGCTAACTTTTGACGCAGCTTAACTTGTTGTTGTGTCCACCCCACAACGACGCGGTGATGGCGGTGCATTTCTTTGTCCAATTTTTGAGCTTGGGCACCTTCGGCCTTGACGATATGACTCAAGCGCGGTGGGTGCTTGGGCTTGCCATAAAGCTGAACTAACAAAAAGAGGTTGACGCAAACTAATAGTAAAATAGCTAAACGCAAGATCCTGATACTTTTCATGGGTACTGATAGGTTGGGGTGAGGTATTGATAACTCGCTGCCGTAGCTTCTTGCTGTTGTTTCTCATTTTCTAGGTACAAGCCAACGTTAATGGCCAGAAAGAAACATATAGTCAAAAGCCAAATGGAGCGTTCTTGTTTGCGGTTTTGAACGATACGCGGAGCATCCATCAGCTGTTGGCGCAAGTTTTCGGGAAGTGCTACTGTTTGTGTAAAATGGGTTTCTCTTTGCATGTTGTATTAGTTGTTTTTTTGAAGCAAAACTTGCGCTTAATTTTTTTGCCAACCAGCTAAGTCTTCTGCAAGCTTGCGTCTGGCTCGAAACAGCAGTGATTCGACGGCGCCCAAGCTTGTGTCGAGTGCTGCAGCAATTTCTTTGTAGCTAAAGTCTTCTACATTGGATAAAGTATAGGCGAGTTGTTGCTGTAAAGGCAAGCGTTCAACTGCTTTCCAAAAAAATAAGGATTGCTCTGCCGCGAGCTGTATTTCTTCGGGGTTTTGCGTCGGCGCTGCAACGGTCTGAGCAAAAAATGAATCTATCGGAACCGAAATACCAAAGCGTTTTTTGCGTCGGCTTTTGCGCAGGTATTCATAACATTTGTTGGTGCTAATGCGGTAGATCCAGGTGTTCAAGCTCGCCTCTTGCTTGAAGTTGGGCAGACCTTGGTAGATGGCAATGAAGATATCTTGCGTGCAATCTTGCGCATCGGGTCTGTTTTTGAGTAAATACCAACAGAGTTTGTAAATCCTGGCGTCGTAGGCTTTGACTAATTCTTCAAAAATAGGGGTCGTTTCGCGAGTGTTCACCCTATAAAGATGCCTATTTCAAGCAAAACTTGCGCTTTAATCAAAAAATAAACGGCCATTGATCCATTCAGGATCGAGGGTGGCGTGGTTGCGTCTGTAGAAATTCAATGCGGTGTGATTCCAGTCCAGTACCTGCCAGTCCATGCGCTTGACGTCCATTTGCTTGGCGGTCTGCACCACTTCATCAAATAAAGCCTGCCCATAACCCTGCTTGCGGTCGATTTCTTGCACATAAAAATCTTCTAAATACAAACAGCGACCTTTCCAAGTAGAGTAGGAAATGTAATAGAGTGCAAAACCAACAATGCTATTTGCTTCGTTAGTGGCGACAATTGCCGAACAAATTTGGTCGTCAAAAAGGTCGATTTCCAGTTGTGCAGGCGTATTGACGACCTGTTCGGGTGCTCTTTCGAAGGAAGCTAATTCTTCAATTAATTGAAAAATGGCAGCGACGTCTTGTCTTGTAGCGGTGCGGATCATTATTTGAGTCCGTTGAGGTCAAAGCGCAAGGTGATTCCTGTTTTGAGGTTACCTGTTGGGTAGCTCAAGGATACTTTTGGCGTATTGATGAATTGCTCGTAGTAGAAAATGGCGCTCAGGTATTCATTGAGTTTGTAGTTGGCGTCAAGTTTGAAGCTTACGGTGGTTTGCCCTGCGGTGGCCACGTTGGTATTCTCTACCACTTTACGAATAACGGTTGCATTGTCTCGGAATGAGAAGTTGACATTGATGAGTAGGTCGCTGGCATCTACACTGCGCACTAACTTGAGCTTCGGGATGTTCACTACCGTACCAACAACGATTTCTTGACCGAGTGTTTCTGTCACCTGGTTGTTGTTGAGTGAAAGCGTCGCTTGGCGGTCTTTTTTGTACTCGAAGTTGGTGGTGATGTTTTTACCCATGATGTTCCAGGTGGCGAGCATACCGATGAGCGGAGAAAAACGCTCGGAGATGGTGATGTTCTGTACTTGGATAGGGGCAATAAAGTTGTTGTTGAGGTCGAGTGCCGTTGGTGAACCGTTGGCATCTAGGGTGGCGTTGAGGTTGGTTTGCATACCATTAACCGATACCGAAGAAGAATAGCCATGGTTGAGTTTGAAGGACTTCACGATGTCTTTGGCAAAATCGAACTTGCTGAGCCCGGCGTAGTTGATCGTCCAGTTAGGCAACGGCAAGTTGCTGCGCGGATTGATTGTTTTGCTGTCGATAGCCGAGTTGGTATAGGCGGTGAGGAAGGAGCCGATGACAACTTCTTGTTGGCTTGCAGAATAACCGTCGTAAAAGCCATTTGGTAGAGAGCTCGAGTTGGCATTGCCACTACCGATGAGTTGCGAAATCTGTTGGCTATTGGCAATCATTTGTTGGAAGATTGGCGAGCGGAAAGAGGTATCCATTTTGGCAAATGCGGTTCCCCAAGAAATGGTGGTGTAGGTGAGTGTACTGCTCTCAAAACGACTTTGCGATTCAAAAGCTGCTGAGCTCGGGTTCCAACGATAAAACGCTCCTGCTTGGGTGCTGTAGTTACGCGAAGCATTGAGGTTGATGTTGAGGTCTTTGAACGGCTCTAGAGTGGCTTTGAGTTGGAGGTTGGCCGTGTGGTTCACCATAAACTGCTTGTTGATGTTTTCGTTTTGCACCAACCAGCTGTTGTCTCGAGCGAATTCACCGACGTGGTAGCCAGTTTCTCTGCCGAATACATCATAGCCCTGCTTGCCAAAAACAAATGGTGTGAGGCCAAAAGTGCTGGCGTTCATACCCAAAACGCTAGATTCTTGGCTGTAACCCGGCAACATGGTTCCGTCAGAGAGTGTGTAGGTCCCTGAAATATTGCGAACAGTCATGAGCAAGCGCGCTAAAGTGCCAAGAACTGGATTAATTGGCTCGCTTTCTTTGGCTTTGAGTTCCTCTTCACGTATTTGCTTGCGTTCGAATTTAGCGAGTTGGCGGTCGTATTCTTTGCGTTCTTTTTCGGTCATTTCTTCAAGCGGTTTTTTAGGCTTGAACTCGGCTTTTTTCGGTGGGCCTCCTTTGCCAGGTTGGGCACCGCCTGCTCCGGTCTTAGCGGAGTTTGTTTTGGCGCCTTTGCCATCGGAGAGCACCCGCTTAAAATACGGAATTTGATTGTAGAGCGTGACTAAGTTTCCTTGGGCAGTCATGTTGATCGAGCGCGAATTTTGGATGGTGTTGCCAAACTCTGCTTGCCCCAAAGGTGCACGTTGCCAATTGTAGGTGCCGGCGTATTTCACGTTTGAAGAAAGCCAATTGGTAATGGGTAGTTTGTCAAATGGCAAGGTGTAGCTGACGGAATAGTTGTGGGTGTAGTCCATGGTGCGGCCAAAGGTGCTCATTTGGGAGCGGATGGTATCCATGAATTCTTGGTAACCTTCTGGGTTGGTGCGGCGGTCTACGCCGTTGTTGCCTTCTTCAAAGATGGAGCGGTTGTTTGCTGTAAAAGTAGTTTTGAGTGCTTTGGTCACGTCGTAACCTACTTGGTAGTTGCGGTTCCAGTCAAAACGCTTCAGGTAAATAGGATCAAAATCGTATTCAGGTACAATGATGTTGCGCACTTGTCTTTCGTTATAGATGCGCGAGTAATCATTGGTAAAGGCAATATTCTTAGGCAAGTAATACAGGTTGAAATCTTTGAGCGGTTTGAGCCATGGATTTTTCTGAGCTGGTTGCCATTTTTTGAAAGGCTCCCAAGGCTTGCCTGCAAAGGTGTAGTTGTAATTGAGTGCGCCTGTCCAGGTGCGCGTCATGTCGGACTTGATGTTGAAGTCGCGCTTGATGTTTTCTGCAAAAGCATAGGTAGCAGACCAGTTGGAGACACTCCAGAATTGTGGCTTGGTGCCTGCTTTGGCTTCTTTGCGCACGTTGGTGAAGTTGTAAGAACGGCGCTCAGTGAAGTCTTGACCCAAGCGCATGCGCTCTCTGCGGGTAGCGAGGTCGTAGTTGGACAACTTGATATCTGGGTTAAATGGATCGTATTCTGGGTTAATGAGGCCAATTGAATAACCGTAATAGAACGGTAGCGAAACGCGCGCTTGCTTGCCAAAGAACTGGCCAAGTTGCATTGTGGTGCTAATGTCGGCGCCCATGCGTTGGTTGCGCTGGCGATCTTGTACGCGGCTGTCTACCGCACCCCAGTTGATGCCAGAATAATTGCCCGCCGCCTGGACCGTAGCGAAATCTGCCAGCTGCAACTGCATCTGGCCAACGGCTGCAGAGCCGCCGTCACTTACGAAATCCGTGAGGCGCATCTCGTTGACCCACACGTTCACGCATTCTGCGTCGCCGTTGTCCGACCCCCAGGTGTTGTCTGGATCGGTTTTCGAAGGATTTCGAACACCAATCATGATTGTTTTGATGCCTTGTAAATTGGGGCTACCCTTTACTTTAATATGATTGTTCGGATTATTGGGGTCTACTTTTTCGTATTCTACAATACTCGAAACACCCGGAACACCTTCTTCAAGTTTGGTGTTGCGTTCCATTTTGAGCGCCAGTAAGCGGTCGAATTCGATCTCAATATTGTTGGCTGCTGGCCAAATGAGGTCTGGGTTGGTGCTGTTCCAGTCGGTAACCTTCATTGGGAGTTCGTATTCGTAGTAGTTGTCTACGAAGTCTGTTCCCAAGCGCACAAAGACAGTGAGTTCGTTGTCTTTGAGTTGGTTTTGCACAACAGACTCAGCGTGCACAAACATCTTGAGCTTTTTGTAAGTACGTACGTCAAATTGCACATTGCGGTAGGCAGCGCGCGCATCGCCATCTTGTAAATTGCAAACCTCGAGTACCAAAGACTGTTCGTTCATTTGGCGCTGATACACCTGAGAAGGGTCAATTTCTCTGTCGATGCCTGGAGGCACAACGTAGTTGATCGGCTGTCGCTGCGCATTTTCTTCGATGTTGAGTGCGGCAATGTTAAAGGAGGTAAGGTTGGGGTCGGTCTGGACACTCAAGCCCGGTTGGGTGAGGTCTTGAAAGTAGCGTCGCCACTCGCCACGCACAAATTCGAGGCGGGCAAAACGCAAGACTACAGGCTCGTCAAAACCTTTCATGTAGATGCGCATGAAACGAATGGAGCGGAAATCTTGAATGCCATTGACGCGTTTTTCGAATTCGCGAATAGGCACTTTGAACTGGTACCAAGTTTCTGTTTTGGTGCCGTTTTGGTAAACTTGTTTGTTGGTGATGAAGTTGCTGCCCACATTTTGGAGGTCATTTGGACGCAAACTCACGCGGTATTGGAAATAGGCTTCTGACTCAGAAAGGTTGTTGTCTTGGTTGATGTCTTCGATATCCGGGAAGTTGGAGGCAATTGTTGGGTAGCCTAGCGTATTGGCAGTATCGGACATTTCGGTAGTGGGCGAGTTGCCCTGCATGCCGTTGTAGCGTTTGTAGCGCTCGAGGATGTTTAGTTTTGCGTTGTCGTAGACGTCGTCGAGGTAGTAGTTGTAGTCGTCGGTGGATGGATCGTTGATCATGCGGGCTTTGGCAGCGGCACTGAGGGTGTTGTTGTTTTGTACCCAGTTCACAAATGCCGAGTAGCTTTGGCTTTCGTCGGTGTTGTCCCAGCCGTCAAGGCCAACATCTTGCCTGATGCGCGCAGCAGGTTCATTGGCAAAGGCATTCACGACAACTTGTTGGGTAGAAATACGAGACCAAAGTGTGGTATCGATGTTGTCAAGCAAAATGGGGTCTGCGTTGGCAGGTAGGCCGTGCTCAAAACTCTTGCGGGAGTCAGGAAGAATATCTTCGGAAACGTTACCGAGGTTGAAGTAGAGGTCGCCACCAGACATCGGAGCGTTCGGGTTCTCATTTTCGGCATCTTGGTTGAAAGGATCTAAGAGCCAGAATTGAATGAATTCGATATTGGCCAACTCGAAGTCGTTTGTGGTGAGGCCGCGCATGATGCCGCCCCATCTTTCTTCTGGATTGGTAAAGCGCCCAAGTGAATCGACGGTTGCGGTGGTGTCAAAATTATACATCCCGCGCTCTGCAGGGTAATAGGCTAAATCGAGTACGTTGATATTCGAGATAGAACCGTATTGCAACTGCAAATTCGGGAAGATGTCCGTCATTTGAATCAGGCGCATGCGGCTATCATAAAGCATAGAAGGGTCTTGCTTGATGTGCGCTGGCGTGAGCTGATTGCTTTGGTAGAAAACAGGGTCAATGGTGTACCAAGAAAGGTTGGCGCGCTTGTAACCTGAACTTAAATCTTTTTTAGAGGCCTCGGGGAATAAGTCGGGCTGCCCTTGCGGTACAGAAGCCAAGCGCCAAGCGGCGATACTTTTGAGGTCAATGGCGCTCTGAGAAGCTTCGAAGTCGTCGATGTAAGAGGTGCCTTCTTTGTTGATAGCGCGCGGTTGGCCCGGACGCAAGGTTGCTACTTCTCCAGACATCGAGAGCGTCGACATGGTGTTGGTAGAAATAACAGGCAATAAATCGACCAATTTGGTCAGTATCGGGACGTTGGTGCGGAAGGCGAAGTCGGCACCAAGTACGTTGTTTTTGAAAGGTTCGCTACCGAAGTCCACTTTTTGAGTGACAGGGCGCTCCATCATGCGCAACCATGTGGCGCCCACTTTAAAGTTTTCATTGATGCGGTATTGGTAGCGGCCGCCAATCATGGAGCGGGCCTGAAAACCAAATACGGAGTTTGATTCAATAGAGATTTTGATCGGGGTATTGGATTCTAGGATACCCGTATTGAGGATTTTCACGCGGCTAAATGCGTAATCTACGGTGTAATCTACGCCCTCTACCAAGCGCATGCCGCCTGCAGTCACCACCACTGCTCCTTGCGGAATGTTCATGACATTCAACGCAATTTCAGAAGAAATAGAAGACTGGAACTCGCCTTTGAATACGAAGCGGTTTTTACTTGGAATCTGTTGGGCAGCTGTTTTAGTGGAGTCGTATAGTTCTGTATAAGACAACTGATTGACGTATAAAGCTGGTACTCCTGCTTCAGTGAGTTTTTCGGCGAGTGTTTTGCCAAAAGGTTCTACTGTGGTAAAGAAGATGCGTCCGTTTTTGCGGTTAATGGTACCGCCGTTGTCAATTTTGTTACCTACCACATTGAAGGGCGCAAAGTCAAAAACACCATCCGAGAAAGGCTGGTTGTTTTGATTGATTTTGTCCATGTCGAGGAGCGTCACAATCTGTTTTTTGTCGATGCCGTCGAAAGGCAAGAAAGGTTGTAAGACGGATGTTTCGCGGTTGTTGTAGTAAACGTCAATCTTGAAGCCGAGTTGGTCTACTTGGTAAGCCCCAATAGAGTAGACGTTTTTCATCATGAGGTCCCAAATTTTGTTTTTAGGATTGGTGATGGTTGGCTTGATGAGTTTCAAGATGAGTGCTTCTTGCCCGTTGGTACCGTCTGTAGAGAATTCCCCCACTTGGTAGGTGTCTCCGCGGTAGGTGTATTCGTAGGCAATGGCCAATACTTCGTCGTTGTTGAGGGCGGTATTGAGTGAAACATAACCGAGTAGCGCGTTGTAGGTAAACTCGTTCTCATTGAGTTTGCGCGCGTTTTCTACTTTTTCGTAATCGACCGCCTGATTAAATGGCCCAGGTGAGTTGACTTGTGCACTGAGGGCGAGTACTGCATTGGAAAAACTGCGGACAAGTGGTTGTACAGCTGCCCAATCGTAAAGGCCATTGGCTTGGTTGTCTGGCAATTCTTGTGTAGCATAATTTCCTGGGTTTCCTTGGCAGTTGCTCGCTTTGGCTTCACCGAGGTCAGAAAAAGCGACGATGTTGCGCGTGTTTTCGGTAATGCTGCTGCGGTTGGTAACCCAAACCTCGATACGGGTAATGTAGGTAGTAGAATTGACCACAGGCAAAGTAGCCATGGCGGTATCGTAGTGTTGTTGGTGATAGAGGTTGAGGAAGTAGTGGCGGTTGGCTTCGTAGTTGTCTGCGGTGATTTCAAATTTTTGCACTTGCGCTTTGCCCGTTACATTGATCTCGGTGCGCTTGCCTTTGGATTGCGCGAGGATGAAATCTACTGTAGAACGACCAAATTTAAGCTGTGTTTTGAAGCCAAAAAGCGTTTGAGAGCTCGGAATGAGGGTGGTGGGCAACTCTAAACTCACCTGCCCGAGGGCAATTTTTTGCAAGATGTCGTCTTCTTTACCCGTGCGCTCTAGTTTGGAGATGTTTTCAAAATCAAAGTTGGCGCGGGTGTTGTATTTCATGTTGACTTTCATCATGGTACCGATTTGGCCCGTGATGTCCATGTTGATGTTCTGATTGAAGTCAAAGCGCGTAATGTTGCGCTGGCGCATGGGTAGAATGGGGTTGTCTACGCGCGAGTGGTTGGCGCCTAGAGAAATTTCGAGGTTACCACCTGGGGTAATGGTGATTTGATCGGAGCCAAAAAAGCTTTCAAATGCTTTGGATCCAATTTTAATCGGTAGTTCAAATGTGCGGTTTTCGGCGCTTTCTTCGGCTACAATTTCTTTCCAGTCTAAAGAGAAGCTCTTTTTTTCTTCGTATTGCAGGTATTCTTCGAGGGTCATGGCTTGAGGCGCCCGAAAGTAGGTGTCTTTGCCCATGACATCTTTGAAAACAAAGGTGCCCGATTCGGGGTCGTAGACGATGGTTTGAGTGAGTTTGGTTGGGTCGCCGAGGTCAAAACTCTGGGGTAGGTTCTGAAATGGATTGAGCGGATTGATGATGGGGAACGGAAGCGTTGGCTCTTGGGCAGCCACTTCTCCAAAGTTGAAAAACACCATCCAAATGAGGGTGCCAATTGCAAGATATTTTTGCCAGTAGTTGTGTTGCACGGTTATAGTAGTCTTAGCGCTTCTTTGATCAGTTGTTCGACGGTTTGGGTTCCGGTATCGATTTTATCCAATACTTTTTCGGCTGATTTTTTGTCAAAACCGAGCGAAACCAATGCAATTAACGCATCAAATCGATTTCTATTGTTCGAAGAGAAAATATTCTCGGTACCGAGTTCCATTTTAGAGACCTTGCTTTTGAGGTCAATGATGACGCGCTGGGCAGTTTTGGTCCCGATGCCTTTGATTTTTTGAATGCTCACGACGTCTTCGGAAAGAATGGCGTGCGCGATGTCGTCGGGGGTCATGGAGGAGAGCATGATCAGGGCGGTGTTGGGCCCAATGCCCGAAACACTGATGAGGTGCCCAAACATTTCGCGCTCTTCTTTGGTCGCAAAACCATAGAGTATGTGCGCGTCTTCTCTGACAATCAGTTTGGTATGCAAAACAATGGCCTCCGCATCGGGGAGTGCAGAAAAGGTATTGAGTGAGATTTTGACATCATACCCAACGCCCGCACACTCGATGAGCAGGTTCGTGGGGTGCTTTTCAATTAGGCGGCCATTGAGTCTTGAAATCATTTGTCTTGGCTTTGTGCGTCGATGACGGCAATTTTAATCATGCTGAGGATTTCGCGAACGCTTGCGCCGAGTTGCAAGACGTGCAAAGACTTGCGCATCCCTAACAAGATCGGGCCAATGGCGTCGAGTTCGTTGGTTTGTTGCAAGAGTTTGTAGGCGATATTGCCCGCAGAAAGGTTCGGGAAAATGAGCGTATTGACTTCTTTATTGGCCAAGAAAGAGAAAGGGAATTTCTCGTTCATGAGCTCCGGATTGAGCGCAAAATTGGCTTGCATTTCGCCGTCGACAACGAGGTTGGGTTGTGTTTCGTGCAAGATACTCACGGCTTTGGCCATTTTTTCGGGGTCGTCGCCAGGTGAGGAACCGAAGTTGGAGTAGCTCAATAGGGCAATGCGCGGCTGAACTTTTAAGCGACGGATGAACTTGGCTACATTGACCGTGATTTCGGCAATTTGCTCAGCTGTTGGGTTGAGGTTGACGGTGGTATCGGCCAAGAAAAGCGGACCTTTTTTGGTGTTGAGGATGTACATCCCGGCAATGGTCTTGATGTCCTTTTGCAAACCGATGGTGCTTATTGCTGGACGCAAAACAGAGCGGTAGCTGCGCGTGAGGCCGGTAACCATGGCATCGGCTTCGCCCATGTTGAGCATCATGGCGCCAAAGTAATTGCGTTCGCGCATTAATGAAATCGCTTCGTATTCGGTAATGCCTTTGCGCTTGCGCTTTTCGAAGAATTCGGTGCCGTATTGGATGCGGCGCGCTTCTTCTTCGTCGGACTTGCAATCGATGATTTGGACATCCGGAATTTCGATGCTGTATTCGTTCATGAGGTCGAGGATGCGCTGCTTTCTACCGAGTAAAATCGGGAAGGCCACACCTTCGTCGTAGGCTTGTTGAGCCGCTTTGAGGATTTTAATGTTGTCGCCTTCTGGGAACACAACGGTTTTAGGGTTGCCTTGGGCTTTGGAGGTGATATTGCGGTGGAGCTTATTGTCTAGGCCTAAACGGCTTTTGAGTTGGATTTCGTATTCTTCCCAATCTTCAATAGGCTCTTGGGCCACACCAGACTCCATAGCGGCGCGCGCAACGGCTGGCGCTACATAATATATGAGGCGTGGGTCTAGTGGCTTTGGAATGATTTGCTCGTGGCCAAAAGAGATGTTTTTGCCGCCGTAGGCTTCAATCACCTCTTCTGGGATGGTTTCTTTGGCAAGTGAGGCAATGGCCTTAACCGCCGCCAACTTCATTTCTTCGTTGATGGTGGTGGCGCGCACGTCGAGTGCACCGCGGAAAATGTACGGGAAGCCGAGTACGTTGTTGACCTGATTAGGATGGTCTGAACGCCCGGTTGCCATAATGATGTCTTTGCGCACCGAAGTAGCTTCTTTGTAAGAAATTTCGGGCTCCGGATTGGCCAATGCAAATACAATGGGGTCTTTGGCCATGGAGGCGATCATGTCTTTGCTGACAAGTCCTGCTTTGGAAAGCCCTAAAAAGACGTCTGCGCCCTTGAACGCTTTTTCAAAATCAACATCTTTAGGGTGCGCAGCAAAGGTTTTTTTCATATCGTCAAGGTCCGTACGGCCCGCGTGAATGAGGCCTTTGGAATCGTACATAAAGACGTTTTCGGGCTTTACGCCCAAGCGGTGATAGAGCTTGATACAAGAGACCGCTGCGGCGCCTGCTCCAGAAACAACAATTTTGATCTTTTCGATTTTCTTTTTAGAGAGCTCGAGCGCGTTGAGCAAGGCAGCGGCGCTGATGATAGCGGTGCCGTGTTGGTCGTCGTGCATGATCGGAATATCGAGCTCTTCTTTGAGTCGGCGCTCGATTTCAAAGGCTTCTGGCGCTTTG
This sequence comes from Bacteroidota bacterium, assembly GCA_041168605.1. GTDB lineage: Bacteria > Bacteroidota > Bacteroidia > Flavobacteriales_D > Crocinitomicaceae > UBA952. Next base: position 22,651 of record JBEEKN010000007.1, on the reverse strand, counting down.
ATATCCTCTAGGTTGATGCCGCCAAAAGTTGGGGCAATTGCCTTCACGGTTTGGATGAAAAGCTCTGGGTCTTTGGCGTCTACTTCGATGTCAAAAACGTCGATGTCGGCAAAAATTTTGAAAAGCAAGCCTTTGCCTTCCATGACGGGTTTAGAGGCTTCTGGTCCGATATCGCCCAAGCCAAGCACGGCGGTTCCGTTGGAAATAACGGCAACCAAATTGCGTTTGGCGGTGTATTTGTAGACGTCGGCTTTGTTTTCGGCTATGCGCAAGCAGGGCTCTGCTACACCCGGAGAGTAGGCCAAAGAGAGGTCTCGTTGCGAGGCGTAAGGTTTTGTAGGAACTACTTCTATTTTTCCTGGTCGGCCCGAGGAATGGTAATCTAGAGCGTCTTGCTTCCTGATTTTTGACATTATTGCTACAATTTTTTGAACAGCAAATATACGAAAAGCAATCCAAAGCTCCGAATCAAAAAAAGCGCTCCGAAGAACGCTTTTTACAAGAGATTTTGAAGCTTTTTTAGAGGCCGAGCAAGATCTGCATCGGGTCTTTTGCGGCAAAGAGCATGCGCTCCGGATTTTCGAGCATTTCTTTGACTTTCACCAAGAAACCTACAGATTCTTTGCCATCGATGATGCGGTGGTCGTAAGAAAGCGCCACATACATAATTGGTCGGATTTCTACTTTTCCGTTGATCGCTACAGGGCGTTCCACGACGTTGTGCATGCCGAGAATGGCCGATTGCGGCGGATTGATGATCGGTGTAGAGAGCATGGAGCCAAACACACCGCCGTTGGTGATCGTAAAGGTGCCGCCGCTCATGTCTTCTGGCGTCATTTTGCCATCGCGGGCTTTGATCGCCAAGCGCTTGATTTCGCGTTCGATGTCGGCAAGACCCATTTGTTCGGCGTTGCGCACTACCGGTACCATGAGGCCTTTTGGCGAAGAAACGGCAATGCCGATGTCGGCGTAATCGTGGAAGATCATTTCGTTGCCATCGATTTGCGCATTGACGGCTGGATACAACTTAAGGGCTTCCGTTACGGCTTTGGTAAAGAACGACATAAAGCCAAGATTCACTTCGTGGTGCTTGGCAAAGGCGTCTTTGTATTTGGCGCGGATGTCCATGATTGGTTTCATGTCTACTTCATTGAACGTAGTCAGCATGGCCGTTTCGTTCTTCACGGCAACCAAACGCTCTGCAATTTTGCGGCGCAGCATCGACATTTTTTCGCGGCTTTGCTCACGCGTGCCACCCCAGCCTTGTGTGGCCTCGGTAGAGAAGCCAGCAGACATCGCTGCAATGACATCTTGCTTGGTGATGCGGCCATCTTTGCCGCTCGCTTTGATGGCTGCGGTATTGATGTTGTTTTCTTTGATGATTTTAGCAGCTGCAGGAGAGGCCGAACCGCTCGCATAACTCGCTGGTTTCACTGGATCTGGGTTAGGGGCCGCTGCCGCAGGCGCGGCTGCTGGCGCCGCAGGCGCCTCAGGTTGGGGCGCAGCACTTTGGGCTGGCGCCGCTGCAGGTGCGCCCGCAGGGCGCGCTGCACTCGTGTCGATAAGACAAACAACTTGACCTACTTTCACGACGTCGCCTTCGGCTGCTTTGAGCGTAATGATACCGCTTTCTTCGGCAGGCAACTCAAGTGTCGCTTTGTCTGAATCTACTTCAGCAATGGCTTGGTCTTTTTCGACATAATCGCCGTCGGCTACGAGCCAAGTGGCAATTTCTACTTCTGAGATCGATTCTCCCGGACTCGGGACTTTCATTTCTAATAGTGACATACGTTTCTATTTTAGGCTTTCTTCGCGTAGGCAAAGAGGTCGTTGAACAATTGTTTGAGGCGAATTTCGTGTAATTTTTTAGATCCTTCTGCACTGGCGGCGCTTGCTGGTCTGCAAATGCCAACGAGTGGGATGTGGCGCAAATTCATGGCCATGTGTGTCCAGGCACCCATATTGGCAGGCTCTTCTTGGGCCCAAAGGATGTTTTTGGCTTTGTATTTGGTCAAAATGGCATCAATTTGAGCTGTCGGAAGCGGGTAGAGTTGCTCTACGCGCACAAAAGCCATGTTGCTGACGCCGAGTTCGGCCGCCTTGACTTTCATTTCGTAGTAAAACTTACCGCTACAGAGCACAACCGTGTCTACGTTTTTCGCAACTGCTGTGGTGTCGTCGAGTACTTCTTGGAAGGCGCCTTTGGCCATTTCATCCAAACTTGAAGTGGCGTCTGGGTAGCGCAACAACATTTTTGGCGAGAACACCACGAGTGGTTTGCGGAAGTCGCGCTTGATTTGACGGCGCAATAAATGGAAGTGGTTGGCTGGGGTTGAGGTATTGACAATTTGCATGTTGAGGTCTGCGCATTGCTGCAAGAAGCGCTCCATGCGGCCGCTGGAGTGCTCGGCGCCTTGGCCTTCGTAGCCGTGGGGCAAGAGCAGAACCAAACCACTTTGGGTGGCCCATTTGTCTTCGCCGGCCGAGATGAACTGATCGATCATGATTTGCGCACCGTTAAAGAAATCGCCGAATTGCGCCTCCCAAATGGTGAGCCCAGACGGATTGGCCAGTGAATAACCGTACTCAAAACCGAGCACGCCGTATTCCGATAACAACGAGTTGTAGATGCTAAAAGTGCCCTGTTTTTCTTGAAGGGCATTGAGGGTCAGAATTTCTTCTTCGGTATCTTCGGTCTTGACCACCGCATGACGGTGCGAGAACGTACCGCGCTCGACGTCTTGTCCGGAAATGCGCACGGCGTGTCCTTCTGCCAAAAGCGTTGCATAAGCCAACATTTCTGCTGAGCCCCAATCGAGTTTGTCGTTTTCGATGGCTGTGAGGCGGTCTTCGAAAATCTTGGCAATTTTTCTGAAGTATTTCTTGCCTTCTGGTAGCGTAGCTAACTTGCGTCCGAGGGTCAATAATTCTTTTTTGGCGATGCCAGTTTTTGGCGATTGCTCAAAATCTTTGGCTGTACCGTGGCGGTAGTCTTTCCAGGTGAGGCTCAAAAAGTCATAGACCCACGCTTTGTCGCGGCTTCTGGAGGCTTGGTATTCAGCTTCCAAAAAATGCTGGTAAAGCTGCTCAATTTGCTTGGCTTCGTCGGTATTCATTATCGCCTCGCGCTGGAGTTGTTCCAGATAGATTTCTCTTGGGTTCGGGTGCTTGGCAATGATGTTGTACAACTTAGGCTGCGTGAATTTAGGTTCGTCGCCTTCGTTGTGTCCGTATTTGCGGTAGCACAATAAATCGATGAAGATGTCGCGGTGAAAAGCCTGGCGGTATTCCATGGCAATTTCGATGGTGGTTACAACCGCCTCGATGTCGTCGCCATTCACGTGAAAGACGGGGCACAGGGTTGTTTTGGCCACATCTGTACAATATGTAGATGTTCGGCCGTCGAGGTAGTTCGTGGTAAAGCCCACTTGGTTGTTCACCACAATATGAATGGTGCCACCTGTTCTGTAGCCGTCTAGGCCAGCCATCTGGATGGTTTCATAAACGATACCTTGGCCTGCTACTGCAGCGTCGCCATGGATCAAAACGGGGCAAACTTTGTCTTCGGTGTGGTAGACGTGGTCTATTTTGGCTCTGGCAATACCTTCAACAACCGTATTTACTGCCTCGAGATGCGAAGGGTTAGGGGCAAGAGTGAGGCCAACCTGCTGACCATTTTCTAAAGAGATGTGCGAGGTAAAACCTTGGTGATACTTGACGTCGCCATCAAAAGTAGTTTCGAAATCGAATTCTTTGCCTTCAAATTCGCGGAAGATGTCGCGCGGACGCTTCTCAAAGATGTTAGCGAGCGTGTTGAGGCGGCCGCGGTGTGCCATCCCCATCACAAAATATTCAACGCCCAAATCTGCTCCTTTGTGCACAAGGGTGTCAAGAGCTGGGATCAGGCCTTCGCCGCCCTCGATCGAAAAGCGTTTTTGCCCCACAAATTTTTTGCCTAAGAAAGCCTCAAAGCCAGTGGCTTGATTGAGTTTCTCGTAGATTTTCTTTTTGCGCTTGGGATCAAAAACTGGGCGATTGCTGAGTTCTATTTTGTTGCGAAACCAATCGATGCGCTCGGGATCGCGCATGTACATGTACTCAATACCAATAGATTGGCAATAAGTGAGCTCGAGGTGTGCAATGATATCAGAAAGCTTCGCCGCACCGATGCCAATTTGCTCACCCGCCTGAAAAACCTCGTTGAGGTCGGCTTCTGTGAGGCCAAAATGAGCGATATCGAGCGTAGGGGTGTGCTTGCGGCGTTCGCGCACAGGGTTGGTGTGCGTAAAGAGGTGTCCGCGTGTGCGGTAGCCATTGATGAGGTTGATCACCTTGAATTCCTTCACGAAATTTTCTGGAATCGTGCCGCTTTTATCAAAACTGGTTTGTGCAAATTCAAATCCTTCGAAGAATTTGGCCCAACCGTTGTCTACACTTGTAGGGTCTTGGCGGTATTGCTGGTAGAGGTGTTCAATGGCGCTGACGTCTGCATTACCAACATAAGAAACTTTATCCATGATTGCGTTTAAATACAAGACAAAATTACATAGACTTTGTTGGCTATGTAAAGAAATTGTGAACTCAAAATACGTGGTCGAAACCTGCTTCAAACAAAGTTGTTTTTGGGGTGTTAGGTGAGTATGTCAACTCCCATTTGTTTGGTTTTTCCGCAGCAGCTTTTCGAGCAGCATCCTGCGTTTGCGCACGCCCATGAATTTTGGCTTATCGAGGACGAACTCTTCTTTACCAAAGTACCTTTTCACCAGAAAAAACTAGCCCTGCACCGCGCCTCCATGAGTTACTACGCAGAATATTTGCGGAGTAATGGCAAGGCGGTGCGCTATTTTGAAGCAAAAGAGGCCAAATTAGCGGGCATTTTTCAGAATTTAAGTCAAGTCACGAACCAACTCATCGTGGTAGACCCCACCGATTTTTTATTGGAGAAAAGAATCCGCCGGTATGCCACCCAACAAGGCCTATCGCTTCAATGGCTGAATAATCCGTCATTCATCAACACGCCTTCAGACAACCAAACGCTTTTTGGCCAACGCGAACAACGCTTCTTCATGGCCGATTTCTACAAGAAGCAACGCGAGCGCTTGAACATCCTCCTCGACGCCAACGGGCAACCCACCGGCGGCCGCTGGAGTTTCGATACAGACAACCGCAAGGCCTTGCCCAAAGGTCTTTCGACGCCCAATTTTCCTGTTTATCAAAGTGAGTGGGCGCTAGCGGCCCAAAGTTTTGTGTCCTCAAACTACCCAGCGCATCCGGGTGATCCCGATTTGTCTGCGTATCCGGTCACGCACCAAGAGGCCAAGGCCGCGCTCGATTTCTTTATCGAGACCAACCTCGCACTTTTTGGCCCATATCAAGATGCATTTAGTACCAACTCCACTTTTGTTTTTCATTCCAATTTATCAGCGGCGCTCAATATTGGCCTTTTGCTTCCAGGTGAAGTAGTCGCGCGGGTGCAGGCAGCTTTTCACGAGGGTAAAGTGGAGATAGAAAGCGCAGAAGGATTCATCAGGCAGGTCATTGGCTGGCGCGAGTTTATCAGAGCTGTATATGAAAAGGTAGGCGTTGTTCAGCGCACTAAAAATGCCATGCAACACCACCGCTCTTTAGACTGGAAGCAGCTTTCGGACTTGTCTTTATTTGCAAATGTGAGCCAGAAACTACAGCAACACGCCTATGCGCATCATATCGAGCGTCTCATGTTGTTGGGTAATTTTTTCTTTTTGGCTGAGACGCATCCAGACGAGGTGTATCGTTTTTTCATGACGTACTTTATCGATGCTTACGACTGGGTGATGGTGCCAAACGTCTACGGCATGAGCCAATATGCCGACGGCGGCCTCATGACCACCAAGCCTTATTTCTCGGGCTCGAATTACCTCAAAAAGCAAGGATTCAAAACGGATGCAGCTGCTGCGGCACTTTTTGACGCCCTCTTTTGGCATTTTGTAGACAAGCACCAAGAGCGCTTGCGCAAAAACATCCGCACGGTTCAGATGGTAGCCAATTGGAACCGCATGTTGCCCGAAAAAAAAGCGACCCACTTAGAGCGGGCCGCTTTGTATTTTCAAGACGAAGTCTAGTTGCTTAGAGCTTGATGATGCGCTGGGTATATTGGTAGCCATTTTGCGTCATGCGCACTTGGTACATCCCTGCTTTGAGCTCGGCAATTTGGAAGGTATTTAAACCATTTTCGATTTTTTGAAGGCTTTGAATCTGCTTGCCGTTCATGTCTAAAATAGCGATGCTGCTCACCTCTTCAAGGTCTTTCAAATCGACAAACAAGACATCATTTGCCGGGTTAGGATAGATCTGAACACCTTCAAGAGGGTTGTCGTTGATGCCTGCACCAGAAGTGATATTGATGCTGTAGTCTTCGGTTTCTCCGTAGCTCGCCGGCCCACATGGGGTAATGGCGCCATCTGGCTGATACGAAATGCGCACGCGCATGCGCACAGAACCTGTGCTGGATGTCAAAGGAATAGAAACATTAAAGGTATTGACCCATCCGGTAGCGACCATTACATAGGCAACTTGTTCGCCCGCGTCATTGAAATCAAAATCGTTGTTGAAGTCGATCCAAGCGGCGATTTCGTCGTTGGTGTAAGCCGAAGCTTGCGTGTTGTTGATGATAGCTGGCGTAATAGTGAGTGGGTAAGTATTGCCCTGCGCCAAAGAAGTACTTGTACCTGTAAAGTCGGTGTAGCCGTTGTTACCGCAAGCAGATGTGTTGTTGATGGTATTGAAGCTTACGGTGTTGATGTATTCGTCGCAAACTGCGCTGGCTGTACATGGGCCCGTTACTTGCGCCACCACAATATAGTTGTTTTTGGTCTCTACGTCTGAACCTTGCGCATTTGTTGCAGTAAGGCTTACGGTATATTGCCCCACATTATTGAAGGTGATTTGGGGGTTTTGTGCACTGGCACTGCTGCCACCTGCATAGCTCCAACCTGTTGCTGGGCTTACAGACCAGGCCCATGAAGTTGGAATACCTGTAGATAAATCAGTAAAGCTCACGGTTGTGCCCGGCGACACATTTGTCGCACTCGCTACAAAATTAGCAACTGGCGCAACTGGTGTGGTTGGGGTACATGGATCGGCAGAGCCGCCGAATACCAAAACGTTCAAGTTAGCAGGATCTAGCCAAGGCTTGAGTTGTTCGATTGCCGGGGTACCGTTGTTGGTCCAGTGAAAAGCCATTTTACCGTATTGGTCTGGCGCAGAAAGTGCGGTACAAAAAGAGCCACCACCTGTGAGTGTGCCGATGATATTACCGGTGTTGTCAAAGAGGGGAGAGCCAGATGATCCACCCTCAGTTACGCCGTGGCCGTTTGCATTGGCCGTCCAGGTGACGCGCCAGTGCGAGCCCGTTGCGGTGCCCCACTGTGTTGAAACGGTATTACCGGAGAAAGTAGAGATTTTTTTGATGTCACCAGCTGGGTGGTGGATACTCACGCCACCTGTAGTAGGGCTTGTGCTGGCATTCCAACCGTTCCAGTAGGCATTGAGGTTTGCAGATTTCAAATTGGTGATCACGGTGCTTTCGTTGTTGGCGTTACCAAGCTTCACTAATAAGAAGTCAGAACCGGAGTTACCTCCACCATCAGCCGCATCGGCAATGCGCAAGCAACCCGTTACAAAATAACTAGCTAGTGAACCAACGGTGGTTGGGTTGGTGCAAGCTGCTGCTTCATAACGGAAATAGAATTTCCATTGGTTCATGTTCGCCGCTGTAGCGCTCACACCACAATGTAGGGCGGTGAGGAAGTAAGGTTTGCAATCTTGGGCAGTGTTGTTGATCAAAGAACCCGAGCACCAACCAGCTTGGTTGCCTTCCACTACATAAATGCGTGCAACGCCGCGCTTCTCATCTTGCCAAGCATCACCAACTGGTGAGCAATTGATATTCACTTCACATGGGTCTGACTCATTGATTTTTTCCGTCGCTTCATAACCCGTAGAACGGTAGTTGTACATGACGCGGTCGATGTAAATCTCGGATGGGGTGGTGTAAGCAGGCTCGGTGAGGGTGAGCACGTGCTTTGAGCCGCCACAAAGTGCTGCATTTTGCATTTGATGCGCTTCTACATCTGCGCTAGTCATTACAGGGTGTACGTCTTGACCGCTAAGGTTTTGAATGCGCAAGGTACTGCCTCCATGCAAAACAAACTTTTCGAAAAGGTAGCTCAAGGCTTCGGCGCCCGGCGCGCTAACGACCATTTGCCAAGTGCGGCTGCCGTCGGCGTTTGTGGTCCAGAGACCGGAATTTTGAGTGGTGAGGTGTGCAGGAAGCGCAACACCGATGCGGTAAAGCACGCCTTGTTTGTCGCGCAGGATGTCTTCTGCGGCGAGTGCACCGAGATCAGGTGTTTGTAAGGCAAGGGTAGGCACTTCTTTGGAGAGCTCCAATTTGCTGGTATGAGCAAGCGATTGTTGTGCCCAAACCCCAACTTGAAGGCCCAAAATGAGGAGCCCAAAGCGTAGAATTTTGTTCATAGTTTGAAGAGTTTATAGTAATTTCAACCAAAAATACACTTTTCTATCAAAAAAACCACATGTTTCGAATCTGTTTAGTGGAAGACGAGCAAAGCCTGCGCGAGACCATTTCCTTGAATCTTGAATTGGAAGGATACGCCGTTGACGCCTATGCAGACGGCGCGCAAGCCCAGCAGCTTTTTTCGGGGCCCATTCATTTCGATTTGGTCATTCTAGACGTGATGCTTCCGCATGTTTCGGGTTTTGATTTGTGTAAAGAAATCCGCAAGTATTCGGCCGTTCCTGTTTTGTTTTTGTCGGCAAAAGGCACCACCGCAGACCGGGTAGCCGGGCTCAAACTCGGCGCCAATGACTACCTCGTGAAGCCTTTCGATTTAGAAGAATTGTTGCTCAAAATTCAAATTTTGATCAATGGGTCTGTTCAGATAGAGCCCTTAACTCAAAACCTCATCGGAGACAAACAAGTCGATTTCAATTCTTTCGAACTCCGTGACGCAGCTGGCATATTGCTCCATACTTTTAGCAAAAGAGAGGTGCAACTGCTCGAACTTTTTGTCGAAAAAGAAGGAAAAGTGATCTCCAGAAACGAAATTTTAGACCGCCTCTGGGGCTCAGAACAAATCCCAACCTCAAGAACCATAGACAATTATATTCTGAATTTCCGCAAGTTATTTGAGCGCGACCCCAAAAACCCGCGTCATTTCCATTCGATTAGAGGAGTTGGGTATAAATTTGTAAGGGAGTAATTTTGTCACCTACGCAATATTTACCTATCTTTGACGTTACTAACGCAAAGCATTAGCATGATTCAAACTTTTGGAGACAAAGAAACCCTAAAGATTTGGAATGGAGAGGTATCAAGAAAATTACCGCAAGAAATTCAAGTAATTGCGCGGCGTAAATTGAGAATGCTCAATGCTGCATTTGATATTTGGGATTTAAGAATTCCGCCCTCTAATCACTTAGAAAAATTGAAAGGTGATCGAAAAGCTTACTATTCTATTCGAATCAATGGCCAATGGAGAATCATTTTTAAATGGCATCAAAGGTCCGCTTTTGAGGCTCAAATCATTGATTATCATTAAAACACAGCATAATGGAACAACTACCTAACATTCATCCGGGCGAAATTTTACTCGAAGAATTCATGGTTCCACTTGGAGTAAGTGCATACCGCTTGGCAAAGGAAGTGTATATTCCTCAAACTCGTATTTCTGAAATCTTAAAAGGCCGAAGAAGAATCACAGCTGACACAGCCATTCGCCTAGCGCGTTTTTTTGGTACCTCAGCTAAATTTTGGCTGAGTTTACAAGATGATTTTGATTTAGAGCAGGAGCAAAAAGTCCTTAAAAATCAATTGAACGAAATAAAACCCCTCAAAATCTACGCTGCCTGACGCTTTTCTTTGAACAAAAGCACAAATAAGATGGCCACCACCAAAGAATAACCCGCAAACAACAACCACGCACCTTGCCAGTCGGTTTGGCCGTTGGGGAGAATATAGTATGCGCCAATGAGCGCACTGCTGGCCACTGTGCCGATATAAGCGCCAATGCCGTTGGTCATCATGATAAACAGGCCTTGTGCACTCGAGCGAATGCTGCTGTCGGTGTTGGCTTCTACAAACATAGAGCCCGAAATCAAGAAGAAATCAAACGCCATTCCGTACACAATACAACTCAGGACAATCAGGAACACCCCAAAGTCGGTACTGCCGTAGGCAAAGAAACCGTAGCGCAGCACCCAAGCAAGCAGGGCAAAAAGCATGACGTTTTTGATGCCAAAACGCTTCAAAAAGAAAGGAATGGTCAGGATAAAAATGGTTTCTGAAACCTGAGAAATGGAGTAAATAATGGTCGAGTACTTTTCGACGAGCGTGCCTTTCGGAAAACTGCTCAAATAAGCATCGCCGTACATGTTAGAAAGTTGAAGGGCGGCGCCAAGTAAAATAGAAAAGATGAAAAACAAAGCCATGCGGTATTGCGCAAAAAGCTTAAAGGCGTCTAGGCCAAACTGCTGCGCTAAGGATTTTTTGTCATTCGTTTTTCCTTGTGGATGACAAGCAGGTAGGGAGAAAGCATAAAGTCCGAGTAAGATGGCACCAACTCCCGCAATATAAAATTGATTCGCCGAAGCTTTGCTGCCGCTGAGGTTGGTGAGCCACATGGCGGCAATAAAACCGATGGTGCCCCAGACGCGAATTTTGGGAAAGTCTTTTTGAACCTCCAAGTTGTTCATTTTGAGGATGCGGTAAGAAACCGAATTGGAAAGCGAAATAGAGGGCATATAGGCGAGCATGCCGCCAAAAATAAGCCAGTAAAGTAGTTCGTAATCGGCAAAATTGCGCATTGCGGGAAAAGCCTCTTGCAAATAGTCAATTTGTGGAATGAGGAGCATAAACACCCCGTAAGTGAGGTGTAAAATACCATACAAGCGCTCGGCGCGCAGCCATTTATCGGCAATGATACCGATAATAGACGGCATTAGAATAGACGAGAGCGCAAGCGTAGAGAAGACGGCCCCAAATTGCGGAAAACTCCAGCCCTTTCCTTCTGTGCAGTAGGTGCCGATGGTGGTGAGCCAGGCTCCCCAAACAAAAAATTGAAAAAAACTAAGGAGGGTAAGTCTAGTTTTGATGGCGTCGGTTAAGTTCATCGCGGATTTTAGAGGCTAGTTCGTAATCTTCGTTGTCGAGTGCCTCTGACAATTGGTGCTCTAGCTCTTCAGTTGCGTAGATATCCCACTCATTAGGTGCTTTCTCGTCTTGGCCAAAGATATCATTTTCGTCGTCAAAATCATAGTTTTCTGATAGTGAGCTGGGCGAAATACCGCTGACTTCGTCGAGGATGCTGTCGAGTGTATAGATAGGCGCCTTGAAGCGCACGCCAATGGCAATGGCATCTGAGGTGCGGGAGTCTAGCTCAGTTGGGACGCCATCTTGCTCGCAAATAAGTTTGGCAAAAAAGACGCCGTCTTTGAATTTGTAGATGAGGATTTCAATGATATCTACATTGAAAGCTTGGCAAAATGCGCGGAAGAGGTCGTGGGTGAGGGGCCGTGAGGGCACCATGTTTTCGAGCTCTACGGCAATTGCTTGGGCTTCAAAGCCACCGATCACAATAGGGAGTTTGCGCAAGCCGTCGCGCTCCTCGAGCGTTAAAACGTAAGAGCCGGATTGTGTTTGGCTGTAGGCGATACCCGCGATGTCTAGGATGATTTTTTGCATTCGGGTGGCTTATACGTAAAAGTAAAATGAAGGTTGCGCGTTAGTGTTGAGCCGCACGGAAGCGTTTGACGGCTTCGGTAAAGCGTGGCAAGACTTCAAAAGCATCGCCTACGATTCCGTAGTCTGCAGCCTTGAAGAATGGCGCTTCGGCGTCTGTGTTGATCACGACAATGACTTTTGATCCATTGACACCCGCGAGGTGCTGAATGGCACCAGAAATACCAGCTGCGATGTATAGATTAGGGCGGATGGCCACCCCAGTTTGCCCTACGTGCTCGTGGTGCGGACGCCATCCGATGTCGGCCACTGGCCGCGAACAAGCGGTGGCTGCGCCAAGGGCCGCGGCAAGGTCTTCGACCATGCCCCAGTTCTCAGGGCCTTTGAGCCCACGGCCGGCAGAAACCACGAGTTCGGCTTCTGGCAACGGAATAGCTCCTTCAGGTTTTTTGGTCGCTTTGACGCTAATAGCACTGCTGCCTGCTTGGCTGTCAAAGGCCTCTGTGCTGCAGTTGCCACCAGTTTGCTCTGGCTGAATGCTATTGGGCAACAAAGAAATAATGCGCACTGCGGTATTCACCTTGACATAGCCAAATGCTTTCCCCGAAAACACATTGACTTTAGTGCTGCCATCGGCTTCAGGAAGGGCAACAGCACCTGCAACGAGGCCAGCTTTCAGGCGCACAGATAAGCGTGGCGCAACTGCTTTTCCGATGAGGTCGTGAGAAAAGATGATGTTGCTGGCGCCAACTTTGGCAGCGGCAGCCGCAACGAGTTTCACAAGTTGACTAGGATCTTGACCGTCGATGTTGGCATCTTGCAATACAACACTGGCACCATAAGCACCCAGTGTAGCCAATTGCTCGGCTGCTGCGTTTGCGTTCGTGACAACGGCGACGTCTGCGCCTAATTTTTTAGCATAAGTGACGGTCTCCAAAGCTGCTTTGGACAAACCATTTGCTGAATTGATGTATACGAGGTTCATGGGTATAGCGCTTAGATGACTTTAGCTTCGTTGTGCAAAAGTGCAACGAGTTCGTCGAGGTTGTTTGGATCGATGAGTTGAACAGATGACTTGGCAGCTGGCATGCTGTAAGTGCTGTAGGTAGTGAGGGCGTCGAGGGCTGCCGGTGCAATCACATTGAGTGGTTTGGTGCGCGCTGCCATGATGCCACGCATGTTGGGAATGCGCTGCTCAGCCATTCCTTTTGCACAGCTAATAACAGCAGGAGCCTGTACTTCTACTTCTTGCATCCCGCCTACAATTTCGCGCTCGCAGCTGATGGTGCTGCCCGCAACGTCGAGTTTGGTCGCGATTGCAATATAAGGAAGCTCAAGTGCTTCGGCCAACATACCGGCTACTTGTGAGCCGTTGTAGTCGATGGTTTCTTTACCCGTTAAGATGAGGTCAAAACCCTTGCCTTTTGCGTACTCCGCAATTTGCATGGCCACAAAATAGGCGTCGGAAGCCGGAGCGTCTATACGAACTGCGTCGTCGGCACCAATTGCCAAAGCTTTGCGGATCACTGCGTCATCGGCGGTAGTGCCCACGGTAATGATGGTCACGTTTCCGCCTTGTGCTTCTTTGAGCTCGAGGGCGCGCACCAAGGCGTACCATTCGTCGTAGGGGTTGACAATATATTGAACGCCATTTTCGTCGAACTGCGTGTTACCGTTGGTAAAAGCAATTTTAGAAGTGGTATCTGGCGCTTTGGAAATACATACAAGGATGTTCATGTGTGTTGATTTAATGCGGAGCAAAGTTAAGTAAAATTGCAAAAAGCAAGGCCGAAAAGAAAGTCAATAACGCGACTTTTTTTAGTTCCGGATCGAGCGCTGCAGGCACGCGTGTTTCGAGTACTTTTTTGAGGTGTAACACCAAGCCAAAAGAAGGCAAAAGGGCCAAAAATAAATAGTAGTTATAGGCGCTGACGGCCAACAAATAAATTGTAAAGATCCATGTAGCCAAGCCTGTTGCCACCAAGAAAACATGGTATATTTTCCCCTTGTCAAAACCCAGCTTAACGACCATCGTGCGTTTTTGCATCTGCGCATCATTCTGCACATCCCGCAAGTTATTGAGATTCAGTACCGCCGTACTCCACGCCCCGATACTAATGGCCGGAAACAAAACCAACCATTCAAAATTTTCGCCATACAGCCCAAAAACACCAATGACACTCACCAAACCAAAGAAGATAAACACCATGATGTCACCCAAACCCCGATACCCGTAAGCGTTTTTACCAACGGTATAAGTGATGGCCGCCGCAATACAAAGACCAGCGAGCATTACGTACGTATAAAAGGCAGAAGTCGATAAATTCGGGATGCTCACTTTGATCAATAATAGGGCGCTCAGCAAGGAAAGCGAACCCACAACCCACATACCGATCTTCATTTGCGCTGCACTCAACTGACCACTCTGAATGGCCCGAGCTGGCCCCACGCGCTGTGCGTTGTCTGTCCCTTTTTGGCTATCGCCGAGGTCGTTGGCAAAGTTCGAAAGCACCTGAAAACCAATTGTAGTCAGGAGCGCCAAACTAAAGATGAGCCCATCAAAAGCACCCAAAAGCGCCGCAAGCCCAGTACCCACAATAATTCCTGAAATTGAAAGCGGTAGCGTTCTGAGGCGCGCCGCGTGTAGCCATGATTTGATCATTTCTTATATATTGGCACCGTACTGCACGGCTCACCGTACATGATGCTTTTGACATGAGGTTGTAGCAAACGCACTAGATAAGACATCGCAAAAGCAGGATCTAAAATATCAGCGCATCCTTTGATGATTACCCGCTGATCGACGAGTTCTTCTACGTTTATCGAGCAAATTTCTTCTTGGATCAGCGCCTTGGCTAGTTCTAATTCGGTGCCAACTTGGCTGTAAATGTGCTCCCTTTGAAGCGCAGACGTCACCAACATAAACGCCCAAGTCGGAATAATGGCGTCGGTGCTGCAATAAATATAGACTGCATGGCCGGTATACTGCGCCCAGTTGTGGGTTTTGATCCACTCGCGAAAATCTTTTTCTTTGAGTACGAGCCCTTGCCATAGCTGCGCGGAGAGGTCAATACCTACCAAAGGTTGCTTTGGTTTATAAGTTGCGAGGTCTAGCTGAACCAAACCGCTTTCCTTGACTTTATTTCTGATTTCTTCCACGCCTTAAAATTAGTCGTTCTTTTTGTAATCGTAAATAACAATTGGGGGTGCTTGTTCGGCTTTTTGCGCGTTTTCAAGCGCCTCTGCTTCCAATGCTGCTGCTTGTGCTGCACGTGCAAGGGCTTCTTCAGCTTCGATAGCACGGCGTAAATCGCCTTCAAAGTCAGGTGGTTCAATGCCGAGTTCTTTCTCGATTTCGTACTGATATTTGGGGCGCTGCGGTCCTCGTTTGCGATAAATAAACGCCAAAACAACACCGACAATTAGCCCAGACAAATGCCCTTGCCAAGACACGCGCGGTTGGGTCGGGAAAACGCCCCAAATCATGGAGCCATACAAAAACACAATAAACAACGAGAGCGCCTGCAATGGCAAATACTTGCGCAAAACTCCAGAGGTGAATAAAAACCCGGTGAGCGCATAAATGACACCGCTCATCCCAATATGAATAGCTCCATTGCTGCCGCCAATCAGCCACAACAACACGCCCGTAAACAACCAAGACGCTAAAAATACCCGCCAGGCAATGACTTTATACGCATCGAAAAGCAAAGTCAATAAAAGAAATGTCGGTAGGCTATTATTGAGAATATGCTTGACATCGCTGTGTGCGTGTATCCAAGGCATCAGGACAATTCCTCTCAAACCCTGAGCATCGAGCGCCTGCAGGCCGTAGCGCTGAAAATCGGTCGGAAAAAGAAAATCGGCCCAATAACTCAACCACATAATGACCACCACTAATAGCGCCGGAAGCGCCGCTTGCCGCAGTTGCCGATGAGGGTAGAGTACCGTTTTCATGCGGCCCATCAGTCAAGATTTATGCCAGTGGGTTTAAGCTGCCATTTTGGCGGGTTAGATTCCTTAACCCACTCGAAAACTTCCCACAATTACACCCGTCTCTTTCGACATCAACGCGCTGCTTTCGAAAGGAAATGCCAAGCTCGCCAAACCGCAGGTTTTATGCCAAACAGCTTGGTCGTTGAGGTAAATAGTGAGTTCACTCAGGCCTTCGTTGTGGCCAACCACCAAAACGTCATCGGGGCTGTTTAGTGCACAAATGACATCGAGTATTTCGTGTTTGGAAGCCAAGTAGAGTTCGTCTATATATTGAACGGCCGCCGCTGGCCATAGTGCTATTAATGCTGCTAGCGTCTGGCGTGTGCGCAGCGCAGTAGAGCACAAAATGTGTTTGGGTGCAATGGGGTGATTTTGTAGGTATCTTTTGAGTTCTGCTATTTGCTCGTAGCCGCGCGGGAGTAGTTCGCGGTCAAAATCTTTGCCGGTTGGGGATATTTGGTTGGTTTTGGCGTGACGGAGGAGGTGGAGTTTCATTTTTTTTCTTTTATCCATTGTGCTGCTTGTTGCATCACAGCAGTATGGTCAAGTGTTTTTCCTTCTTGAATATCTTGATGACTTTTTGCGAGGAGCATGTCAATTGCTGCAATAACCTTTGCCGATTTGTTCTTCATTATTCTTTTTGATAAAATTACAACTTAACAACCCATTGAAATTACGTAAAAAACAGTTTGAAACTAATTGCTTAGATTTAAAATTGCTTCTCTATACTTTATTGGATCTTGGCGATCATCCCAGAAGTATACAATATAAATTTGTTGTGGCGCAACATCATATAACAGAGAATAATCTCCTAAAATACTACGACGGAAATCTGTCTCTAATTCGGAAGGTGCTAAGTAGGGGAATTTAGTAATCAGGGTAATTTGCTTAGAAACTTGTCCCAGGATTTTTTCAGGAAAGGCATTACTCATATTCCTATCCTTCCAATAGGCCAGAATAAATTTAAATTGAAAAATTGCTGTGTCGGACCAAATTACTTCTCTCTCAACCATTCTGCTGCTTGTTTCATGACGGCAGCATGTGAGTGAACTCTTCCTTCTTTGATATCGAGGAGGCTCTTGTTGATGATTTCTTTTTCAAATGCTGACAGAGAACTTGCATTCAAAGTAGTTTCTGCCATATTTTGCTTTTGACGAGCATTCAGTTTAGGAGAAAGTCTGTTCATGGTTACAAGTTTGATTCAAAAGTAGCTGATTGTACAACAATAAAGTTACGTATTTTTTCGGATGCGAGATGATTTTATTCTACTTCCCAAGACACTCAAGCATCTTCCTCACCACTCCCTCAGAATACAAATTCGCACCTTCACAAGTCATGTGGTGACTGTCGTAGAACCATGTTGGGTTTTTGACTTCGCGGTTTTCGATGCAGCGGTACGCGCGGTAGGCTGGATCTAAGATTTGGAGGCCTTCGAGGCTTGGGGCAATATTTAGAATGAGGCGGGCGCCGTGTTGGCGGCAGAGCGCGGCGATGGCGGGTAGTTCTTTGATGAAAGGTACGCGCTGTTTGCTTTTGGCTTTTTTGAAGTTTTTGAGGGCGGGTTGGTTGGAGCACACGAAGCCTTTTTGGAGGTAGGTGCCGTTTTGGGGGTCGTGGATGATGTATTTTTTGGAGGGAATGATTTGTTTGGTGTAGAAATAGAGGTAGCGCAGCAAGAGTTTACCGTTCGGATACTTGCAGACCAGTTGGGTTTTGAGCCAGCCGTCTAGGTTGGAGTTATAGATGAGGTCATGTGCAGACTCCAGGCCTTCGAGTTGGGCAACGCCGCTGTAGATATCAAGCAAGACGTAATCGATTTTGGTTTGGGAAAACGCGTGTTTGAGCATGAATAGGCTCACCTGAGGGCTTTGGCCGCTGCTGCCGTAGTTGAACCAGTCGATGCCGGTTTGGGTAGAAAAAATATGGGGGTTGAGGTTGCGGTAGGCAGTGGAGCTCCCGATGATGAGGCCGCGGGCAGGGGAGGAGGCGTTTGCTGAGGTAGAGCTTGCGGGTTTTTGTTTGGCCCATTTTTCGAATTCGGCGATGCGGGCAAAGCTGCTGCCCCAGTGGGTCATGTGGCCGAAGCTCTTTTTTTCGAGTTGGAGGGTGAAGTGTGTAGAGAGCGCAATGACAGACAGGCAAATGAGGAGGCCCAGTGCGAAAAGCAGCCCAACTTTGAACAATCTTTGGATAAACCTGCGCATCAGAACTGAAAATAGATGAACGATTGTTGGCCGCCGAGGCGCAATAAAATGGCGATGGCCATGACAAAATAGATGCTAAGCCTCATGGCGCTTTGTTTGGGTACACGCAGTTGGCGTTCGTTGTGGCGCAAATACCAATCGATAACGATCAGCAGGGTGCCAAGTACAAGAATGCTTTTGCCGGTGATGTTGCCGAGGGCAGACCAATTACTGAGGGCCGCTTTGATGTACCCGAGTGCGTCGGGAAGGGTGTCTGCGCGAAAAAATATCCAGGCGAAGGTCACGAAGGCGAAGGTGAGGAGCATTTGGCGCCATTCCTTGCCGGTTGGGAACTTTCGGTTTTGGGCTACTGTGTCGGTGTTTTGTCGGTTGCGCTTGGTGAGCAACAGCGGCAAGAACCCGCAGGCATGGATGCCGCCCCACACAATAAAATTCCAGCTGGCGCCGTGCCAAAAACCACTGACTAAAAAGATGATGAAGGTATTGCGCACCGCTTTTGCGAGGCCAACTTTTGATCCGCCCAGCGGGATGTATAAGTAATCTCTGAACCAAGAAGACAGCGAGATGTGCCAGCGGCGCCAAAACTCAGCGAGGTCGCGAGAGAAGTACGGAAAACGAAAATTACTGAGTAGCTCAAAACCGAAGAGTTTGGCGGTGCCGAGCGCAATGTCAGAATAGCCCGAGAAATCGCCGTAGATCTGAAAAGCAAAGCCAATGGCTGCCAAAATGAGCGTTGGGCTGTTGTAGGCCTCGTAAGACGCAAAAATCGGGTCAATCACCTCCGCAATGGCATCGGCAATCACCACTTTTTTGAATAAACCCCATAAGATCAATCTACAACCCTCAAGTGCCTGTTGATATTTGAAAATACGGGCTTTTTGAACCTGCGGCAAGAGGTGATTCGCTCTTTCAATTGGCCCCGCCACCAAAAGCGGAAAGAAACTCACAAAAACGGCGTAGTCTACAAAATTGCGCACTGGTTTTTGTTGCCCGCGGTAAATATCAAACACATAAGACATCCCGTGGAAGGTATAGAAAGAAATCCCTATTGGCAACGCAACTTGAAGCAGAACAGGGTTTGTGTGTAAACCGATTAATCCCAATCCTTCCTGAAATTGAAGCGCAAAGAAGTTGTAATACTTGAAAACCGCCAAAATACCGAGGTTGTTGAGGACACTCAACCACAAAAAGAGCTTGGCCTTTTTTCGATTCGGCGACGCCACCCAAAAACCGTAAGCGTAGTCTAGGGCAGTACTGAGCATAAGCAAGACCATGAATTTGTAGCTCCACCAGCCATAAAAAAAATAGCTAGCCCCAAGCACCAACGCGTTCTGCCACTTCAAAGATTTGTTCAAAACAAACCAGTACAGCACAAAAACTACAGGTAAAAAGAGGAAGAATTCGAAGGAATTGAAGAGCATCTCGCGCCAAAAATACGAATTATAAGCTCGGGTTCAGAAGCTTCAGTTTCTCAACCGCCGTAAAAATGGGCTTGTCTAAGATTTGCTCTATAATGAGCAGGTGCTCGATGCGATGGCAGTCGGTACCCAGAAAATCTACCAAGCCTTTTTCAATGAGTTCTTCGGCCATTTTTTTCACCCCAGGCCCATAGCGCCCAGTGAGGGAGAGCAGATTGACCTGAATGAGGATACCGCGCTCGCGCAATTGCTGCACCTTCTCAAAATTACCGTGGTAATACGGATAGCGCTCAAAATGCGCCACCACCGGCGTATAGCCCGCCACCTGCAATTCAAAAAGCGCCTGAGCTTCATATTGACTGGGGCTCAGCATGCTGTATTCCATCAAAACCAAATTGGGCCCAAAACTCAATAATTCTTTGTTCTTGATCTTCGGAATCAGGCTCTCATCGCAATAATACTCAGCGGCTGCCTCAATTTCAATCGGAATGTTTAGCCCCGCCAGCTCTTTTCGAACATCAGCCAACCCATTTAGTATAATTTCAGGCGTATTCGGATGCACCTCGCCCAAAATATGAGGGGTTGTCACCACCTTTCGATAACCCATCTGCGCAAATTTATTGAGCATAGCAATGGTGTGATCCATGGTTGGCGCGCCGTCGTCTATGCCCGGGATAAGGTGCGAGTGCATGTCCACGCCTAGTGCACTGAGGTCGTAGTGTTGTTCGCGTTTTTTGGGTTTGAAAAGTGAATTAAGGAAGCTCATTTTTTGAAATAATAGCATCTAAGCGTCTTGAAAATAGTCTAGATCCTTTGACGTTTAAATGGTTAAAGTCTGCAAAATAGTCAGCTCTACCTATATACCAATCATGACAATCAATAAATTTGGTTGAAGGATGACACTTGAAGACATCTTCGAGTTCAAGTTTAGTTCTGCAGTATTTTGGCATACTGACTAAAATTAATTTGATGCCAACCTTGACGCAATATTTCTGAATTGCATAAAGTTCTATGATTTGAAGTTTACTAGGTTTAAAGATTTGCGGTCCTGTCACGCATTTTTTGGTCTCATCGAATTTACCGTTGTTTGAATAATACCCACCTAGTATATTTTCTTGGCGTAGAAATAACTTTCTTTCAAGTGCATAGATAGAACGGTAAATTAATTTATGCAGCCTCTGTAATTGTGTTTTAAGGTCCGTACGAACCATTTTTGGCCGGGGGAGTTCTATCGCTCCAAAATAGGAACTTGATTTTTCTGAAAATACGGTGTCGTTGTTAATCCATCGTTTCTCAATCTCATGACTTAAGTTCAGTTTGGACAATGGTAAGATGACCATTATCGGCTTTTGCCGACTACTCAAAGCCAGCAACTTTTGTCTTACAATGTAAAAAGGTTCTGCTGAGTTAGAATAGTTGATGGTTCCAGGCTTCATGTAAGCTGGGTCTAATCCATTTTGAGTTTGAGAGTCACCTAGTATGAGGGTTTTTGCAACGACACCATTAATTTGATTTGTGTTTAGCCAACGATATGCAAATAATAAACCTAAGCTCAAGAATATTAAAATTGAGCTGAGGATAGCCAGATTTTTAAATAGTTTGTACATAGCTAAAATGCAAAATAAATAAACTGTACAGGATCACCCATGAGGTATATGATCATGAAAAATAATAGTATGTACAATCCATACCTGATACGCTTATTTTTAATTAAATTGAAAAAATGCGTACTTAAATTACTTTTTCTAGAGAACCATTCTAAGGAAAATAGAACAAACGTGCTAAAAGTTAGATGCAGTAGTGATAGCTTGTCAGCATTATCTAAAGATGTAATGTATTTATTCTCGAATGTAAACAAATGAGTAAAAAAGTAATAGATGTCATGAATCGATGTTAATCTGAATAGCACCCAACTGAGCATTACAAGCAACATAGTGTTACCCCACTGAAATAACTCTTTTAGCGACGGTAGCAGGCTATTTTGGGCAATTACTTCCGTCTGACTTCTTTTCGATATGAGCAGGCCAGGAATAAATGCAATCGCATGAAAACCACCCCATAAGATAAAGTTCCAACTTGCTCCATGCCAAAAACCACTTACAATAAAAATGATAAAAGTATTTCTAATGGTTCGGGCTAAGCCATTTTTGGAACCTCCTAGTGGAAAATAAAGATAGTCGCGAAACCAAGAAGATAGTGAGATGTGCCAGCGTTTCCAAAATTCACCGATACTCCTAGAAAGATAGGGGAATTTAAAATTATCAAGTAAAGTAAATCCAAATAAGCGGGCTGTACCTAATGCAATGTCTGAATAACCTGAGAAATCACCATAAATTTGAAGCGTAAAAAATAAGGCGCCCAACAAAAGTGTAGAGCCTTCATAAAATTCTAAATTATTTAAAATTTGGTTAGCAAAGTAGGCGCTATTATCAGCTATCACAACTTTCTTGAATAATCCCCAAAGAATGAGTCTTAAGCCTTCAACAGATTGTGCATATTCAAACTTACGTGGCTTTTGAACTTGAGGTAGCAAGTGATTGGCCCGTTCAATAGGTCCAGCTACTAAGAGGGGAAAAAAGCTCACAAAAACAGCGTAGTCAATGAAATTCTTTACAGGCTTTTGTTGCGCTCGATAAATATCAAATACGTATGACATACCATGAAATGTGTAGAAAGAAATACCTACTGGTAGAGCAATGTTCAAAAAATAGACATCAAAGTGCAAGCCAAGGGTGTTGAAGCCTTGCTGGAATTGAGCTGCAAAGAAGTTATAATATTTAAAAATAGCGAGTATTCCAAGATTATTAATCACGCTCAACCATAAAAATAGCTTTGCCTTCCTTCTATTTGGCGAAGCAACCCAAAAGCCGTAAATGTAGTCAAGAATAGTGCTGAGCATTAATAGCCCCATAAATTGCCAACTCCACCAACCATAGAAAAAGTAGCTAGCGGATAGAATCAATGCATTTTGGAACACTAATTTCTTTTGAAATAAAAACCAATACAGACAAAATACAACTGGCAGAAAGACAAGAAATTCAAAAGAGTTGAATAGCATAAATTAAATTATTTTCAAATATAGGTAAAAGCAAAAAAAAATGGATGTTTTATCTGTCTTGGTACATTTGAGTATAATAATCTTTATACGCTCCATTCGTCACTTTCTCTACCCAATCGGGATTGGCCAAATACCAATCCACGGTGCGCTCCAAACCTTCTTCAAAGGTTAGGGAAGGTTTCCATCCAAGTGCTGTTTCGAGCTTGCTGGCGTCAATCGCGTAGCGTTTGTCGTG
>JBEEKN010000006.1:0-60362 GCA_041168605.1 Bacteroidota bacterium | reverse complement strand
ATCAAAAGCTCAAGTCTTTTCTCAAAACCTTTCCGAAGGCTTTTGAAGAATTTGACAGCATGCTCGCGCGTAACCGCATCTTCATGGACCGCACCAAAGGCGCTGGACCCATTTCTGCAGAGCGTGCACTTTCTTATTCTTTCTCCGGACCCAACTTGCGTGCAGCAGGCGTAGACTACGACGTGCGCGCTATGAATCCATATTCTTCTTACGAAGATTTCGATTTCATCATCCCGGTTGGTGTCAACGGCGATACCTACGACCGCTTTATGGTGCGTCAAGAAGAAATCCGCCAAAGTTTGCGCATCATTACGCAAGCCTACAACAACCTACCAGAAGGCGACTACAAAGCAGACCTTCCCGACTTCTATCTTCCGGCAAAAGCAGATGTTTACAACAACATGGAAGCGCTCATTTACCATTTCAAAATTGTCATGGGTGAAACCGAACTGCCTGTCGGTGAAGTGTACCACGCCGTAGAAGGTGGCAACGGAGAACTCGGCTACTACCTCATTTCCGACGGTGGCCGCACGCCATATCGCCTTCAATTCAGAAGACCTTGTTTTATTTATTACCAAGCATATCCAGAAATGATCAAAGGCTTGCCGATTTCAGACGCCGTTCTGACGCTCAGCAGCATCAACGTCATCGCCGGAGAACTAGACGCCTAATATGAAAGCAGATCACCCACAAGCAGTCAACGAAGCACCGATTGAATTCAGTGCCAACACAATGGCCGAAATGAATCGCGTCATTGGTCTTTTTCCTGAAGGCAAACAAAAGAGTGCCATTCTGAGCGTGCTGCATTTAGTACAAGACGAATTGGGTTGGGTCAGTGTTGGAGCCATGAACCGCGTGGCGCAAATCCTAGACATCCAACCAATTGAGGTATATGAAGTAGCTACTTTCTACACCATGTTTCACTTGGACCCTGTAGGCAAAAACGTACTTGAAGTATGCCGCACCGGACCTTGCCAATTAGTAGGTTCTGACGACCTCATTACGTACATCGAAGAAAAACTCGATATCAAAGTTGGCGAAACCACCAAAGATGGCATGTTCACACTCAAAACAGTGGAATGTCTTGGTGCTTGCGGTTACGGCCCTATGCTCATGTGTAAATACCAATTTTACGAGCGCCTCAACAAAGAAAAAGTGAACGAAATGCTAGACGCCATGCGCGAAGCCTCAAATTCTTAAGCCATGTCAAGAAAACTACTCATAGAACACGCAGACGTCCCAGGAATTACTTCCTTTGAGACTTACCGCAAACACGGCGGTTATGCATCGGTAGAAAAGGCACTCAAAACCATGAGCCCCGACGACGTTGTCGAAGAGGTGAAAAAATCAGGTTTGCGTGGCCGTGGCGGCGCTGGTTTCCCAACCGGTATGAAATGGTCTTTTTTGGCCAAACCCGAAGGTGTTGAGCGCCATTTAGTTTGCAACGCCGACGAATCTGAGCCCGGAACTTTCAAAGACCGCTACCTCATGGAAAAACTCCCGCATTTGCTCATCGAGGGCATGATTACCTCGAGCTATGCGTTGGGCGCACGTCGTTCTTACATCTACATTCGCGGCGAGTTCATGTATGTTTTGCGCATCCTCGAAAAAGCCATCGCCGAAGCCTATGCCAATGGCATGCTCGGTAAAAATATCCTCGGATCTGGCTACGACCTCGACCTCGTGGTTACGCCAGGTGGAGGCGCTTACATTTGCGGCGAAGAAACCGCTTTGCTCGAATCACTTGAAGGCAAGCGCGGCAATCCACGCATGAAACCACCTTTCCCTGCTGTCAAAGGCTTGTGGGGCAACCCGACGGTGGTCAACAACGTGGAATCTATTGCGGCGGTTGTGCCAATCGTCAATGAAGGTGGAGAAGCTTATGCCAAAATCGGTATTGAGCGTTCAACCGGCACTAAACTCATTTCGGCAAGCGGAAATTTGGTACGCCCAGGTGTTTACGAAATCGAACTCGGCTTATCTGTCGAAGAATTCATTTACGGAGACAACTACTGCCGCGGAATTGCCAATGGCAAAAAACTCAAAGCGTGTATTCCGGGTGGCTCTTCCGTTCCGATTTTACCGCACTACCTCGTGACCAAAACAGCTGCAGGTACAGATCGCCTCATGACCTACGAAAGCTTAGCCGACGGTGGTTTTGCAAGTGGTTCTATGCTCGGTTCTGGCGGTTTTATTGTTTTTGACGAAGACCAATGTATTGTGCGCAATACCTGGAACTTTGCGCGTTTTTACGCCCATGAGTCTTGCGGACAGTGCTCGCCTTGTAGAGAAGGAACGGGCTGGATGGAAAAAGTCCTTTACCGCCTCGAACACGGCACGGGTACTTTAGAAGACATCAGCTTGCTCGAAGAAATCAACAAAAAAATTGAAGGCAATACCATTTGCCCACTAGGTGACGCAGCCGCTTGGCCTGTTGCCGCCGCTATTCGCCATTTCAGAGATGAATTTGAATGGCATGTGAAGTCTCCACAAGAGGCACAAACAAGAAATTATGGTTTAATCCAAGCACCGCTTGAAGCTTAGTCCTATGATAAAAGTAACTATTGACGACGTCGAAATTGAAGTAGCACCGGGTACCACTATCCTGAACGCTGCACGACAAGCTGGCGGAGACCTCGTGCCTCCTGCCATGTGCTACTACAGTAAACTTCCGGGCACAGGTGGCAAATGCCGCACCTGCTTGGTTGAGGTTGCTGCTGGCTCTACTGCTGATCCGCGTCCGATGCCAAAACTTGTGGCGTCTTGCTCTACGCCAGTGATGGATGGCATGATTGTCAAAAACAAAACCTCTGAGCGCGTGCATACAAACCGCGGTGGTGTAGTTGAGTTTTTATTGGTCAACCATCCGCTCGACTGCCCTATCTGTGACCAAGCTGGCGAATGCCATTTACAAGACCTCGGTTACGAGCACGGATCTGCCAAAACGCGTTACCGCGAAGAGCGCCGCACGTTTAGCCCAATTGACATCGGCAACAAAATCAAGTTGCACATGAACCGTTGCATTTTGTGCTACCGCTGTGTGGCTGTGGCCAATCAGCTCACAGATTCGCGCGTTCATGGCGTTATGCACCGTGGCGAACACGCCGAAATCTCTACGTACATCGAAAACGCCATCGACAACGATTTCTCTGGCAACATGATAGACGTTTGCCCAGTGGGTGCCCTCACCGACAAAACCTTCCGTTTCAAGTCGCGCGTTTGGTTCTTGAAACCTTATGAAGCAGAATGCGCTTGCACCAAATGTTCCGGAAAAGCGGTTGTCTGGATGTTCGGAAACGAAATCTTCCGTGTCACTGCCCGCAAAGACAAATACGGCGAAGTCGAAACCATCGAAGACAAAACTGCCTGGATCTGCAACGATTGCCGCTTTGACAAAAAAGACCCAAGCAACTGGACCCTCATTGGCCCACGCAAAATTGACCGTCATTCTGTCATTTCTCAAGGTAAATACGCTACCAAAAACGACAACAACCCCAAACTCCTTCGCTAATGGATACCGCGATGCTCATCGAAAAATCGATACTCGTCATTTTGCTCTTCCTGGTCTCACTGGGTGCAGCAGCCTACATGACCTACTTTGAAAGAAAACTTGCCGCCTGGATCCAAGACCGCGTCGGGCCAGACCGCGCAGGGCCATTTGGTATCCTTCAACCTATCGCCGACGGCGTAAAAATGTTCTTAAAAGAAGATTTCATTCCGGCTAAGGCCGACAAATGGCTCTTTATCATCGGACCTGGTATTGCGATGTTCACCGCGCTCATTACCAGTGCTGTGATTCCATGGGGGCCTAAATTGCATCTTTTTGGACGCGACATCGTGTTGCAAGTTGCCGACATCAACATCGGTATCTTGTACGTGTTTGGCGTCATCTCCATTGGTGTCTACGGCATCATGATCGGTGGTTGGGCCTCTAACAACAAATACTCGCTTTACGGTGCCATCCGTGCGAGCTCTCAAATGATTTCTTACGAATTGGCAATGGGCGTTTCGGCCATCACCATTGTATTGTTATCTGGCTCACTTAGCCTCACCACAATTGTAGAAGGACAAAGCGATGTATGGAATATTGTCTATCAGCCCGTTGCATTCTTGATCTTCTTTATTTGTGCCTTGGCAGAGCTCAACCGTGCGCCGTTTGACTTGCCGGAGTGTGAATCTGAGTTGGTGGGCGGTTACCACACCGAATACAGCTCCATGAAACTCGGTTTGTATCTCTTTGCGGAGTACACCTCTATGTTTGTGTCTTCGGCAATTATGGCCATCCTCTTTTTTGGCGGCTACAATTTCCCTGGCATGAGTCACTTTAGTGGCAATACACTCGCTATTCTCGGCATTGCTGCCTTTGCCACCAAAATCTTCTTATTCATTTTCGTGATCATGTGGATCCGCTGGACCATCCCGCGTTTTCGTTTTGACCAACTCATGCACTTGGGCTGGAAATCATTACTGCCACTATCACTCATCAATTTATTGGTAACTGGTTTGGTCATCGCCTACAAAAATGGCTGGTTCTAATTAAGAAAATAACATGGAAAGCTTAACCAATCGCAAAAAAGTCGTTTCAGACAAGCCCATGACGCTTTGGGAGAAGATTTATCTTCCGGCCATCATCAGCGGCATGATCACCACCATGCGCCACATGTTTCGCAAGCGCAAAACCATCAAATACCCTGAAGAAACGCGTGAATTCGCACCCGTTTACCGCGGTCAGCATGTCTTGAAAAGAGACGAACAAGGCAGAGAAAACTGCACGGCTTGTGGTTTGTGTGCTGTGGCTTGCCCTGCAGAGGCCATTACCATGACTTCAGCCGAGCGCGAGCGCGGAGAAGAGCACCTCTACCGCGAAGAAAAATATGCCGCCACTTACGAAATCAATATGCTGCGCTGTATTTTCTGTGGTTTGTGCGAAGAAGCCTGCCCCAAAGAAGCTGTATTCTTAACAGACCGCTTGGTTCCCACCTATTTTGAGCGCGACAACTTCACCTACGGCAAAGACAAACTCGTTGAAGCGATTGATCAGCGCATCGACATCACCAAAAGACAACACACCGGTAAACGTACACAACTATGAGTTTACAAATCATCTCCATCATTTTAGGTAGCCTTACCTTAGCATCAGCGCTAATGGTTGTGCTCAGCAAGCACCCTGTTCGCAGCGTCATTTACTTAGTCGTTACTTTCTTTTTGATCACTGCTATGTACATCATGATGAACGCCCAATTTTTAGCGGTCGTGAACATGATTGTCTATGCAGGTGCCATTATGGTCTTGTTCTTATTTGTACTGATGCTATTGAATCTCAATAAAGAAGTGGAACCCATGGCCACCAGAGGCTCTCAACTGGCTGCATTTATTGCAGGTGGCTCGCTCTTTTTGGTACTCATTACGGCACTCAAAGACACGCTCATCCTTGGGCAGTCTTACCGCGACAACCACAGCCAAATCGGCTTGGTCAAAGAACTAGGTAACCTTTTGTTTTCTAAGTACATTGTCGCTTTCGAGCTCACTTCTATTCTTTTTATCGCAGCCATGGTTGGTGCCATTTTACTAGCCAAGCGCGAAAACCAAATCATCGAATAATATGCAAGCAGCTTCTAGCATCGGGACCTCCCTCGATTTTTATTTATTTGTCTCCTTTGCGCTCTTTACAATAGGCGCCATCGGAGCCATGACGCGCAAAAACATGATTGTGTTACTCATGTGTATTGAACTCATGCTCAATGCTGTGAACCTCATGTTGGTGACCTTTTCTACCTACTACAACAACGGCGATGCACAAATCTTTGTGTTCTTCACCATGGTTGTAGCGGCGGCAGAAGCAACCGTAGGCCTTTCGATCATTATCATGGCTTACCGCAACCTCAAGTCCATCGATATCGATATGTACAACAAACTTAAAAACTAACAATGGCTAAAGACCTGACGCTTCTTCTCATCATTGCGCTGCCTTTAATCGGTTTTGCAATCAACGGGCTTTTTGGTAAAAAACTGCCCAAAACAATTGTGGGTGGTTTGGCCACAGCCGTGGTTTTCACCGCTTTTCTATTGGCAACAACACTCTTCTCAGGCCTTCATGGCACGCAAATCGTCAAGTTGTTCAATATCATCGACTTCGACCAACTGCGCATCAATGCTTCTTTTCAAATTGACGCATTATCGATTTGGATGACCCTCATCATTACGGGTATCGGTTCACTCATCCACCTCTTTTCGATGGGGTACATGAGCCACGATGAAGGCTACCACAAGTTCTTTACTTACCTGAATTTGTTTATCTTCTCGATGCTCCTTTTGGTACTGGGCTCTAACTACTTTGTACTTTTCTTTGGTTGGGAAGGCGTTGGGATGTGCTCTTACTTGCTCATCAGTTTTCACTACAACGATGCCGAAAAAGGCTTGGCTAACAGTTTGGCCGGACGAAAAGCGTTTATCATGAACCGCATCGGAGACGTCGGTTTGTTGCTTGCGCTTTTCATGCTCCTTGGTCAGTTCAACACGCTAGAATTCCAACAAATTGGCAAAGCACTTGAAGCCAACCCAGCTTTACAAGGTGGTGCCATGTTCTTCATTACCTTGAGTTTGTTTATTGCCGCTACGGGTAAAAGTGCGCAAATTCCTTTGTTTACTTGGCTTCCAGACGCCATGGCCGGGCCTACTCCCGTATCTGCGCTCATCCACGCAGCCACCATGGTAACGGCAGGTATTTACCTTACGGTTCGTTCGAATTTCTTGTTTGAGCTAGCTCCGGCAACTAAAGACATCATCCTTTATGTCGGTTTGGCCACAACTCTTGTTGCTGCGTTCATGGCCTTGCGTCAAAACGACATCAAAAAAGTACTGGCCTACTCCACTGTTTCTCAATTGGGCCTCATGTTTGTTGCACTCGGTTTTGGTGCTTACACCGTTGCGCTGTTCCACGTCACCACACACGCCTTTTTCAAAGCGCTATTGTTCTTAGGTTCTGGTTCGGTAATTCACGGTATGCACGAAGAACAAGACATCCGCAAAATGGGTGGACTTGCCAAACTCATGCCCATCACACATTTTACCTTCCTCATTGGCACCATGGCGATTGCCGGAATTCCTTTCTTATCCGGTTTTTTCTCCAAAGACGAAATCATGGCACAAGCCCTCCACCACAACCCAGTTGTTTATGGTGTATTGGTTCTTGCTGTTTCCATGACCGCTATTTACATGTTCCGTCTTTATTTTCTGACTTTCCAAGGTCAGTTTAGAGGTGGTGCTACCTTACAAAGTAAAGTGCACGAAAGCGGCTTTTCCATGACCCTTCCTCTCATCGTATTGGCCTTACTTTCCGTATTTGGTGGCTTACTTAATTTACCTGGTTTGTTTATCAAGAGCACCGCTCATTGGTTCGACCACTACCTCAGTCACGGCACTTTCGGCCTAGCTGCTGTACACAATGCACATCTCGATTTCAACACCTCTATGGGCCTGATGCTCTTTGCAAGTGCCATTGCCATCGGTGTATTTATTTGGGCTTATCTCAATTATGCCAAGAAAGGCGCTACCGCCAAAACAGACGACGCGCTTTCTGGTTGGGAACAACTCTCTGCACAAAAACTTTACGTAGACGAAATCTACAACGCGCTTTTTGTGAAGCCCCTACTCGCCATCTCTGAATTTGCGGGTAAAGTACTCGACATCCAACTCTTGCGCAACGGTGTGTATGCACTTGCCGACGGCATTCTCAATACAGCCAACCTGACCCGCAAATGGCAAACAGGTTTCTTGAGTAGCTATCTCTTTTGGATGGTATTTGGTCTGATTATTTTTGTTGCGTATTACATTTTAAAACTTTCGGTTTGGCACTAATTCTTTTACCTCTTGTTTTTAGTTTGCTGGCTTGGTTCGTTCCAAGTGCATTCACACGTCTATTTGGTCTCCTTGCCACTGGTGTTACGCTTGCCTGGAGTATTGTAGCGGTTTGTTATTTTCAACCCGAAGAGCAAATACTGATCGATTTCGGTCTGCGTTTTGTGCGCTTCTCTATCGATAGCCTTGGTTTCACCATGATTTTGCTCACCAATGCCGTCTTTTTCTTGGTATTCTTGAGCAACTTCACGGGTAAGCTCGTCAATGACAACAAATTTGCTGCATTGGCTTTACTCATGCAATTTGGTCTTTTGGGTGTCTTTACCACCAATACCATTCTCGGATTCTATATTTTCTGGGAACTTACCTTGTTGCCAATCTTCTTGATTTTATATTGGTTCGGCACTTTTGACAAACCACGTGCGCTCCTTCAATTCTTTTTATACACCTTGTTGGGCTCATTGGCCATGCTCTTGGCCGTCATTGGCCTGATGCACGCCACCAATCAACAAACTTACGAAGCCTTGCTTGTAGCGGATATCAACGCATTAGGCAACACGAGCATTTGGCTTATGGGTGGTTTCCTCTTTGCATTTGCCGTGAAGATTCCTTTGTTTCCTTTCCACACTTGGCAGGCCGAAACCTACACCAAAGCACCAGTTGCAGGCACCATGCTCTTATCGGCGATCATGCTCAAAATGGCTTTGTTTGGTCTCTTGAAATGGGTGCTCCCTATTTTTGACGGTGTAGCTACTGATTTCTGGCGTTGGCCAATCATTACACTCGGCCTTATTGGGGTTGTTTATGGCGCCGTGATTGCCATTCGCCAGTCGGATATCAAAACGTTGTTTGCTTATGCTTCATTGAGCCACTTAGGCCTCATTGCAGCAGCGCTCATGCTCAACGACTACGACACCAATCAAATTGCGGTAGTGCAAATTGTCAATCACAGTATTGTATCTATTGGTTTGTTTTTAGCAGCTGGCATCATAGAGCAGCGCCTCGGCACACGTGAACTCTCCGAACTCGGTGGGATTGCCAAAGTAGCACCGCGCTTCGGTTTTTGGTTTGCAGTCCTGACTTTTGTATCGTTGTCGGTGCCTTTCACGGCTGGTTTCCTTGGTGAGTTCTTCTTGATCAAAGCACTTTTTAGTGCGCATGCCCTTACCGGATTCATTGCCAGTACAACACTTGTATTGGGTGCTGTTTATATGCTGCGCGCGTATCAAGCCCCCATGTTTGGCCCTTCAAAATTCAGCTCATTTCAAGATTTACATTGGTCTGAAATGACGGTTTTTGCCATTTTAAGTATAGCAGCCATCTATTTAGGTCTTGCTCCACAATGCCTCACTGATTTTGTTGCACATAGTCTTACTCAACCTACTCATTAATTCATACCATGGATAGTATCATCATTCTTTTCATCGCAGGCCTCATCGGTCTTTTTGCCGGCATGAGCAAAAAACCAGTTGCCTCCATACTGATTGCAAGCTTTGGTATAATCGGAGCAGGTTTAGCTGCTTACTACAGAGGGAGTTATACATCGCCTTTCTCTTCATATGCTGCTTACGTGCCCACTCAGGGCTTGGTCATTGTTTTGTTGTGTGCCGTAACCCTTTTGGCTATTCTAGCTGGTTTCAAGCGTTACAAAAGTGACGACGAACATACCGGTGATTACCTTGGCCTCATTCTCTTCTCTTTGTGCGGTGCTATTTTGATGGCTCAACCCAATGACCTCATGTTGTTCTTCATCGGTTTAGAAATCCTTTCTATTCCAATTTACGTGTTGGTTGGCATCGATAAAGGAAGCAGTGCTTCTGCAGAAGCAGCCGTCAAATACTTCTTTACGGGTTCGTTTGCCTCTGCGATCATCCTCTTTGGGATTGCGCTATTATATGGTGCAACCGGTAGTTTTCAGCTCGTCGAAATTCAATCCAACCTCGCCATCGGTATTTGGCAAAGCCCAATGGCCATGATTGGCAGCTTGTTTTTATTGGCTGGTTTTACCTTTAAAATTGGCGCTGTTCCTTTCCATTTTTGGGGCCCAGATGTTTACGACGGTGCATCTAATGCCGTACTGATGTACATGGCTACAGTTGTCAAAATTGCAGGTGTCTATGCGTTGGTGAATGTGTTTGGTCAGGTATTTAGAGATTCCTATTTCTTCTGGATCGACCTCGTGAGCCTCCTTATTGTGGTATCCATGTTCTATGGCTACATCACGGCCTGGAAACAAACGAGCTTCCGCAGACTCATTGCCTACTCTTCGATTGCCAATGCAGGCCTCATGCTCTTTGCGCTTGCAGATATCCACAACAGCAATTTATTCTTGTTTGTTGCCGCTTATGCACTCGCTACAATTGCGCTCGTCGCGGTCAATTCGGTCATCAATGACGACTCCGATGCTTTGGCTAACTGGGAAGGCATTGCCTGGAAAAACCCACTCATTGGCATTACGCTGGTACTTGCGTTGTTCTCGTTGTCTGGTATTCCACCATTGGCAGGTTTCTTCGGAAAGTTCTCCCTCTTGTGGTCGGCAGTTCCGCACGTACCTTATACCGCTATGCTCGCGCTCATTGCATCTGTTATTGGTGCATTTGTTTACTTGCGCTTGCTCCTACTGGCACTCAAAAAACCTAGTGTTACCGTGCGCATCAAGTTGTCTATCGAACAAATCCTCGTATTGGCCCTCACCTCTATCGCATCGGTAGGCGCTATTTACTTTATTTAATAGTAAGTTGCCCCAACCTTTGGACGTACACTTTCGTCTCTAAACGGCATGGACAACGATACGCAGTTATATAGCAAACTCATCCAAGACTGCATCCGCAAAGATGCCAGAGCTCAAAAAGCACTCTATGCGCTTTTTGCACCGGCTATGTTCAAGATTTGCTTGCGTTACGCTACAGATACGAGCAGTGCACAAGACATCTTTCAGGACGCTTTTGTCAAAGTGTATCAAAATTTACATAAGGTCAAACAACCTTCTCACCTGCCAGGTTGGGTCAAACGCGTTTTTGTTTACACCGCCATAGACAACCTTCGCGCGCAAGCCAAATTCAGACAACACATCGAGATTGATGGTGCTGTTCAACTCGAAACAAGCGCACATGGTATTGAGGCACAACTCGCTGCCGCCGACATCATGGAACTCGTTCAAAAACTTCCCCAGCGCGCACGCTTGGTCTTCAACTTATATGTAATGGAAGGTTTTGCACACAAAGAGATCGCTGAGCTTTTATCTATCACAGAAGGCACCTCAAAATCACAGCTTTTTGAAGCCAAAAAAGCACTGCAAAAACACTTGCAAGCACAAGAAAAAATGATCGGCTAAATGAACAAACTAGACGACTTCGAAAAATACCTCCGCGACCAGCTCAAAGGTCATGCCGAGCCAGAGCCACTCATGTGGAACCGGCTCAACGATGCGCTTGGACGCGTTCAACCGTGGTATGCCCGAAGCGCGTTCAAGTATGCATTCACTGCTATTGGCGCTATGGTTTTTGGTGCAGTTTCTAGCTATCTCTACCTCGATCAACAAAACAATCAAACTGCTCAGATTGCAAAATCCACTCAGACACAAAAAACCGCTCAGACACAAAACACCACTCAAAGCACATTAGACAAGCTGGAAAAGGAATCTAATGAGCAAGCGCTTCAAGGTACTTTTGCAAATCCAATTGTATTCCCAATTGCAAATATGGTATACCCAATTGCAAATACCGTTGACCAAATTGCGCGCGACACTGCCATCCATCTCGAGCAAGCTTTTCTTCCAAATCATATAGTAAATCCAACAGAAAAATTAGCGTTTTTAACTGCGGGTAAAATCATGCTCCCAAAGCTGGCGCTTCAAAACCGCCCTCAAGTATTACCGCTTGCGGGTCGTTTCGAGCTCAGTTTAGCCACTGGCAATACCTGGAGCAAGCTTCCTGATTTCGATTACCATTTAGGTCCGCAGGGCATGCAGCACGCAGGTTACCGTCAGCAACAAAGCCCTTTGTTAGCATTACAGGCGCGCATCTATCAAAATTGGCATGTACAGGCCGGTGTGCAATTGCTTCAAACTACGCTCGAGGAACACTTCTATCACACTGATGTTTTTAGTTACGACGATGAGGAACATTATTTATTCCCTTATCTCTACGGATTCCGGCAAGTGAGCGACGAAGAACTCCACGAAGGGCCTTGGCCTTATGGGCCGAATATACCCGTTGGCCCGGAGATATCAAAAGTGAAAGCCGATTATTCAAGTGTCGTGAACCAACAAAGGGTTGTACTTCCACTCACACTAAGTTATCATCAGCAATTTGGTCAATTTGAAGCGCAGCTACACGCAGGTTTGGCATTTTCCTTCGCTACAAAAACTAGTCAGACCTTAGTTGTTCCGGGTTATTTACCCAGCACAATTTATCTGCATTCGCAAAACGGGCTGCTTCAGACCTTTGCCCAAAGCCAACTGCGTTTGAGTTACAAGGCAAACAGGCACTTTTCCATCTTTGTAGAACCACAGTTGCGCAGCAGTGTTCGCCAACAAAATCTCGTGCACGCCACACCCTTTCGCAGCAACTCAAAAGCCCTTTTTGCAGGGCTTAGCTGGAATTTTTAGTATCTTTGTGGCTCATTTTAGTTGATTAATGACCAATAGTGTTTTTATTACTGGTGCCAACGGCATGCTCGGTGCAAGTGTCACTAGAGAAGCCATCGCACAGGGGTACCACGTCAAGGCCCAAATTCTTCCGGGTAGCAGCACAGCTGTTTTGGATGGCTTAGCCATCGAAATTGTAGAAGGGAACATCCTCGATACCACATTTCTAGACCGCGAAATGGCCAGCTGCCAGTTCGTCATCAATATTGCTGCGCTCACCACTATTTGGCCGCGCCGCCTCGAGAGTTTGTTTGCCGTCAATCTACAGGGCGTTAAAAATATTGCTGCTTGCGCCCAAAAATACAAGTACCAGCGCATGGTGCAAATTGGCACTGCCAATTCCTTTAACCACGGTAGCAAGGAAGCGCCTGGCGACGAAAACCAACCTTATACAGGCGATCAGTTCAAAATGGACTACATGGATAGCAAATACCAAGCTCAGTGTCATTTGCTCGCCTTGCATCAAAAGGAAAACTTTCCTGTTATTGTGGTCAACCCTACGTTCATGGTGGGCCCCTATGACTCCGGCCTCACTTCGGGTAGAATGTTTTTGGAACTTTACAAGAACAACCTACCTGGCTATGCAAGCGGTGGTAAAAACTTTGTGTATTCCAAAGATGTAGCGGTGGCTACGGTCAATGCCTTGAAAATGGGCCGCGAAGGCCAATGCTATATTGTAGGCAATGAGAACTATTACTTTGGCGAAATCTTTCGGATTGCGGCAAACGTATTTGCTCAGCCATTTAGCGTCAAACAATTTCCGAGTTTTGCCATCAATTTACTTGGCGCTGTCAATTCAATATTTGCCCGCATCTTCAGAAAAACACCCAAACTCAGTTACTCAATGGCTAAAATGGCCAGTGTCAGACAATTTTATTCACCGCAAAAGGCCCGTACTGAATTGCTTTTACCAAGTACACCAATAGAAGAGGCCATTGCCGATTGCATCGATTGGTACAAAGCCAACGGCTACCTTCCCAAATAACTTTACATGCATTATTTAGCGCTGCCCTTCGATCAAGCACCTAGTTTAGCAGGTGGAATTGCACCGATTTACCTCGCTTTGATCGGATTTGTTTGTTTTTGGTTCGTCTCTAAATCCGAGCGCATCAAAGCCTATTACTTCAAGAAATACACCCACGACACCGCTTGGCTGCGCTTTATTTACATGACCAAATGGGTTGGCTTTTTGACCATGGGCTTGTTGCCCCTTTTGGTTTTATTGCTTTTAAACCCTTCAAGGAACTTGGCTTATTATGGGCTAAACTTCCGCAGCGATACACTCGTCTTTAATTTAGTCCTTACAATTGGGCTTGCGGCCATTCTGATTCCGTTGGCTGCATTTTCTGCCAAAAAGCCTAAGAATTTGGTCAATTACCCACAAATCAGGGCCAAAAACTGGGATACCAAAACATTTCGCTACAACTTATTGGGTTGGGCAGTTTATCTTTTCGGTTACGAATTGTTGTTTCGCGGCTTGCTCTTGTTTCCTTTAGTAGAAGCCTATGGCATTTGGTTGGCTGTTGCCGTAAATGTGGCGCTCTACTCAGCCACGCACATCCCCAAAGGCCTCGATGAGACCATTGGTGCCGCACCTCTGGGTTTTTTACTGTGTTTACTAACGCTTATGGCTGGCAATATCTGGATCGCCTTTTTGGTGCACGTGGCCATGGCCTGGACCAACAGCCTCACGGCTCTTAAGCATCATCCCGAAATACACTACAGCAAATGGCTCAAAAACGTTTCTTAAACAAAGTTGCTATTGTCACGGGTTCGAGCCGTGGTATTGGCAGTGCCATTGCATCCGCACTTGCACAAGAGGGCGCTAAAATTGTTTTGAACGGCCGCGACGAAGAACGCCTGCTCGAACAGCAAACAGCACTTCAAAACGGCGGTGCAGAAGCGGTATATTTCAAAGCAGATGTCTCAGACGCAGACCAAGCCCAAGCACTCATTGATTTTGCGCTACAATCCTTTGGTCAAATTGATATCCTGATCAATAATGTAGGTATTTCGAGCCGTGGTTATTTAGCCACCCTGCATCCGAGCGTGGTGGAGCAAGTATTCCGCAGCAATGTTTTTGGAACAATTTTCCCGACCCAGGCAGCACTATCAGCCTTGCGTCAAACAAAAGGAAGCGTTGTCTTTATTTCGAGTTTAGCCGCCATACACGGGCTTCCCGGGCTTTCGCCATACAGCGCATCCAAAATGGCCCTCACCTCCTTTGTGGAGTCGCTGCGCATAGAAGAACACGCCCACCAAGTGCATATCGGGCACCTCCAAGTAGCCATGACCGAAATTGTACACAACAAAGAAGTGGTAGCAGCGGATGGCAGCAAGCAAGTTTTGGCCGCGCGTCAAAAAGGAAAGGTGCTCACCATGCAAGAAGTAGCGACCGACTGCCTGAACTTATTGGCCCAAAGAAAATTCCGCAATACCCAAACCCTTTTGGGCAAAATGAACCGCATGCTCAACAGCGTCTCGCCGCTTATTGTCGAGTTCATCTTGCGCAAAAACCTCCATAAATTTGAAGAAAACAGCAAATGATTGGTCAAGATTTTCCAAAGATCGACTTTGATTTTGCGGGCCTCGCACTATTAGAGCCCAACGCCATGATCGGAGATATTGTGCTTTTTACAACATCCCTCTTTTTTGCCGCTCAAATTCGAAAAATCAACCCAACGCATCCATTTTATCAAAATTGGCGCTTGTTTTTCTTGTGGTTCGGCTGGAGTTTCTTGTTTGGCGGCATCGGACACCTTTTCTATAATTACCTCCACCTTTGGGGCAAATACCCATCCTGGATTTTCGGCATGGTGGCCACGTTCTTTCTGACCAAAGGCATGCTCAGTTTGTGGCCAAATGATACACAACGCAAGCAATTCTTGGGTGCTGCAAAGATTTTATTGGCACTCGGCATACTAGTTGAATGCTGCGTTTTCTATTTTGTCGACCTCACCATAGACCAAAGCAAAGGCTTGTTTGTCCCGACGCTCATCAGTGGTATTGGCCTTATTTTTTCATTAGTTGTCTTGGGTTTGAGCTACCAAAAAAACTTTCATCCATATTTCAAATTCTTGTGGATTGCCGCACTTATATTGTTGCCCAACGCTTTTATACAAAGTCAGAAAATCAATATCCACCCTTGGTTTGATCGCAATGACTTCTCGCATGTACTGCTTTTAGTGAGCTTGTGCTTGTATTATTACACGATCCAAACCACGCGAAACGCGGCAGTTTTTGTGCGCGAGCGAGCGTAGTTGTACCTTATTGCTTCACCAAACGCAAGAGTTCAGTACCCTGGCTATAAGTGCAAAGTAATTGGTATTGGCCAGCTGCCAAACCACTGAGGTCTATGCCCGAGCAATTCGCGGCGGTCAATATGCATATTCCTTGCATATCGAAGACTTCTAATTTGGCCAGCGTTTCGCTGAAGTTCACAAAGCCGTTCGTAGGATTCGGATACGCCATCATGTTTGCAGCGGTGTTGGTTTGCAGACCAAGAATATCCATAAAAATACTGTCTTGAATGCTACAGCCGTTCGCATCAGTAACCCAAACCGTATACATGCCTTCTGTGAGATAGACGGCTAAGCTTTCCGTTTGGGCATTCGGATCAGACCAAAGGTATTGGTAAGGCGCTGTGCCACCACTAACCGTCGCAACGGCCATACCGTCAAATGCAGTAGCAGAGGTAGCAAAAGTGGTACTCATGCTCAGATTGAGGGGCGTGGGCTGTGAGATTTGAATGGTTTGGGCAGCAGCCGAGCAGCCGAGCGTATCGGTGACTGTCAGCGTATAGCTACCGGCCGTTAGGTTATTGAAAAAACCTGTTGTGTTGGCGTTGGTATTCAGTGAGAAAGTATAGCCACCGTTGCCCCCACTTGCACTGGCGGTCAGTTCGGCGTCGGTTAAACCAAAACAAGAAATATTTTGAGCCACATAAGAACTGCTCAGCACCTCAGGCTCCGTAATTTCATAGATAAGTGTATCGTAACAAGGACGCGCATCGTGGACCAACACTTCATAAGAACCTGTTGGCAAACCCGCCACCGAGGCCTCTGTAGCGCCATTGCTCCAGGCATAAACCACCGGGGCTGTTGCCGTACTGACATCTAAGGAAATGAGGCCGTCTGAACCACCATTGCAACTCACCATTTGCAGGGTTGCATTAGTGACAATTGGTGCAGCAAGTGGCACAAAAACGGAATCCACAACCACACAACCATTGGTATGGGTAATCGTTACCGTAGCCCAACCTTCAGCTACCGTTAAGTTGGTTTTGCCACTGATGCCGTTTTCCCAAAGGAACTGACACGTACTGAACATACAAGGGCAACCCGAGCTATTCACCACCGCCTGGCCGTTGCTGCCTCCGGGGCACGTTGGTGCTACAACGCCACCAAAGGTGATCACAAATGGATCGACAACTGTTGTGGTATAAAGTTCATAGCAACCCGTTTGGTCGGTCACTTGCAGTGTGTAGGTACCCGCAGGTACGTTGGTGAGTTGTGGGGCTGTGCTGCCGTTAGACCACAAATACGTATACGGAGCCGTGCCTAGGTTTGCATTTGGGGTGATGATGCCCGACGCACTGCCGTTACACCAAGGTTGGACCACCGCTACATTGGACAAAATACTGCCCAAACCACAGTTGATCGTTTGATTGTAATAAACACCAGTATGCATAGTGCCCAAATAAGAACCCCAAGCCAAGCCTGCATTCGGAAAAACAGCGCTCAGCTCTACCCTATTGAGGTAAACACCCTTCCAACCCATCGGATTCAGGCTGTCTTTCTTCACGACATAAACTAAATCCAAAAGTGCATCGTTGTCTAGATTGACAAAAAGTGGCGTGGACCCAATATTGACACCCGTCTCAAAACTTGTCAGGGGCGTAATGGTATTGGCAACAAAATTGAATACCTCTAAACGGTGTTTCCAGGTACCACTTTGCATATAATTCACCGATAAAATGGCTTCATCGCGGCCGTCGTTATTGAGGTCAACTGCATTCCCAGAGGCAAATTGCAAAGCGCCAATGCTGTCTTTGAAAACCTCCTGACCCGTTGCGCCATCCAGCAATACTTGGTAATAATCGGTATAAGATGAACTCGATCCTTTCGCCAATGAAAGAAATACATCAGGAACAATAGAGCCCGTAAAATTGCCAATAAAAGGCTCGGCGCTAGATTCCGTATTCGCAAGATCATAGCTCCACATGGTACTCCAATTCGCTCCTTTAATCTTTGAAACCTTACCGCCGTAAGACTGAATGATGATGTCATATTGCCCAGAAGCATTTTTGATCAAGGAAGCCGGTGCCACAAAACCCAATTGCGGATCGCTCATTAAAGGAATAGAGGGCGCAAGCGTGTTGTTGAGCAAATGCGTCAGCTGACAAGCCCAAAAACTACCACCGAGTGTTTCACCACCAGTGCCGTACAAAACCCATTGGGTGCCGTTCCCCTGGATATCCGCCACCAAAGCAGAACAGTAGGTCTCGGCGCTATCCGGCACAACCGCCTTAGCCACAAGCTGACCATTCAAACTATTGACCACCATCAAATGCCCAGGAGGTCTTGTGGTGTCCCAAACAGGTGCAGCGTGGTCACCGCCGTTGGCCACTAAAATATCTTGCAAGCCATCGCCAGTAACGTCGGCAATGAATTGCGGATTATAAAAATTGTAAAGCCCGCTATCCGCAGGGTTGGTATTGTAAGGAAAGTAATCCCAGAGCAGGTTGCCATTGGCCCCATTGATGGCCAACAATTGCGCTTGCCGCCCCACCATAAAAACATCCTTGATGCCATCATTGGTGATGTCCATAAAAACCGCCGAACCAAACACCTCATTGCGCGCAGCTCTTTTCCAAAGCAAATTGCCATTCAAGCCATTGTAAGCCATGATGCCGTTGTTGCTCGCCACGCCATCCGTACCACCACCTAATACGATATCCTTGATACCATCATTATTGAGGTCACAAGCTCTAGCCGACGACAAAGTCGGAATTGAATCGGTAAAAGCTTGCCAGTTTTGCCCCATCACAAGGGTTGTTGCCGACAAGACCAACAAGAGAAGAATCGATTTGAACATGGTTTTCAATTTGAACAAGGTAAATTTAACCAATTATCGCTTGAAACTACTATTTTTGCAGCCTCACCTAGGTGAAATTGGCTCCGTGGCGCAACTGTATAGCGCACTGGATTTCGGCTCCAGCGGTTGGGGGTTAGAATCCCTCCGGGGTCACAAGTAATGAATTTAAACGCCTGATTAACATAGTTTTTCGGGCGTTTATTTTTTAACGGGGTAAACAAAAGGTAAACAATCAACGGACATGTTAGTAAACACATAACTGAAAAAAGTTGAAGAGAACATCCTGAAAATCACACCCCCCTACCCTAAATAAAAGTACTTTTCTTTTTCAATAATTGTCCTGAAATGGGGGTATTACCTCAGAAACATTATTCAGCGAATACTTAAATCCCCAAGGCAGTAGTGAAATAGAATTTATTTTGTTTAAATTGCAATCTAGGATTAACTATAATACTCCCCCATATCTAACCAATATATCCAACCAAAGTTGCTGTAGCATGAAAACAGTCAGCGTATTAGGTAATAAAAAAACATATCTTGCCGCGCTGTCCAAAATTCATCCCATGAATACCCTAAATCACTGACGGGATCCATCATTTTACCGCCAAAACCATGTTCTAAATTTAAAATATCATGACCTAATTCATGATATAGCACATACCAACGATGAGCAGGACTGGATAGAAACCAATTATCACGGTCAATTTTAATCACAACAACCTTATCATTGTTGATTCCATAGCTCAATCCTAAAATGCCCTCTTCTAAATCTGAAAATTCAATATTAATTGATCCTGGAATTATTTTTAATCCATTAAGATTTGCATCTGTAATAAATAGGTTTACCATCCCCTCTATATCGAATGTATTAAAATCTTGGAGATTCTTTCCAGCTATTATATAATCTTGAGTTGGAAGCGCTATGTACTCATTCAGAATTATATCAAAAGAAATACCTGCATTCGTAAAACTTGCGTTGCGATATATGAGGTAATCAGCTTCTCTACTATAATTTTCGAATTTGATTTCAACATTGCTTGAGTCTATGCGGTTAAAAACATCTCCTTTGATTCTCATTTGGGTATTATAATATTTATTAAAAACAGACAAGGTTTGTTTGTCTTTAAAAATAGAGGTATTTTTCAATTCAGAAAAGATTTCAGTATCCATTGGATTTGTTATATTCACCATGTTGGGCACTGCAAACCCAATAGTTTTATTTAGACCAACGATTGCGTCATTCTCAAATACAAACTCAAAAATAATATCAATTGGATAATTTGGTTTTTTACACCTGATAGACTTCTTGGTTAGTCTCTCATTCTGCCCTAAATAAATTAACCCATTTATCTCCATATATTCAACTAGTTCATTTTCATCCAAATTTCGCCAGTTTTCTAAGCTGTAATTTACAAGCGTTACATTCTCTGGATTTTGAAAATAGAAGAATTGTGTATAGCCGTTGTTTAGAATACTTATGAAGATTGAAAAAAGAATTAAACGACTCATCTTTGAGGTAAACAATATAACATCAGTTTCTTTTCTGATTTGTCAAGTGAAAATGCCAACTGTTGATTAGATAACTCCCAAACAGTTGAAATTGCCTGGTTTCCTGTTACATTATTGGTAGGTACACCATAGATACTTTTAAGCTTAGGCAAAAGTAAGTTATAATCACGAAATGCATTATTATCAAAGTCCTCTTGATTTAAATATACTTTACTAGCAATACACATAGACGGAAGCAAATAGTGAAAATCTCCAGATTCCCCACGCGGAAAGTAAACAAACACTTTCGGCAAACCGAGTTCTATAAACTGTGACAAACTCTGTGACTTTGATGGATAAAAAGGTATGTTTTGGGCACTTGGATTTTCAAATTGAAATTCTTCGTAACTCACCTTACTTGCATTTGTAAGAGTATAGAAATCCTTATTTAAGTCAATTCCAAAAAACAAGAGAGCGGGATGACCAGATACTGCTTGACTTTTGGAAGCCCCTTTGATGCAACGAACAGAAAGTCCATGTCCATTACTTATATACCCGCCACGTATTCCTGGAGCAATATAATTTACTATCGCAGGATGTGACATATCATCCAACTTAGGGGTTGAAGTCCACCATTGTCCTGTCATTCCAGTTTTTAAAAAAAAATCCCCGTCAGACCATCTTAATGATCCAGGTAGGGCATTAAATCCGGAACTATTCGTACCATTGCCACTGAATGGTCTTGTGCTATTCTTTGGATCTCCCTTACATGAAGAGCAATTTATTTTTAACTCGTCACTTTTACCGTCACATTCTTGACAACCATAACTATTCCATCCATATTTACTTTTTATTATTTTGGAAACATCTTCACCTAAATATTCCTCAAACAAAAACCAATCATGAGAAGTCGGAATATAATAACCTTCAGGTGCTAAACCTCGCGGATCGTTTACTGCATACCAATTATACAACTTGCCAAACTTTTGCCCATTGGAAGGATCATTAAATAAATAACACCAAGCAGGTTGCTTGTTTTCTGATGCTTTTTTCCATTCATCATTTGTTTTGGCCTCGGGAATTTGGTCTCCGTTTTTAAACCTATCAACATTTAGGTTTTCTGCCATCCAAGTTTGAGTACCAATTACAACTGTTTTATATGTTTGACCATTAACATCTGTGACTTGTGCAAATGGATTATTAAACAATAAGAAGATGAAGCATAAGATTATTAGATTCATTTTTAATTCTTGAGCTTGTTTTCCGTTTTTATTTCTTTGATAAAGCAAATTTCTTTTGGATACAAACTTATCTCTTGGTTTGATATTGGGGAGTATAATATTGTTCATGATTTACTTTTACTATTCTTGAATGAATTTCAATACCTCAAAATAGAATTCTTCATTCTCTTTCAACTCTGAATAACTTGGCTTCCCGATCTCAATGGTAAATTTGCCGTTTGAGTATGTTGCTGAACCATATTTTGGATATTCTTTTGGATAATATGCACCTGCAGCGGAAATTTCGACAGGTAGCCCATTAATTTGAAAATTGTCACACTCAAATTTCCCATAAGGCATTTGGTTGATGTTTATTCTTTTGCCGTATAACTCAAAAAATAAAAACTGAGAAGAACTAAGTGTTAGTTGATCTCCAGGAAATGCCAGTGCCCCACAATTGTAGGTCTTTTTTGTTTGATGATCATAAACGGTCATTTGAACAATGGAATGTTTCACAATATTAATTGTTGTGTTTTGATTCATTTTTTCAATTTTAAAGGTGTATTTACCTTTTGTCCAATTGAGTGCATTGCGAACGGAGACAAAATCTCCTTCGTAACCACTACTTTCACAAACGCCACTTGAATCCATGAAAATAGCATCTGGACTTCGTTCGTTCCATCTGGAGAAAATCATGGCCCTTCCAATTTCTGTAAATGCAGTCTTTTCATTGTTATGGTTGGCATTCTTATAACCACCAGTATGAGTTTGGATGC
The DNA here is from genome assembly GCA_041168605.1 of Bacteroidota bacterium. Classification (GTDB taxonomy): domain Bacteria; phylum Bacteroidota; class Bacteroidia; order Flavobacteriales_D; family Crocinitomicaceae; genus UBA952. The sequence goes on along the minus strand of JBEEKN010000006.1, from coordinate 38,277 downwards.
CACCATAAAACAGAATATCATTTAAATAACCAGAGCCAAACGGCGCCAGGTATAGATAAGTGTCATTCGAAATAGGAGTTAGAATATTCAAATCAACTGAATAGCTATTAAATACATAATCAGTGTCCAAGTAAAACTCAACATCTACTATATGCCATGGCGGAGTCATGATAAAATCACCCAGGTATTTATTCTCTTGGAAATAGCCTGTTTTAACCTTACCACTAGCATCTATTTTAGACCCTATACCGCTAGGTTGATGGAATTCTGTTTGTCCAATATAAGTCTCCCCATTTGGTAACCTTAGCTTTTCAAATTTTACCTCAGGTTCAAGAGGAGAAAGCTCACCTTGACCATGCGAATAACATGAAAAGAAAATAAGCATTAAAACTAAAAATGAATGGGGTTTACTTGCTTTCATTAAGGTTTAGATTTATGAATTTCTTTTTTTCGTTAAAGTAACCAAAGTATTAAAGAATCCTAGATCAATATCAGAACTACTTAAACCTTAATCTGCTAGCGTATAATAATTTGCAAGGTAATATATACCACCAGATTCAAAAACTTGAAACGCTAAGATAATATTTGAATTTGACTGTTTAAATATGGTTAATCCATTGGAATAAGACGGTTGAATACCTGTATTACGTGATTGTTCATTAATCACTTTTTTGAGTTCAGCCTCTGCCATGTATTTCGACGGATATGCAGTGTTATAAATTACGCTTGTAAGCTTATAGTTTGTAAACATGTAATTGACTTTACTTCCATCTCCAGCGCAGTAGGTTAACGATTTTCCTGAGCTTTCCTCACACGGTTTTATTGATTGTGAATTTTTAACATCTGTGTAATAAATTTTTCCCAAATCTTCCAATTTAATCTGTCTTCCAGATTGCGCTTGTGTGAATTGGGCTATTAAACAGAAAAGTGAAATTAATATGTTCGTTTTCATATTTTAATTATTTGATATTTATTAGTACCCCAGAAAAGCTTGTCATTACTTGGCTTTTATTGATTTTAGGGTCGTAGATTAAACTATACAAGTCTTTTCCCTCGATATATTCAAAATGGTGGGTTAGAGTGTTTAAACAATACAAAAATGATACATCATAACCCTCTAGAGCTCTTTCAGCTCTGATGATATACATAAATCGATTATCTGCGGGATTGACATAATAAGCTGCAAAATACAAATGTTTTCCTTTGTTAAATTCTAGATCTTGGGTAGGAAAACGGTTGCTCTTAATCACACTTAAAATATATTTCTTCACTTCTGTTTCTTTATCAAGATGAATAAAGTAATTACCTGATCCCATTAAAATCAAGTCGTCTTCCATAAAGTGATATTGAGAGTGCCCTTTAAATGAAACTATAATTAAGAACAGGGTGATAAGGGTTGTTTTCATAATGACTCTTATTCTTTTAATTAGGTTTATCTTTTCGGTATTGAAGTGGCAGGGTCATAAATCACAGATATGCGGCCATCATTTTCTGTTATATCATAAAAGTATCGATAACGATTTTCCATGTGGTAACAAATGATATTGTAGCCAGATTTGTTATAACGTACTGAACGCATACTGTGTATTATATATACAAATTCACTATTCAATGGATCAACTATGGAGAGCGTGGTCAAAAGATTTGATCCTTTATTGAAGGTCACATCGTATGACAACTGATTGTCGTTTAGAGTTTCCAAAATTATACGTTTAGCATCAACATCTCTTGGGACAAATGTGTAAAATGTACCTTGTCCAAATTCTTCATATTTCTGCATTACCTTCCACTGTGCATTTGCAAAATTTGAGAATACAGTAAGTATGATCAGTATTTCTTTCATTAGGGAAATATAATATAGTAGTAAGTATAAAGGGAGGTGGATTGTTTTGAGTTTATCAAATATGAAAGTTGATTACGTCCTTCGAAATCATTTACAAATTTGATTTGTCCTATGCTTATTTGTCGTTAATCTTCAATTTTCTTTTTTGTAGGTCATAATGAGTTCATCATTTTCAATTGTCCAGTCTTGATTTACTCGATATTCAAACCAAGATTCATACCCTCGTCTTGTCTTAATAAAATAGAATAGGTATACATGCGTAGGGTCCTTTTCTTCTACGTAGTAATTAAAATACATAAGTCTGTATTTTTCAGTGTAATCTTTTTTATCGAATGTGAAATAGTTGTATGTCATAATATCTTTGAATCCTGCTAAGGCAATGTCTAGATCGACATCTACGCGGTAGAAAGCTGTATCACCAATCGAATTGAATGTTGGAAATTTCCATTGGGCATTCGCTGTCCCAGCACAAAGCAAGCAGATTAAAAGGATTTTTTTCATGTTGTAAGGGTGTTAGTAATAATATAAAACAGTAAAAAAGGTAAATAAATACTAGGTCAAATATATTGTTAAAAAATGAAAACGGCAAATATGCCGAACTTATACTACTAAACAAGGCGACATTTGCCTATGCCACAAGAATTTTTGAAAAATATAGGTATTGTCATTCAAAAAAGATATGTGTCAATGTACAAAAGCAAATTAGAGTTTTCTATTGCATCAGACATAGACGAACGCACGATTAGACGTGTATTACAAGGGCATCAGAATATGAGCATTGTGATTTTATCAAAAATTGCCAAAGCACTTGACACATCCATATCAAGTATTATTCTAGAAGCAGAAATGTTGGAAATCGTTACAGATTAAATAGATTATAGAGTTACCTAACGTATAAGACTATAATTCCTTCCTTGAGTTGATATCTCCGTCATAAATAATTAAGCGCTTAAGAAGCCATGCCTCTTTTTTGCCTTGTATGTATTCAAACTGATGTAACCCAATGTCTAGGCGACCTAATTAGGTTTACTTGTGCTCCATATCCCGTTAATCAGCCAGCCAATCCTTGTGGTTAGTGCACTCAGCCACTAACTAAGAATTTCTGGCGCCCGGCCGTCTTGGTTTGATATTTGATCTCTACCGATGGCAACCAGGTAAGTGGGTATGATGCAAGTTAACTTAAATCGGGTACTTGGGCTTTCTGAGGTAGCACAACAAATGCTTATTGGGGTATTTTATCCAAAAAGCCTCCTATTGCGTTAACTACATCTAATGCTGAAATACCACAACACGATGCATCCTATACAGGCTGGTAAAGTAGTGTGCTCCATTTCGAAGCAATTCAAGTTCGGTCATTGAATAGCTATTGAATTTATAGGCTTCAACGGAGCCTAACGAAAACCGAAATCACCGAGATTTTAAACTCATACCAATAATTTTCTTCACTTCTATTTTTTTTGTTCTAACAACTTGTTCAAAATCTCGGTATCTCGGTATCTTGGTATAGTAATAAAGCCCCAACAGGGGCTTCATATTTAAATGCGGTAGTACTTTTTATCAGATCTCCTTTCGAACTTCCCAAGGTCATTATATTCACTTTCGAGAAAAGCCTCAATATACCTTTTGACATTCATCCTATGCACATCCCTCATCCAAGGGTGACGTTGCAGATATTCATAAACCCCCATGCATGATATTACTGTTGGTTTTTGATCTGAATAATCCATGATAGCTTTTCTAATGATATCGTAATTGTACTCATTGCAGTAAACCATAGCATTATCTCTCCTCTTGTCATATCCCAATGCAATCAAACCGTCTTTTAAATAAACTTGACAGCAACGAATCAAGAATGAATAGAATTCGTTCCAATCTTTTTCTCTCCAGTCTTCACTAAAGAAAGCTTTGTTAAACTCTGTCATCGGTGTTTTTAAGTCATTGTAGTAGTCGCTAAACTTATACTCTTGAAAACGAGCCTTTATTGACGTATCCTCTTCGTCGTATCTAAAAATATAGTTAGTAGTAACGATAAATTTAGGTGCTAATTTAAAAGGTATGGTAACTGCATTTTTACCCTTTTTCTGACTTGAAATGTCGCCTGTGATTAAAGTGAATAGGTCATGATAATTGAAGCCTGCTGGAACATCGTCAATTTGATAAATACGGTAAGACTCATCTAGGTCGGATAAATAATGGTTATAAGTCGGATTGAAATCCTTACCTCCTTTGTACATTGTCTTTCGAACATACTCAACGCCCTTAATAATTAAAGATTTACCCCTCCTACCCTTTCGATTTTCTTCAGTAGCATTTTCATCTGACAACACAATACACTTTGATAGAGTTGGATCTTTAAATGTACTTAAGAGATAACCTATCATGCTACAAAATGCCTGAAAAGTAGTATTGTTAGGATCAAATTCATCAGAATTCGTAGAGGATCGAAAGACAAATTGTTCAAAATCACCAACTGTTGAAGTATAGCAAAATTCGTGATCAACTGATGCTGTTTTTGAAAAGTAACCTGGTATACTAGAATAAGATGCATTCCGGAAGCCATCTGCTTTTACTACGACTAATTCATTTCTAAATGGCATAACAATGCTATCCTTTTGGTCAGAATGATACTCAATGGGTTCAGATTCCATCAACTGCAGAGCATCACTTAATTTACTTTTTTGATCTCTTGCTATTTGATCCCAAACTCTCTTTTCTTACTCTTCAGGTTCCAGAACAAATTTCTTTACAAAGCTGACCAACTCCGTTTTATGAGGGAAAAACTCTGTTACATTTCCCAGACTATATATCAATTTAATATCATCATCACCGTTTTGTCGAACTCTTTTAAAGCCTTGAGAGCATAAGAATTCTTTATAAAGGGTTGCTGACGTCTCCGCCTTTCCATCAGGATGTAATGTATAGAATTGATGTTTATTCTGTTCTAAAGGCAACAACTTAGTTTCTTTAAACTCAATCTTATCAAAAAGAAGTTTATCACATCTCTGAAGAGTATAGATGCCATCATGACACCTAATATAATTCGTTATCCCGTTTTCTTTGACAAATTCATTGATCGCTTTCTCTTCAATTTCATTCATCATCTCAGCAAAGCATCCTTTTTTACTAAAAACTTCCTCAGTAAGCACCTCCATTATGCGATTACCATAAATGATGCTCAACTCTGAAATAATCTGGTCATACCTGAGTAGTTCACAATCTTCATGCATATTAAGCATCATTGCAAATTTCTGCTTACCTATTTTGTCATATACTTCGTACCTGTGATCGGTATTTAACAAAAGATCAATAAAGGATGGCACCGCTGCACGAATGTCATATTCATAAATATCTAACCCAATATTCCCCCTTAGAACGCTCATCGCATTAGTTAATGGGTTGTATTCCCTGTGTTGTTTGTATGTGACGCCAAACAACTTATCAAACGAATTTTCATAGCTGCCTAGTAGTTTGAGATAGACAAAAAGCACAAGTCTACAATACACCTCTTCATTCAGCTTTTCACTGAGGTTTTCACCATTAGCAATCTTGGAAGCGTACTTCTTGAACTTACTTGCGTAGTCTGCATCCAGATGATCTAACCAATCAATCGAGTTAGGCGACTCCTTAATGCAATCAAATAATCTTTTGACGGTATTAGTTTTTAATGGATGTTCGATCACATAATTTATTGCTTGTATTGAAAGGCGACACAAATCTGTCGCATTGGGCCGAGTTGCATAATATGTGACGCCTTTTTTTGAATGAGTCTTATATTCACCAATTGGTAAGTATCCCAATAAATCATTTATTGCTTTCATATCGATAATTTTTAACGAGATTATTCGCCAGCATTTCATCTAGATCGGACTGACGGTAAAAAAATTTTCCTTTGATTTGGCTGTAGCTCAAGTAACCTTCCACTCGTAATTTCTGAAGAGTTGACTTTGAAACATCCAAAATTTCTACTAGCTGGTCACTTGTATAAATAACCGACTTCGGATCAACATACTTGGTCTTGACAACTTCGGCGAGATCCGCAATTTGCTTCATGACTTCATGAAGGTTTTCATGCTTAATTAGCATATCCATAAACATATAATTTAAAAATAACACTGATAAAAATTGTCAAAATGATATTTACAAAACCTTAATTAACAGGTATTTGTGCAAAACACTTAAACAATTACTTTATATTTTGATTCGAATCGATTACAAATATCAGAAGGGTATTTTTATCTTGAGAAATAAGATTTTAACATTTCATCGCGGTTTTCAACAGACAAAAAATTAAAGCTATACTGATAAATGGATATAGGTCATTTCAACGCGACTAAGAAAGATATCAACAGGAGGTTTGGAAAGTTAAAAAACCCGATTTAGCAAGAAAAATCTAAGAATTTTTATTTTGATGGTCGCAATAGCTCACTATCTAGAAGATGTTCAATATTATCAATATCATACCGAACAACAATTAAATGGACTCCTTTACGTTTCAGAAAGCTATACTTTATTTCATCACGGAGTCTAGTGTCTTCAAATCCTTTTTCACCTCCAAAAACTTCAATTGGTTCATAGTGCTGTATTCCATTATACTCTATAACTGTATTTAGGGAAGGAATAAAAAAATCACACTTCAGAGGACTTCTATGAATCAGCCCTTCAAAAACCTTCTGCTCATCAAAATCAACCCGCCGCTCGATTAAATAAGCACGTATAATAGATTCACCCCTGCTACTATTGCATTTTGGACAACCCGAACCTCTGTAATGGTTTCTTGGATTCTGTAAAAAATCACCATGCTTTTTACAGATAATTGTTACTGGAGAAAATATATCCACCCAATCATTGCTATCGTATTGATATCTTTCGCCATGCACTTTCTTTGATCGCTCTAAGAATGATTCAAAATTAATTTTTGTCTTTTCTGCCGTCTCTACATAACCACATTGTTTACATCCTGATCCATTATAATGAAGATTCGGCTTTTGCAAAAACCAACCGTGTTCCTTGCAATATATTCGCATCTTGGAAGTAACATTGACAAATGTCCTATCATCATAAGTGAACCTTGAGCCATGAATAGACTTAAACATATCAAGTACTACCCCCCACCCTTTTTCATTGGCTTTTGCCGCACTAATAATCCCACATTTTGGGCATCCGGCTGACATAGAAATATGTGAATGAGGCGTTTGTTGAAAAACACCATGCGCGACACAAGATATATTCAACTTAGTTGTGTAATCAATGTAAGAATCCTTATCATATTTGTATTTTTCCCCATGTACATAAATAGCCCGTTTCAAAAATTCAGAATATTCTAGTATGATCTTTTCTCTTGCTGAAATTCTTCCACATTTTGGACATCCTTGACCATTTGCATGACTATTTGCTTTCATGTTGAAGAAACCATGAATAGGGCATCCAATTTTTACTTTTGACTGGCTATTTACATAATTTAATTCAGAATAGTCATAGTAATTGCCATGGATGATAATTGCACCCTCAATAAACTGATCTTTAGAATACCTTTGGCTTACTGCCCTCGAATTCTGCCCACATTGAGGACAACCTTGGCCAGCAATATGATTTAAAGGCAATTGGTAAAAAAGACCGTGACTTGGACATACAATTTGAACTTTTTCATTTTTAGATTTAATATAGACTTGACTGTAGTCATATTTATCCCCGTGTTTTGCCAAAGATCGTTCAACAAATGATTCTTTCGAAAGCGCAACATATCCTTTACAAATTCGACAGCCTTGACCTCTTAAATGATGACCCGGACTTTTTTCAAATACACCATGTGTTTTACACCTTATTGTAACTTTAATACTGTTTCCTTCATACTCAACTAAAGAGTAATCGTATAGATCGCCGTGTAATTCAATTGCCTTTTGGATAAATTGTTCTCTTGTTATTTTTGCTGGCATAATATTAATCTCCTTTTCTTGGTCAATTTAATTTACCCATAGCATTATCTAAATGCTCGTTAACAATTTTAGAATATACTTCGGTTTGCTTCACGGATGTGTGGCCAAGAATTTTTGACACTGCATAAATGTCCACACCTCGTGTAAGTGCTGTTGTAGCGAATGTGTGTCTAGCAACATGGCTGGATAGCGCCTTATTGATTTCAACTTGTTCTGCTATCTTTTTTAAATACTTATTGTATTTCGTGGTAGCACTTGAAATAGCTCTATCAATTGAATACTCACTTGATAAATCACAATCATTGGAAATAAAATCGAATAATAGCATATCTGCACTTTTGTCCTCGGAGTATTTAGCAAATATACTCTTGGATATATCTGTCAACCAAATGCGCATTTGATCCTTCGTTTTTCTAACTTTAAAACTCACATGGCTATCAGTAAAGTCACCCACCTTTAATATGAGTAAGTCAGAGACTCGAATTCCACCGGTATAGCAGGCAAATAAAAACATGTCTCTAGCCATCTGTAGATCTTCATCTTTTAGATCTAATCCTATCAGTTTTAACAATTCATTTTGAGTCAGGAATGCTCTAGATGTTTTGGCTGTAACTAATACCTTTTTAGAGAAGGGATTCTCAGAGTTTGAAATCAAATCTCGATTAACCGCTTCATTCATTACTTGACGAATGAACTTGAGGTTTGAATGAATGGTATTTGGGGAATTTTTAATAGAATTCTTGCGCAACTCATACTTAGGTCCATTTCTAAGATATTCCTCATACTTATTAATGAAATTCAAATCAATTGTATGAATATCTAAACGAGGTGCAAACTGCTTTAACTTTCGTACATAGGACATGCATTTATCATAGGTCCCAAAACTATTGTTGCTCCTATATTTATCTATAATCTCCTGCGCTAATTCGTAGAAATCAGATGTTAGGTTCCTTTCTCCTTTTATCTGGGCCTTTAGCTGAGAAAAATTTAAATTCGGATTATCTGCAAGCGCATTCTCAACCATCCGATAGATACGATTGTATTCGGAATTGATATTGAAATTCATTCTGTCAGGGGATTCCAAATGACTCCACGCCTTAGACTTTACTACTTTGGATTTTACAGCATCCCACTCATTTTCTTGAACTACATAAGTAGTAGCAAAGTATTGCACTTTTCTTCGAAACGTTAATCTGATATTGATTGGACATGCACCTATTTTGTTTAGCTTGTCTTTTCTTAATACTATGGCAACCCTGAAGTTCATATCATTCAATTAAAAGGTAAACAAAAGGTAAACATTTTTAATTATAACGACGTACTTTTTAGATTATTTTTGATTGTTTAAATGATATAAACAACCTAAAACATCCATTTATCAACGTTTTTAGAAAATTTGGTAGATTTATTAGAATCCCTCCGGGGTCACAAGCAAAAACCCAGCACGTAAGTGCCGGGTTTTTTGTTTTTACAGCGTTCAAAACTCGTTTTGATAAGCAAGTAAAAAGAAAAAACCCGAGAACTGCGCAGCAGTTTGGGTTTTAGCTTGGATTGAACAAATCCTTGGGAACACGCGCAGCGTAATCCTGCACAATGATTAATCCCAAATTAATTGCTCCATATTTTATAAAAATTGCCTAAAATCTTGTCTGCCAATGATCGTTAATGTTTCCACTACATCTTCATTTAATTTGAAACGGATCGAAAGGTTCCACTCATTTCCCTGGTAATTTCGCAACCTCGTTTCCATTCATGGATTCTCGGACAATTTCTGCCATAAATGCAGCGAATTCAGTAATGTCTTGTTCCACACTTGCCTGCTCAAGAGCCTTCATATAGCTTGTTCTTGATTCTACTGGGATAATAGTCCATGGATAACCTCCAGAAGCTAACATTACATTCATTATAAACCTTCCCATTCGTCCATTCCCATCCATGTAAGGATGTATGTAAACGAAAATAAAGTGACCCAGAATAGCTCTTACAGATGCTTCCGTTTCCTGCGTCAGTAATTCGAAAAGAACTGGCATGGCATCTCTCATCGCATCTACATTGATCGGAACATGTTTTGAATTACCAATATATACTTGATGATTTCTATATCCAGCTAGATCTGTTGGTTGAAGTAAGCCAGCTGCAACACTTGGATCGAATAGCTCTCTAAACCATCTACCATGATCTCTTTCCGCTTGAAAACCCGGATTAGCTCCCAGAAGGATTTTTTCAATACTTTCTTTTACTTGATTAAATGCCTGGTAATAACCTCGTGCAGCCATGGCATCACGCTGTTTTCTGTCTTCTTCATTCGATTTAGTATTCCATTCTCCACTGCTCACCCGTGCAATAAGTTCGGGACTAACTTTGTAACGTTCTATGGAAAGAGAATGATACGCATCCGTGAGATAGAGATCATCCACTTTCTGCAAATAGGATTTAACATCCGGACTAATTCCTGGAGCAGGAGGAAAAAGTTGAATGACTGTTTTTCGCATTTCTTGCCAGAGTAAACGGATACGAATTGTAGAAGGATAGCGCTCTCTAATCGGTATGTGAATCTCACTATTCGATTCAAATGGATCGGCCTCTCGGATATCGTAATCAGCTTGTTTAAATGTTTCAATAATTTGATCCGCGATCATTTCACGACCAATATTTCTGAATGCTCCAGCTAATCTACCAGCAAGTGTCGAATGTCCGTTTTCGAGCAAAACCGGCAAGACTTCAGACGCATCTCGAATCATGGATAATGCCGCTCGAACGTCCAAGGGGTGCGTTACATAAATGCGTGGACTGCAATATACAAGTGAAGAAGGGAGGTCGTACATACGGATACCGTTTATGACACGAATTAAGGCAGCACGGGGAATATCTGTTTTTAAATTAAATAAGGATGTTGCATGTGGCAGAGGGGTAGGGTTATTGTTGCCTTTTGGAGATTTTACGAGTAATTGTTGTGGAATCGAAGTATTTTGGACATGTTTCAGAAGGGATTGATCTGCGGTTAAACACCATTCTTTGCCGTATTTATGGTTTAAAAAAGCAGCGACAAAATCCCAATATGCGCTATACCATGAAGTTGTTTCTCCTTCTTTCTCCATTGGATCAGAGGCAATATACCAACCTTTCGAAACCTCCTTGATAAAACCATATTTTAGAAGAAGTTGACGATGTTTTACTGTTTTAAATGTATCAGTATGTATAGCAATCATTTGCTTGTCCTGAATTTCTTTTAACGAGTGAAGCGCATCGGCTAGTTTTTGATTCGGTTTCAATTTCGTTGAATTATTAGTTTTTGACATCGTTGTGTTACTAGTATATATCCTTGTGGTATTTCAATTATATATAATCGTGATAAAATTAGTATATATAATTCAAATTCAGGAGTTATTCATTGAAATAAAGAGTTTAGGTTATTTTATTCTTTGTATCAAACTGTTTATAATCAATAGCAGTGACCTCCTCTAAATCCCTATAAAAGTTAGATTTCTCATCCTCAAATCACCAACCCAACAACTACCCTACTTCAACTTCAGCTTAGCACTAGGAGCTACATTTTGCTGCACTTCTTTTGGAGCACCTAGAATAATGACATTGTTTGAGCCTGAGATTTCTACGTCTAGTTTTTCGTAAACCGTTGTTTCAATTTTTTGGTGTATGCCGCTCACTTTCAAATAGAGTTCTTCGGAGCTGAAGGCTTCGCCATCAAATTTGTTTTCTCCGTTGATGGCCATAATAGTAGAACGCGTACTTCCCGAAAACTTTAACTTACCCAATCCGTTGATGTTTATCCAACTTTGATTGACCATAAACACCATTTCTAGGTCATTGATTCCATTGATTTCCAGTTCAAGATGCTCGCTATTGATGCGGATTTTTCCTGAATTTTCGCCATTTAGATCAAGTTCGAGGTCTTTGACATTTAAATCGAGGTCTAGCTTTACAAAACCATTCACCTCTAAGTCGAGTGCTGTTGAGTTAAATGGTTGAGGCGTAACGATGTTGCAAAAACCATTGATTTTGATTTTACGCAAGTCCGGAACGGTAATTACCAAAACCGTTGCATCATTTTCTGGCACGCCATCTAAAAACAAAATGCCGTTCTTAACCGTGTACTCGAAGGACTCAGCCTCCATACCATCTTGCAATAAGTTGCTCACCGAACAAGTTGGGCCATTGACGAGCGTAAAACTGATGCTGCCATTCACATCAATACGGTCGAAAAATTGAGTTGTATCGTTAGTAGCCAGCGTTTGAGGCGCTGCGTTTTGTGTTGGCTTCATGAGTTTGAAAGCCGTATTTGAAGGCACTGCAGTGGTAACAAGAGGCGTCATTGGCGTCAAGGCCAGCGCCCTACCCTGCTGGATAAGCGGACTTGACATGATTTGCGTAATAACAGGTGCTTCGGGTAGCAAATTGTCGCTAGAAACTTTATTTTGAAGCGGTTTGCTTTTGGTCGGCGCAACACTTGGAGCCGAAGAGAATTGTGCAATTGCCATCATAAGGACAACTGAAATCGAGGAAATACTGGTCAACATAAGCCACATTTTTTTGGTGAATAATCTTTTTAAAGTCGCAAATAAGCCAACGAGCAGGATGCCACTTTTCAACCATGAATCGATCAGCTCGATGGAAACCGTGGTGGGTTCTTCTCGTTTTACTTTCAGTAATAGATCTAACTCTTTCATGAAATGATGGTTTTAGTTCGTTTTTCTGACAAGGCCTCGGCAAGCATTTTTCTCCCTCTCGACAAACGTTGTTTGACGGCATCAATGGTGCATTCTTGAATTGCGGCCGTTTCTTTGATCGAAAAACCAGCTATTTCATACAGAATGACACAATTGCGGTAAGCCTCTGGCAATTGATGCAGGGCCTCGTACAGTTCGTCGTGGCGAAAGTTTTTTTCAATTGAAAAAGTAGCGTCTTGCGCGTTTTCTACTCCTTTTACATCTGAAAATGACAGCGTTTTGCGCTTTCGACGAAAATTTGCGTGCACCTTATTGGCAATACCGAACAAAAAAGACAAAAACGCTTCTTTGTTTTTTAAGGCGCCAAATTGCTCAAAAGCAATCACTAAGGTATCGTGCATCAGGTCATTGAAATCGCAAACACCATAAGCGCGCGCCTTACAGAACCGCTCGAAACTCCCGTGCACAGGTTCGTATCGTTCCATAAATTGCTGCTTTTTTGTCATGCGCTTTGCGTCCTATTTGCTTCTTAAAAGAGTAAGTGTTAAACTACGTCAATTGGTGACAAATAAAAAACAATCTTCGTAATCGCAAACGAACAACCCTAACACCAAGCAAGAATGCTCCGTAAAAAAAAAGCCCTAAACCGATAAGGAATAGGGCTTTCGTTTGAAAAACAGAGTTTAATCGGTGAGAGAGTATAAAATCTGAACGGAGAAACCGTGATTGACGTCTTTGGTGACGGTTGCACCTGCTGGAATCAGAAAACAAAATTCATAAGCTGTTCAGCCACAACAAACTGCCATCGCCATAACTCAAAAAACGGTAGTCGTTGTCTAGGGCGTAGTTATAGATTTTTTTCCAGTCTTCGCCGACAAACGCATGGATCAAAAGTAGCAATGTAGAGCGCGGCTGGTGAAAATTGGTCAGAATGGCGTCTGCACTGCGAATGCGATAGCCCGGCTTGATCATGAGGCTGGTTTTGGTCAAAAACTGATCGGTTTGCTCGCGCTTGAGCTGCGCCAACAACGCATTAATGGCGTCGGCAAAAGCGACTTCCTGGGGTAAGTTATAAGCCTCAAACTGCTGCAGTTCGATGTTTTGAAGTGTCAGCTGCGCATCTACCAAGAGCTTCACGCCCATCCAGTAAATACTTTCTAAGGTGCGCAATGATGTGGTACCCACAGCTATTCTTGTCTGTTCTGGTTTTTGAAGCAATACTTCTAGGAGCTCTTGACGCACTTCGATAAACTCGGCATGCATGTCGTGTTCTTCGGCCGTTGCCGTCTTGACCGGTTTAAAGGTACCTGCACCCACGTGCAACGTGAGGGTTGCCGTCTGAATCGCTTTGGCTCTGAGTTGTTCAAAAACAGTTTCGGTAAGGTGCAGCCCTGCAGTTGGCGCGGCAACAGAACCATCTTGTTTTGCATAGACCGTCTGGTAGCTGCTTTTGTCGCTCTCTTCGGCCTCGCGGTTCAGGTAAGGCGGCAACGGAATTTTGCCGGCAATATGCAAGATTTCTGCAAAAGTCAGTTCGGTGGCTGTCCAGGTGAAAAGGATTTTAAAACCCGCATCAGCGCGCTCTAATTGCGCGGCAGTTAGCGTATGTTGCTCTCCATTAAACTCAAAAGAAAGTTCAATCGGGCCTGTTTTCCATTTTTTGACGCCTCCAATCTGACACCACCACTCCACGCTGCCCTTATGCTGCATCGCACTACTGACATCAGGGTAAATTTCACTGTGTTCAAGGCAAAAGACTTCTACTTGCCCTCCTGTACGCTTTTTGAAATGCAGGCGCGCTTCAATCACTTTGCTATTGTTAAGTAACAACAAAGAATGAGCAGGCAGGTGAGCCGAAAGGTTGTAATAGTGGTCATTGCTGATGTCGCCATTTTGATAGACCAATAATTTGCTATCATGCCTTGGCGTTACCGGATAACGCGCGATGCGCTCATCTGGCAGCAAATAAGCAAATTCTTCTATTTTTGTCCCATTCATGACGTCATTTTGCCGGCAAAAATACAAAAGAATGCAGGTAAGCTTGGAAGAAATACTTGTGAATTCACAGCCAATTTGAGCAAAAACTGTTTATATACGTTATAACTAAAACACACCATGCCAAAACACCTCCTACTTTCCACCCTACTTTACATTTCCATCACTGGCAAAGCACAAACTTTACTTTCGTTTAACACCGAGTGCCAGCAAATTGACCAGCAGCTCATGATAGGCCTCGGTACTTGGGCAGCGAGTAATTTTGCGTTGAGTGGTTATGGTTGGGCTACGGCAGCAAATGAAGAAGTGAAGTATTTTCACCAGATGAATGTGATGTGGAATACCGTGAATTTGGGTTTGGCGCTACCTGGTTATTTCAGAGCTAAAAATGCCAACTTGGGCCTCAATGAAGCGCAAAGTTGGGCAGCACAGCAGAAAACCCAAAAAATATTTTTGGTCAATTCAGCTTTGGATTTGGGTTATATGGCGAGTGGTTTTGTACTCAAGCAGCAAAATAGCCCGGATGCGTCCAAGCAAGCGCAGTTCGAGGGTTATGGCAATAGCTTACTGCTGCAAGGTGGTTTTTTACTGCTCTTTGACCTCAGCGCTTATTGGATCCATCAGCACCATGGCCACGGGTTTCAACAGCAAAAATTAGCTCATTTACAGCTCGGCACCAGCGGAATTTGCGTGAAATGGCAGTTATAAACCCTTCAACAAACTATCGTATAAGTCATTGAAAGACATCCCGCCTGCGGTTTTTTGCTTAGATAAGCGCTTGAACTCCACCAAAGCCCAGAGTACAAACTCCATTAAAAATGGGAGGTCTACTGCGGCCACACGCGGCTGGTAACGCTCAATGAGCGCCTTGAGGGGCTCTATGGCTTGGAGCGAGCGCAAATAGGTTTGTTCGTCTGTTTCGTCGGCGATTTCGAGGGCGTTGTTTTGGGTAAACCATTCTACTACGGCATCGTAAGGCGTCACTTGATCTGCTTTTTTGAGCTTTTCGATCTTCGGGAAATAATTCAAGAAGAGCGTTTTGGTGGCCTCGCTGATGAGTTGGTTGGCCACAAAAGAAGAGCCTTCCTGCTCGCCTTCATAAACCAGCTCAACCTTTCCGGTAATGGAGGGAATCATGCCCATAAGGTCTGAGAAGCGAACGGTGGTGCTTTGCTCGTTGTTGAGCAACGCGCGGCGCTCGGCTGTACTGATGAGGTTCTCGTAGGCGGTAATACTCATGCGCGCGCTCACGCCACTTTTGGCATCAACGTATTCGCTGCTGCGCGCTTCAAAAGCAATTTGCTCTAAAATATCTTTGGCCAATTCGGGCACATGCACCTCGCAGATACGGTTTTCGAGTTTTTGGGCTTCTTGCGCGGTAATTTGCTTGGCGGTCTTGACGTCTGCGGCGTAGTGCGTGAGAATTTGAGACCCAATGCGGTCTTTGAGTGGCGTCACGATGCTGCCGCGGTTGGTGTAGTCTTCGGGGTTGGCCGTGAAGATAAACTGGAGGTCGAGCGGTAGGCGCAACTTGAAGCCACGAATCTGTATATCTCCTTCTTCGAGGATGTTAAATAATGCTACTTGAATGCGCGCTTGAAGATCGGGTAATTCATTGATGACAAACAAACAACGGTGCGCACGTGGAATCATGCCAAAATGCAAGACGCGTTCGTCGGCGTAGTTGAGCTTGAGGTTGGCGGCTTTAATGGGGTCGATGTCACCGATGAGGTCTGCGATCGTGACGTCTGGCGTGGCTAGCTTTTCGAAGAAGCGCTCGGAGCGGTGCAGCCAAGTAATGGGCGTGTTGTCGGCGTGCTCCAAAATGAGGTCTTTGGCATAGCGGCTAATTGGGGCCAAGGGGTCGTCGTTGATTTCACTGCCTGCCACCACCGGGATGTATTCGTCTAGCAAATGGATCATGAGGCGCGCAATGCGCGTTTTGCCCTGTCCGCGCAAGCCTAGCAAGTTAATGTTGTGCTTGGAGAGAATGGCGCGCTCGAGTTGCGGGATCACGGTGTGCTCATAGCCGTGCATCGACGGAAAACTTGGCTTACCAGCCTTGAGTGCGGCAATCAGGTTGTCGCGGAGTTCAGATTTGATGCTTTTGGACGTGTAGCCAGCCGCTTTTAAGGCGCCTAGCGTATTGATGTTGGTATCTATCATATCAGTTCATTCGTTTTTTACGATTGGTTTCGTAGTCGTGGAAAATCATTTCACCGAGGCCTTTCAAGCCGGTGTAAAACGCCTTTCCTTTGTTGGACTTCGTGAATTCGTCCACAAAATGCTGTAAATACGGATCTTGGGCAATCATGAAGGTCGTGATCGGGATGTGCAACTTGCGCGCTTGGGCCGCCATGGTGTAGCATTTGTCTACGATGTAATCATCTAGGCCATTGCTGTTTTTGTAATACTGGCCATCTGGCAAGCGCAAACAACTCGGTTTGCCATCGGTGATCATGAAAATTTGCTTGTTGGTATTGCGTTTTCTGCGCAAGATGTCCATGGCGAGCTCTAGGCCAGCAACGGTATTGGTGTGGTAAGGCCCGACGTTCAAATAGGGCAAATCTTTGATGCTAATTGGCCAGGCGTCGTTGCCAAAGACAATCACATCTAGGGTATCTTTCGGATAACTCGTGGTGATGAGTTCTGCAAGCGCCATGGCTACTTTTTTGGCCGGCGTAATGCGGTCTTCTCCGTAGAGGATCATGCTGTGGCTGATGTCGATCATGAGCACCGTACTCATCTGAGATTGGTGATGGGTATCCTCGACCACTAAATCTTGTTCGGTAAGCCTGAACTCCCCTACGCCATGATTGATCTGCGCGTTTTTCAAACTCTCCGTAATCGAAATGTTTTCGAGCGCATCGCCAAACTGAAAATCTCGGTACTCGCCAGTAGCTTCGTCGCCTAGCCCACTCTTTTTAGATTTGTGCTGCCCGCGCCCACTCTTGCGGATATTCCCAAAAATTTGCTCCATCGCATTCTTGCGCAAAATGCGTTCGGTCTTGGCCGTCACACTCATCTGCCCCTTGCCGTCTGGCAAAATTTCTTCGCGCAAATACCCTTTCTTCTTCAGGTCTTCGATGAAGTCGTCCATGGTGTATTTGTCGTTGGTGAGGCTGTATTCCTTATCCAATACATTGAGCCACTCTAGCGCTTCATCTACATCGCCGGAAGTATGCACAATGAGTTCGCTGAAGATTTCAAACAAGCGCTCGAAGTCGGAGAGCTCCGGAGCTTGGTAAGGCGTGAATACATAACCGCTATTGCGCATGTGAGGATGTTTAAATTTGAAACAAGAGTTGTGAGGAAATGTTTGGGGTAAAATTCAAAATAAATAAGATGTTAAAATAATTGTACATAATCGGATTTTTTCCGATTTTTGTATATAAATATGACATTTTGAACTTCACTAAAAAAATCAAAGCTTACACCAATGCCCCAATAGCCAGAAACTTGCTACTGGATATTCTTGGTGAATACAAAAGCCCCAATGATAAAATTAGTGAATTACTGAAAACAGGCGAACTCATTTCAATCAGACGAGGTTTGTATGCGCCTGGTCCTCTAACAGAATTGCCAACTCCAGCACCATTTCTAATCGCCAACCACCTTCGTGGCCCGAGTTACGTTTCGCTAGAAACCGCTCTGTCCTATTGGGGCATCATTCCAGAAAGAACTTATGAAATCAGCTCAGTTTGTATCCAATCATCAAAAAAATACAATACTACACTCGGCAGATTCACCTTTCAGCAAGTCTCCCTACCCTATTATGCATTTGGAATTCAAAATATTCAACTCACAAACGAACAGACAGCACTCATTGCCACACCTGAAAAAGCCATCTGCGACAAAATAATCCTTACTGCTGGCATCAATTTACGCAGCATTAAACAAACAATGTTGTTCCTATTAGAAGACCTCCGAATGGATATCTCTAAACTACGCACACTAGACACCTCACTCATGTCCACATGGCTACCCGACGCTCCTAAAAAGTCAAGTCTCCAAATGCTCATTTCAACGCTCAAGGAAATATGATAAAGGAATGGATTGCTGAATACCAGCCCACAAACGAAGAAGAGTTACTAGCAGCATTGCGCGAAATCATGCAAGAGATTACTTTAGCAGGATTAGCGCGAACAGATTTTTTTGAGAAAGCCGCATTTTATGGCGGGACAGCATTGCGTATTTTTTATGGTTTAGATCGCTTTTCAGAGGACCTCGACTTCTCCTTATTACAGACGAATGAAGCATTTTCTCTTGAACCCTATTTTTCAGCAATACAAACTGAATTTGCTGCCTTAGGGATCACAGTGAGTTTCAGAGAGAAAGAAAAGACCAAAAGAACTTCTATCGAGTCCGCATTCCTGAAGACGGAAACAATTTGGACTGAATTGATCCTTGAAGACATCTTAAAGCAAACAGGTATTCGCTCAAATAAATCAATAAAAATTAAAATTGAAATTGATCGAAATCCTCCTGTAGGTTTTAAAACCGAACAAAAACTATTACTCCGTCCATTCTCATTTTATGTCAAATGCTACACCCGACCTTCTTTGTTTGCAGGAAAATTACACGCCTTACTTTTTCGAAAATGGAATAAGCGTGTAAAAGGTCGTGATTGGTATGACCTCGAATGGTATATCAAGCAACGCATCCCTTTAGATACAAATCATTTTTTACAAAGAGCTATTGCTTCAAACGATTGGAAGGACACCAAAATAACATCCGATCAAATCAACACCTTACTGCATCAAAAAATTGAAAAAGTAAGCATACCCTCCATCAAAGAGGACGTCGTTCGGTTCATCAAAGACGACAGCACTTTACGCATTTGGAGCTCATCCTACTTCACAGATCTTGTCGAACAGATGAAATTTGATCCATCAAATAAATCCTGAAAATAAGTTCAAAAAGTTTGTTCATTTATTCAATTTCTTAGTGATTTCTCAACCTCCCTCCCAACAACTGATGCACAACTTTACACCTAAATTGCCGAGTCTTTTTAAATCTTGTGGTTCAAATTCCATATTGCATTGGCCGCTGTATTCATATCAATACCAAAGCGACCCCTCAATAACATGACTCAATGAAATAGTTTAATTCCAGGTTGTTTTCGGAAATTGTTCCGGTATGTTCTCTTCTCTCGTCAATGAGCTGAATTTGATTCGAAATATCTTCATTTTCTACATTATACAACTTGAAGTACTGAATAACCACTGCATCTTGAGCTGCTTGAAAAAAATCATGTGTACCGTTGTTTGAGTAAATCAAATATGGCATGAGGTTTTCACCATGAAAATACACACCGCATAAATTTGCCTTCTGTTCTGGAATACCCTCCTCAAAAAAGATGCGCAGTTGTTGGTTTTCGGTATCGAATACCACCGTAAAGTGAGTAAGTTGCGCGTCAGTGAATAGATCATTACAGGTACTTTGATAAGCAATTAATGCTTCCAAAGCCTTTGACTTTAAAGTCAGGACCTTTGTGCGAACGGTAATCAATTCTCGACGCCTCACCTCATCAGATAGATACGAACCGATTTTGAGGGTATCCTGAGCCCGCTGCTGACTCAGATACGCTGCGGAAAGCGAAAGAAATAGAATTCCAATTATAAATTTTGTCTTCATGTTAGGCGTTGTGAGACACTGTTTGTATTAGTTATGCTATTTTATTAATCAATTGGCTTTTGATTAAACGCATCTTGAATTGATTTTACCACATTGACCACTTCTGAAAATCGATCTATAATTCCCCATCCTTTACTTAGAGATGTGCCTCCCTTAAAAGCAAAATACGGCGCATACTTTGAAGTGAATAGCACTCTCAAAACAAGTGTAACCCACCAATCCTTCTCTATTGCTTTTGGAGTAATCCCTGAATTCAATGAAGCTTGACTCAATGATACACTGCGCGCATTCTCATCAAGATTTTGAAGCCACCCTATCATACTGTTTGTCTTAAAAAGTACTTGATGACAAAATCACTTATTCTTGAAGGAGCCAATTTCAAATCATGCTTCAATTTTTTCGCATCCTCTTTTTCTAGCAAGTTGATGATCTTTTCTATTTCTAATTCACTGAGTTGATCTAAATCCAATTCCGCCAAACCCAAAAATAACAAGCTAGAAATAGTTCCAGTCATGGCCATTTTTTTAGCTGTAGTTGGCTGGAACACAATCGAACTTTTTCCAATCGATATACTTTTCTTGGTTCCGTTTGTTAGAAAAACCATTTTCATCGGAACCTGAGTAGAAAGTCCAATTTTATTCAATGCATATTGACCAGTAGGCATGATTTTTACACGTTCTTTTTTCGCTAATGATGCTGCGATTTCTTCAATTGAAGGAAGCACTTCGCCAAATATCTTGTCCTGAATAGGAACTACATAAATCCCCTGTCCCATGCGCACCAACACTTTTTGCTCAACTAAACGAGAAAGTGTTTTCCTTATTGCCGTAGAAGTACCAAAGTCTTTAAAGTCAGTCGGTAGAATGAGTTGACCTGGGGCCGACCGCTTAACCCTTGACTCAATTTGGCTATAAATCGACGTTTTCATGTCACAAATCTACATTTTTTTGTGACATTTAAGAATTATTTTGTCACAATTATTCAAATTTAAGTGACACTTATATGAATTCACCAAGACAAAAATGGGCGTTTTCAAAAGAACTACAAGCCCGATAACACAGGAAATTAATTAAGCGTTATCGCATCAATGTTATAGTAATCAGGCACTTCATTTTTGTCCAATTGGATAAAAACCTCGTGGCTCGTTTGAATTTTTGGTTGCTCCTGCCAAACGAGGTCAACAATCAAATTCAACCTGCCGTTCGTGTGATATCTCTTTTTTAAATCGATTTCGATTCGCTGCTTGTTAAAAGGTTTTATTTCTCTTTCTTCAATAATTTTGGAGCCCTTCTTTTTGAAGTTGGTTTTAAAAATCAGTTTCAATTCATCGGGGTACGGTGTATAGAACATAACGACAAGTTTGTTCTTCTTTTGATACAAGCGAATATTCGAATTTCTGAACACATTTCCGGATTCTTCGAAGTCAACAAAAGAATTCACGGCACTAGTCCCTACTATAAATGCAGTCATACTCGTTATGTGTCCCAAATGATCATAATATTTGATTATCCCGGTTTGGCCACCAATATATTTCTTCGACGAAAGCCTATACCCTAAGGCATCAGTTTTGGTAATGGTACCCGTAAACTTTCCATTTTTGTATTCCCCTTTTCGAATGACTTTATCTTCGAGTTGAAGCTCACGATTGTCTGTAGCGTCGTCAGTGCAACTATATATGCAAAGGATTACAAGGAATAGAATTGTGATTTTTATTGGTTTCAACATGTTTCTGTGCTGGTCTTTTATTTCGGAGCAAACATTTCCATTTTTACCTGTAGTTCGGGATCAAAAATAATGTTTTCCAAACTCCGCTCAAAAATCTTGTTGATGCTATCATTGGTGCTCTTCAAGACAGCATAAGCATAAAAAGAAGTGCTCTTCGAGTAAATAATTCCGAGTTGATCTAATTCGTAGAATAGCCTGCCACCGTCTATCGGGGAATGAAAATAGTTCGTATACAAGCGAATCGTATGCTGCTTTCCATTGAAAATGAAATCACTTTGAGCCAACAAAACATCTGTTGGCTGGTGCTTCTTAATTTTCGCCCGCTGAAAATAGCTCGAACTGTCAGCCCCTTTTTGATGTGTATTCCGGTAGAAATACAGCTCTTTTTGCCTTTCATGCTTGCCATCATGGCGACAGGAAAGCATTGTAAAAAAAACGGAAAGGAGGAATAAAATTTTCCTGAGCATTTTTATTTTATTCAATTTAATATGGTTCACTTTGATGATTCAAATTTTACTTTCGCATTTTGACGTATCTGACTTTTTTAATTTTTCCTTTTTCGGAAAGTATAAAACTAAAATGATTATTGAATATCCTACTAAATGAATGACCTGCTGAACTGCAATTGATTTGACTCCAATGACAATAAACAAAAAAGTAAACGCCTGATACGCTGGATAGGCAGGAAGAAAGAACAAAAACGTCATAGTTCATGGCGTTTATAAGCCCATATAAAAGCGACTCGGAAATCTCGGTTATTAACAATGTGATGAACACTAAACCCAAACAAATTCTAGAAACCAAGTTATGTTTATGGCTATGTAAAATCAGGAACAATACCAAGTTCTTCGTAAACATTCAATTTCATTTAAATAGGGAAAATATAAAATCTCATCTAGTGCCCGTTTAATAATCAGTCAATTCAATTTCTAATCTTGTGACTTATGAAAATTTTTAAAATAGTAAGGAATGTTATGTAAATGATCAGAAAACCAATTCCGCCATCATCAAATATAAAAAACCACACAAAATAGCTAAAGATTATGATGAGCGGTGAAACCATCATTATACCAATGAGATATAATAAATACTTTCTAAACCATAAAATAGAGCTTGATAACGTTATTAAAATTAGGAATTCCAACTCACTTAATAATCCGGCATCTTTACCATGATGAAATGTCAAACAAGGATATTCAATTGCTATTTCTAGACAAATCGCGAATACTAGATATAAAATTGTTTCAGCAACTAATTGCAATTTCCAGTTTCTCACTAATCATTTATTTTTTTCCATTTCGAAGGTGAAAATTAAACTTAAAAATTTTAACTAACATCTTGGTTGAAATTTGGGGAGTATTATTACCTGTTAAGAATGAATTTCCCAATCATAAGTCTGATTTTACGACGTTATTTCTGTCAGAAATGATCCTATATCGGTTTCAAATTTTTCAAAATCAAAATCTTTTATCTTATTCTTCATTCCTTCTACTATCCACAATGAATTGAGAATTTCTTTAGCTACTAATTTAATGCGATCATCCGAAGTACTATTCATAAAATTTTCATAATTAATTTTAATACTGTATTCAAAATTATCCTCAATTGTGAATGGAATCCCTTCTATGATCAGTTCCTTTTTCCCTTTTGTAAATTTGGGCTTCTTTACTTTATAGAATTGTTCAAATAGAGGAGAAACACAAACTACACCAATTGTAAATGATTTTATTCCGTTACCGTAATTTTTATCATTAAAAAAAAATGTCATACGTTCTGATAATTGAAGTATACGGTTCGTTTCCTCTATGAGGGTTGATGTAATGGCTAATCCAAATTTCATAATTATTTTTTATCTAATTATCGAACCGAGCAGACGCTCAAAAACAATAAATTTCTTTTTAGTGGGACACAGTAACCTGTTAGAAATGGATTTTTAATAAAAGTGTGTTATTTACAAAAGTTGAATTTAATGGTTTAATAAAATCCAAGTATAAGTTTTATGATTACTTTTTTTAATTTGAAAAATCGTATCCGAATTTTTATTTTTAAATAATGTATCACCAACTTCCAAAACCTCCCCCAAACAAGTGTAGGAATTGCAATAACTCGAAGGGTTGTATAAAAAACGCTTATAGTTTTTGATTTTTACTTTTAATCCTCTTCCGAAATCCACTCCAATTACCTCCCCTTTAAAACTAGTTTTGATTAATTGCTCATCAGCTATCATTATGCGACCGTAAGTATTACTAGTAGTCGGTTGTGTTGAAATAACAATTAGATAAAGTAAAAAGAAAGCTAAGAAAGGAAAATAATTTTTCATGGAAGGGTGTTAATTTTTTCATCATTATCTAAAGAGGTGTTTTGGTATCTTGTGTTTGCCTGAAGAGTACAGTTTGTCCAATTCCTGATTGCCGAACTCAGGGCTCCGCTCGGCATAAATTTTCAGGTTTTCGATAGCTCGTTCAATGTTGTACCCATCCCATGATTGATCAGCGTATATTTTAGATTTCCTGTAATACAACGTTGACCAGGTGTCGTCTTGCTGAAGGATGCCATCAATGAGCTCTAAAACTTCAGAATGTTTGAACTTAGTAAAATCAAGAAGGTGATACAATAGTTTTATTCCAGCTAAAACTGATCCTGCATCAAAACCTTTTCTCCAAATTTTCAAGGCCTTTTTGACACTCCTTTTGACGCCAATATTGTAATAATAAATTGTTCCTAACTCTTCAGCCGCATCTGGGTAACCTAAATCGATTGCTTTTTGATAGTATTCAATTGCTTGGGGAATATTTCTTCTTCCTTTTTCAGGGTGCTCGGCAATGAGACCTAAGTTGTAATAAGCTTCTGCCGCAATCTTTTGATCAGCAGCGTTTAAGAGCGGCAATAGTTCCTGAATGGCCTCTTCATCCTCACCACACCGTCGCAAAAGCTCGGCTGCTTTTAATTTTTTCAGTTCTTTATCTTGGTTGGCCATAGTCTATATCTGCTTGAATGAGTTAGCAAAACTGGTCCACCTGCTTCAAGAACTTGGTAAATAAACAATTTTGACATGCTTTACATTGGTATTTTCATTGTCACTTACCTTTTCTTCACTAAGTTCATTACCTACTAACAAATGCAGGTGATCATTCTCTTTTTTTATGCTTTGAAGGTAAGAGATGAATTCATCGATTCCAATTGAATCAAAGATAATTTCAACTCCCTCCCCATTACTATCTGTTTCAAATTTTATCATCAACTTCAATGTTATAATTCACCGCTCATTTCAAGCGTTATTCTTGTGCTGAGGTTTGGTATTTTGTGATCTTCAAAAATCACTATTAGTCATTGCTTTTGCCAATAAAAGCATGTTAGCAGTATAGTATAAACCAAAAATAATAATACTTTAATCAAGATAAATCGTCCAAATACATATTATAGAAATACCACAGGAGTATGTACCCTCCTGAATTTTTTAATGAGTGGCAGCAATTTATTGTTTTTCACCCAACCAAATTGACTCGATTGTAATCCAAATAAACCTTGCTCAATAACAACTGAAGATGAAAATATCAATTTGTCATTTTGGTAGATGTACATTCTACTGTTTACAGTTGCTAAATCACTACCATCACTGATGAAATTGAAATTATCTTTTATCGATTTTAGAACTTCTACATCATCACAAACGAATACTTTTCCGTTCAGCAATCTATTTTTAGCATATTGGTCATCGAGAGACATCCAAAGATAAATTTCACAATTTTTAGAAATATCAATTCCATTAAGCGGATTAAATTCTCCGCCTTCTGCAACCTCCGGATTTACGGCGTAATCATTTGCAGAACCTATCACGATCGGCAACAAGCCGAAAATATATCCACAACAAATAACAACAATGAAAAAAACTACTGCTATTGATCCTTTCTTTTTTATCATGGTGTTTTACATAATTATGGATTGATATATCGCGCTACTTTCTTACAAATGTTCTAAAATTTTCTACATCAATAATGTGGCCATTTGCATTGTATTCACGTATAAAAGAGATTGGGATTTTTGATGAGGGTTTGGATTTCCACTTAAATTCAAAGGCCGTTAATTTTCCGTTTGCTTCCTCTATAAAATCAATTTCTTGTTTTTGAACAGTGCGCCAAAAATAATTGTTGGAATACATTTGATGATAGTGTTGTAGTTTAATGCGCTCAGCAATCAAAAAGTTTTCCCACAAGGCTCCCTTATCCATTCTTAATTCGAGTGGATTCAAGTTGTTGATGATCATATTTCGAATGCCATTATCGTAAAAATATATCTTTCGGTTATTTTTTATTTCATTGCGCTGATTTCGGCTAAAACTTGTTAATCGAAAAACAATAAATGCCTTTTCTAGCAAATCAATGTATTTCGCAACGGTAACCTTGTCTATCTGAAGTAAATTTGACAATTCATTGTAGGAAACCTCATTTCCTAATTGTAAGGCAAGGGCCTTGAGTAGTTTATCTAAAAGTTCTGGCTTCTTGATTCCAGTCAAGGAAAGTACGTCTTTATATAAATAACAGGAGGCAAGTTGCCTCAATATTTCACGGGCATCTGAACGGTGATTCAATACATCGGGATACATCCCGAAAATGAGCCGTTCTTTTAGTTGAGCAGATGCCTCAACGTCAAATATGTAATTCTCTTTATCATAATCACCAAATATACTATGTTTTTAGTGATTTTAATCCCTGAATATTATATGTTATTGATGGATTTAAATATGAAATCGATTGATTCTATAAGCGTAGCAGCTGCCCCTTCCTCTTGACAATATTTTTGTAATCCCACTGGATGGTTACGGATTTTTCTAGGCAGCGCTGGAGCAGATCTTGGTCAATTTGAGAGCTGTTTTGAAAGCAAATGGCGGCGTCTTTGAATTTACCCGCACGGACGACCAAACCGGGTTCATCGAAATCTGCTCCACTCCAAAACATGAGCTGTATGCCTTTTTTCTGTTTACTGAAACCCACAATAGGATTACCGTCTAGGAACCAAACGGGGTGCGCATGCCAAATCTTGTTTTCGGCTGAAGGTAACTTGGCTGAAATAATCGCATGAAGACTTGCACAAATCTGCTTTTCTTCGGCGTCGAAATCTTGGTAGTAAGCTGCTGTCATTTCTTGCGCATCATTTCCAAATACATCGCCTCTACTTTGTTTCGAGCCCAAGCAGTGCGGCGCAGGAAAACCAAACTCGATTTGATGGAAGGGTCGATTTTGAAGCAATTGATGTTGACCTTGAAGGCCATGTGTTCCCAACCGTAGTTGTCTACTAAAGATTCCAGCATATCGGCTAATTTGACGCCGTGAAGTGGATTGTTGGGCTGTTCTTGCATGTGCTACTTTTGCTGGAGCTTGTGGTAAGAGGTATAAGACAAAAGCAGGATGCCAAGTACAACTAACGGAAAGAAGGTTTGTGCATTGATGCCGTCTACAGCTCCGTGGCTGATGGCTGCAAAAATAAATTCGACTGCAAAACAGCCATACGCCCATTCTTTGAGCATCTTAGGAACTTGTGGGATAAATAGTGTTAAGGCACCAAGTACTTTAAACACGACAAGTGCCACTCCAAAATAAGCGGGGTACCCCAAATGTGCAATACCTTCCTTGGCCATTTCGCTTTGAGAAGTGAGTGCAGGCATGAGGCCTTCCATTAAAAAAAGGAGTGTGGTGGTGACCCAGTAGGTAATTTTGGTGGATTTCATAAATAACAATTTTTTATCAAATATATAAAATTTAAACCCTTTTGCGCTTGAGGTGTTTTAACTTTAGTTCAAACTCACAGACATGCATTTTTCTGACTTACTTGCCCAACAGCGCCGCTATTTCAAAACCCAACACACCAATGCGCTCGCCGCACGCAAAAGTGCTTTGCAGCGCTTCAAGCAGATGCTTTTGGCAAACGAAGCGGAACTTTACGCTGCTGTTCATGCCGATTTTCAGAAGTCGGAACACGAGGCTTTCTTGACTGAATGGGCTATTTTGATCAAAGATATAGACGAGGCTTTGCGCGCATTGCCGAAGTGGATGAAAGCGCAAAAAGTGAGCACAAACTTGGTCAATTTGCCAGGGAAGTCTTATGTTGTACCCGAACCTTTGGGGGTTTGCTTGGTGATCGGTGCTTGGAATTACCCCGTACAGTTGTCTTTTGCGCCCGTTATTGCGGCTTTGGCAGCGGGCAACACAGTCATCCTGAAGCCCTCTGAACTCGCCGCCAATAGTGCACAATGCATGGCGGATATCGTGGCCAACTACTTCGACCCTCAATTATTTACAGTTGTTTTGGGTGGCGTGGCAGAAACCACTGCTTTGCTCGAACAACGTTTTGACAAAATCTTCTTTACCGGAAGCCCCGCAGTTGGGCGCATTGTGTATCAGGCTGCGGCCAAGCACCTCACACCCGTAACCCTTGAACTCGGTGGCAAAAGCCCTGCAATCCTGACGCCGAGCGCCGACTTGCCAACCGCCATCAAACGCTTGGTTTGGGCCAAATTCTTAAACGCAGGCCAAACGTGTATTGCTCCTGATTATGTATTTGTTCATGAAAGTATTTATCGCGAATGCCTGAACTTATTCCAGGAAGAAATTGAAAAAAATCAATATGCGCTGGCCAACAAAAACTACGTTCAAATCATCAATGAACGGAATTTAGCGCGCTTGGAGAGCCTCATCGCAAACGATAAAATTGCATTTGGAGGCGCAATCAATCATGCCGACAGAACGATTTCACCTACCCTGCTCAAAGATGTCGGTTTCGACGACGCCATTATGCAAGAAGAAATCTTTGGCCCAATTTTACCGCTGCTTCCCTATACTGATTTTCAAGAAGCGCTCACTTACATTCAGGACAACGAAAAACCGCTTTCCGCTTATTTGTTTTCCAATAACAAAACCGAACAAGCTGCATGGCTTAGCCATTTATCTTTTGGAGGAGGTTGTATCAACGATGCAATTATGCACATCACCAATCCGAATTTACCTTTTGGAGGGGTCGGGCAGAGCGGAACCGGCAGCTATCACGGCAAGTCGGGCTTCGATACTTTTTCACATCGCAAATCTGTTTTCGAAAAACCCCGCTTATTTGAAGTACCTTTGAAGTATCCGCCTTATACGGCAAGCAAAATGAACTGGATCAAACGCTTACTCAAATTCTCATGAACCCCATTGCCAAACTTGCCGGCGTAGGCAAAGAATACCAAGTCGGCGACCAAACGATTGTTGCGCTGCAACCCGTCGATCTCGAAATCAGAGCGGGCGAACTCTTACTCATTATTGGGCCTTCTGGCTCGGGAAAAACTACCCTACTCTCTTTATTGGGCTGTGTCATTTATCCATCTTACGGCCAACTTTGGGTCAAGGATCAGTTTGTGAACGAACTCAATCAGAACCAACTCGCCGCACTGCGCCTGCATACCATCGGCTTTGTTTTTCAGAGTTTCAACCTGATTGCACCACTCAACGCCCTAGACAACGTCATGATGCCACTGCAGCTCAAGAAAATCCCGCGAGCCGAAGCCAAACAAAAAGCACTAGACGCGCTAGAACTCGTTGGCATGCTCGACCGCAAAAGCAATTTACCCAAGCAACTTTCCGGCGGACAACAGCAGCGCGTGGCCATTGCACGTGCATTGGTTACCGATCCGCAGTTAGTGCTCTGCGATGAGCCCACCGCATCTTTAGATGCCAACTCTATTTCTACGGTCATGCAAGAACTCGTTAAACTTGCCCGCAATGGCAAAGCCGTTTGTGTCGTTACCCACGACCCCCGCCTGATCCAATACGCCGACCGCATCATCGAGGTCGAGGCAGGCCGCGCCACAGAAATCGCCAAAACAGACCTTTCTCAAAAATTATCCATTCACTGATATGAAATTCAAAATCCTTACCCCAATCGTGCTTTTCATGGCCCTCAACTCTTGCGGAGCTAAATCCGAAAAGGAAGTCAAAGTTGAAAAATACAAGATCGATCAAATTGACAAAATCATTGGCGTTGCGCGCATAGAGCCCGCCGCAAAAATCAGCCCTATTGGCGCAGAAAGCGCGGGCAAAATTGTGCAAATTCACGTGCAAGAAGGTCAAATCGTGAAAAAAGGCACGCTCCTACTCACCCTAGACCAAAGCGTTGACGCCGCGCAAATCCAACAAAGCGATGCCCGCTTGGCTACTCGCCAACAGCGCGTCAAAAGTTTAGAGGCCAAAATTACGGCCATCGAGCTCAAGATCAGTTTAGCCGACACCGAACGCTTGCGCGACCGTCGCTTGGCCGATGCACAAGCAGGAACCCAAAAAGCAGCCTTCGACTCCGAGAGCATCTACAACAACCTCAGAGCAGACCTCACCATTGCCAAAGCAGATTTAGCCGAGGCCAAGGCAAGCATTGGAGAAGTGGAAACCGAACGCAACTACTCACAAAAACTCCTCGACAAAAAGAACATTTATGCGCCTGCCGACGGCATGGTCTTGAATTGGGATGTCAAAGTTGGTCAGGCGGTGAGCATTGGCAGCAAGCTCGCTGACTTCGCCCCTGCTGGCGACCTCATTGCCACTACAGAAGTCGATGAGTTGTATGCGATGAAAGTCAAGAAAGGTCAGCGCGTCGTGATCAACATCCAAGGCACCACAGACCAACTCAGCGCCGGAACAGTCATTTACTGTGCCCCTTTTCTGTCTAAAAAGTCAATTTTCAATGACCGCGCCGACAACCTCGAAGACCGCCGCGTCAGAGAAGTGCGCGTGCGCATTGACCAACCCGAAGCGGTTTTGATTGGCAGCAGAGTAGAATGCATCATTTCTTTGTAAGCCATGCAATTACTGCGCACCGCCCTTAAGTTCATCAAATTCGACAAGCCCAAAAGTATTGGCGCGTTGTTTGGCGTCATCATCTCCATCTTTTTGGTCGGGCAACAAACCGGTATCTTTACCTTCCTCACCAATGCCATGTGCTATTTTGTACGCGTCAACGACGGCTACGTTTGGGTTACCGACAACAAAACCGAAAACGTCAATGCGCTTGCACCAATTGACGTGCGTTTGGGCTTTGAAATGGAAAGCTTGCCGCACATCAAAAAAGCGCATCAATTTGTCATTGCAAGTGGCGCGGCGCGTTTCCCTGACGGCACCTCTGCTGGCTTGAGCATCGTTGGCGTTGAGCTCCCGGCATTCAATGGCATTCAGCAAGGTATTTTCTTTGATGGCGAGCCCCAAGACCTCATTGCAGACGGCGCTATTTCAGTAGATTTCTTTGACGCCAAAGCGCTGGGCAACCCCAAAAAAGGCGACTACTTTGAGCTCAACAACAAGCAAGTGCGCATTGCAGCACTTACCAAAGGCGCCCGTTCGTTTGGCGGCGGCCTGATCTCCTATACCACCATCAACCGCGCCCGTTTTTTAGGCAATGTACCCCTCTCCAAAACCTCCGCATTTTTAGTCGAGGTAGACCGCAGTCAAAACATGGAAAAAGTTGTGCAGTCTATCAACGCCAATATTCCTGGCGTCAAGGCCTGGATGCCCAAGGAATTTAAAAACCAGACCATCCTAACCGTGCTCAAGTCTAGCGGCATTGCCTTTTCTTTTGGCACGCTCATCATTTTTGCACTCATTTCTGGCTTCATCATCATTGGCCTCACCCTCTACTCTGCCGCAATTGACCGCATCAAAGATTACGGTACACTCAAGGCCATCGGCGCCACCAACGGTTACATCAGAAAGCTCATCCTGATGCAAGCCACCCTCTATGCCATTGTTGGATTTTTAATCGGTTATGCCCTAATTGAAGGATTCCGAAGCGGTATTGCCAACGCCGGTACCTTATTTACGTTTTCACCAGCCATCAAATTCGGATTTTTCGTCATCACAGCCGTGATCAGCATTTCCGGAACTTTGTTTGCCATCCGCCGCATCACCAAACTAGAGCCCGCATCGGTTTTTAGGAATTAGTAGTCAAGGGGTTCAAAATTCAGTACCTTTGCCAACGAATCAAAACGGTTATGGACCAAACAGAAGGCATCCGCATCAATAAATACCTCAGTGAAGTTGGCTATTGCTCTCGCAGGGCAGCAGACCAACTGATCGAACGCGGAAGAGTCAAGATCAATGGGCTGGTACCCGAAATGGGCACCAAAGTATTGCCCGGCGATGTGGTCTTGGTTGACGACGAAGCTGTTGGGGAGCCGCAAGAAGACTTTATCTACATCGCTTTCAATAAGCCTGTCGGGATTGTCTGCACCACCGACCACGTCCGCGAGAAAGACAACATCATCGATTACATCAATCACCCTAAGCGTATTTTTCCGATCGGAAGGCTAGATAAACCCAGCGAAGGGCTCATTTTCTTGACCAACGACGGCGATATCGTCAACAAAATTTTAAGGGCGCGCAACAACCACGAAAAAGAATACTTGGTGCGTGTCAATAAGCGCATCACCCCCGATTTCATTCGCAAAATGGGCCAGGGCGTTCCGATTTTAGGAACCAAAACCCGCCGCTGCGACGTCCGTCAAATAGACGCCTTCACCTTTCGGATTGTCTTGACGCAAGGCCTCAATAGGCAAATTCGCCGCATGTGTGAGTTCTTTGATTACCGCGTGGCTACGCTCAAGCGCATTCGCATCATGAACATCAAACTCGACCTACCAGTTGGCCAATGGCGCTACCTCAATGAAGACGAAATCATGGTGATCAAATCAATGGTAGCCGACAGCGTGAAGTCTTTCGACGACTCCGATTACCAATAAAATTAAAGCTTAACGATTTTTTTGGACTGCACAACTCCATTTTTGGAGATCTGAAACAAATAACTGCCTGAATTCAAATCTGAGAGATTAAGGCGGTGTTGCCCCGGGCTGTTTATCTCACCACTTTGCAGCAATTTACCTTGAAGGTCTAGAACTGAGTAATTCACTAAATCTGGTGAATTGCAAGTAAGGATCAGTTCATCCTGAAATGGATTGGGGTAAATGCCAATTTGAATTTGCGCTTCTTGCACTTCGAGCGGGTTGTCATTTTCACAGAGCTCACGTACCTCGGCCAAATTCAATGCTCTGTTCCACAAGACCAACTGATCCATCTTACCCATTAAAAAAGCGCCGTTTGCATTTGTTGAATTGCCGATGTAATACCCAATTCCGGACTCCGCATTGGAATATACCATCGTGTTTGACCCTGTTCCGGAGTAGGTCCCGGCCTGTTGCTCGCAATCAATATAAATTTTCATGTCTTGGGCACTATTGATAATGCCCACAATATGATGCCACTCGTTCAAAGACAAACCCGCATTGGTGAGAAAGGAACGGCGATTGCCCGGATTGGCGCCTCCCAAACCTCCTGCCAAATGCAGACCAATTTGACCTGTATTGGCGGCAATATTCAACCAATAGCCGTAGTAATTGTTGTACACGTTGTCACTCATAAAAATGGTATTGAACGCAGCATCAGACTGGACATTGACCCATATAGAAATCGTGACCGGGAGCGGCACCTTGACCGCGGCATCAGCAAAAGTGATGTAGTTTTGAGCACCCATGGCCAAACCTTGATTGGCAATACCTGTGCGGTCTGTTGTAAAGTTGGTTCCTTGCGGATTGAGTACGATTTGATTTGAACTCAGGTCATTGAAATTTTGATCAAAAGGAAACATGGCAATGAGGCCATTACTGAGTTGTGCTGAGGCTATAGTGAAAAATGAAATTCCGAATAGTAAGGCTAAAATTCGCATTGTAAATGAATTAATTCTTCAACGATAACGTAAAAATAAGCAAAAGGAGTGGTTCTAAAAATCAATATGCCGGCTCAAATAACAACTTCATATTTGGATCTATCATCAGTTGAACATCCATGCCGGTCAGCTCATCTGTTATTTCAAATTGTTCCTTTCGCTTGGTCACATTGAAGTGAAGTACTGCTGAGGTCTTGCCATTTTGTGAGATGCTAATTTCTAACGGAAAAGCAAACAGATTGGCTTGCACTTGTGTGATTTCTATATATTGCTTCCCTTTTTGGGTCAAGATGCGTGTTCGCAGTTGCGGATGCCCTACTTGATACAACCATTGATTGAAAAATGGCGCCAAATCATTGGGGCTGAGGCTGTCCATGAGGTGCGCAAAATCTTGAGAAGTGGCGTTTTGGTATTTGTAGGTCGTGTAAAATTGTTGCAGGCCAACCTTGAATAAGGAATCGCCCATTTCGTGGCGAAGCATATGCAAAACCCAAGCGCCTTTCTGATATGCATTGGCATTGAGACGGTCTAAAAGACTTGGCGTCAGCGAATCGACAAGCGCCTGCTGAAATCCTTTATTGTATAAATTACTTACCCTTATTCGGTCACTTTGGAGCTGTTTATAGAACGCTGCTTGCCCTTCATAGGTTTCGATATACATATTGGTCAGATAGGTCGCAAAACCCTCGCTGAGCCAGAGATGTTGCCAATCTGCTTCACTGACGGCATCGCCAAACCACTGATGCGCCACCTCGTGTGCAATGAGATGCGTGGAGCGGCTGTCTGCCAAGAGTGAATTTTCGTCGTAAAAGATGCAACCAGCGTTTTCCATGCCGCCGTAGCGCGTAGTGGATTGCACATTGTTGAGCTCTTTAAAGGGGTACGGACCTACCAGCGCCTCATAGAATTCCAATATAGCCGGTGCGACTTCAAAAGAAGCAAGCGCTAGGACGCTATCTTTTGGATAAACCGTTCCGTAAATGAGGATGTCATGGACCACGCCTATTTCTTTGCTGACAAAATCGGCTATGCCAACAACTGCCACCTTTGTAGGAATGGGTTCGCCCATGGCGTAATGCCAAACGACCGCATTGCGCTCTGGTTTTGGTGTTTTAGACAATAAGCTTCCATTGGCCACCACCTGAAACATACTTGGTGCCTCCACCAAGAAAGCATAAGTGGCTTTGTCTGAGGGGTGGTCGTGGCAAGCATACCAAAAATGCGCCCGGTTGGGCCAGTTGTCTGCAAAGAAGGTGGTATCTCCAAATTTATTGGCGCCGATGATTAGGCCATCTGCTGGTCTTCCTTCCAATTTGATACTCAAGGTGAGCGCACCTTTTTGCAGGTTGGTGGGTAAATCTATTTGCAGTGAAGTAAGCGTTTGTTGAAAGGTCAGTTTCTGATTTGGAGCCGTAACAGTAAGTACTTTCATGCCGCTGCCATTGGCCAAGGGGCCTGCTAAATCCAATTCTAGCCGAGCCATTGGTTCAAGGAGTTGTAGCGCAATAGACTCATCGATAAAGACCTTTGGACTCCCTTTGACGATGCGTACACCTAGTTGGTAATGCTGCACATCATAAAGGCTTTGTGCCTGAAAGCGCAAAGAAAAAAGTAGCGAACAAAAAAGTAAATATTTCAGCATGATGAAGCGAATAAGACGCCTTCTTTGAGCGAGTAAGGCGAAATCAGGATTTGTGTGATTTTAGCTTGGCGCAAGACCCAACGCGTTTTGATAGCGGCAAGTGGTGCCATGCGTTTGCGAATAGCGATAATATGTGGGTTTTGGTTGCGCTCGGCTTGTGTGGAGTAAATGATCTGCTCGAGCATGCGCTCAAAGGCTTCAATATCTACCTCGACCGCTTGACCTTGAGCCTCAAATACGCTTTGCTCCATGAGTTCATAGAACGTCTCAAAACTCCCAGATGAGCCAATGAGCACGCTTGGCAAGTCTTGGCCAAAGAAGGCCCCGCATTTTGATACCAAGAAAGCCTCTATTTTTTGGATGTCTGCGCTTGTATACGGGTCAGAAAAATCGAAACTCTGAAAAAGGCGCGAGACCCCGATGTCAAAAGATTGAGCCATGTAAGGGCCATTAGAATTGGCCGCAATGAATTCAGTGGAACCGCCGCCGATGTCCATGATGAGTGCTGCCTGCGCAAAGTTATAGGTCAATTGGACTCCCTTATAAATGAAATCTGCCTCATTCAGACCAGAGATGATTTCTATGGTAATTTGTAATTCGGTTCTAACTTTTTCGAGTAATTCGTGGGCATTCGTGGCGTCGCGCAAGGCAGATGTGCCAATGGCTCGGATTTCATTGACCTGCCAGTGCACACAATGCGCCTTGAATTGGTGCAGTGCTGCAAAGGCACGTTCCATGGCCGCCTCGCCGATGCGCTGTTCGTTGATACCTCCCATTCCTAAGGCCACGCCTTCTTTAGTCTGAAAACAAATCTGACGTGTTTGTGTGTCGGCGATCAGCAGATTGAAGGTGTTGGTCCCGAGATCGATGACGGCCCTGCGCATACTTAAAACTTAAGGATGGAATGCTTGTACCAACGGCCCGCCAATTTCAGCAGCAAAAGCGCGCTTGCAACAAGTACTAAAAGACTCAATAGGATTTTGGTGTAAACCGCCAAGCTGACGCCTTTGGCCAAGGTGATGAGTGCCAAAACCGGAGAACTGAAAGGCAAGTAAGAAAAGATTTGGGTCAAGGTGGTGTTTGGGTAATAGATGGCGTAAATGCCTGCAAAGATGCCAAAGGACACCAAGAAAATCAGCGGCAGCAAAAACTGCTGGCCGTCGGCGTCGGCGCCGCTGCGCGCGCCCAACACCGCGAAAAGCGCTCCATAAAACAAAAAGCTGGCTGCAAAAAACACCACAAAATGCAACAACAAAAAAGATAAATTGAGCTGTTCAAACACCAAAGTAGATAAGGGATTGAGGCGTTCTGGGCCTCCCTGCCCCCAATGACTTGGATCGAGGATATCTACAAATAAAGTCTCTCGTAAGAGCACGAAGCCGAGTGCCAGCATGAGCACCCAGCCAAAAAGCTGCAAGAGCGCTACCAAACCAATGCCCACAATTTTGCTGAGCATGAGCTGCTGCGGGCGCACACTGGCCAGTAAAACCTCTACAATGCGGTTGCTCTTTTCGCGGACGGTAGCCCGAAAGATGGTCATGCCGTAGAGCCCGACAAAAAATAAGATGAAGCCTCCCAATACAAAACCAGCCCAGGCATTGGCTTCTTTGGCTTCATTCTTCGGGTCTTTGAGGTCGCGAAAATCAAAGATAATGCCCTGTTTGATCTGGCGGAAAACTTGCTCGCTGAGGTTGGAATGTTGGGCGGCAATGAGCTCTTCTAAGCGTCTTTCTACTTGAAATTTAAGTTGAATGCGGGCGTCTAGCCCCATTTGATCGCGGTAAAAGATAAAGCATTTTTTGTTGTTGAGTACCTTTTCATTGAGCTCCACCAAAACATCAAATTCTTGATACGCTTTGGCGCGCTCAAATTCATTGAGTTCGAGGTAGTCGTCAAGGAAGTAATATTGGATGTGTTTTTCTTCTTGCGCCATGAGGCGGTGGTCCATGATTTGACCTGGGTCGGCGATCAGGACACTCAGTTCTTGCTTGCCTTGGTCGGCAGCCTTGAGCAAAGCGACCAACAATAAGAGCACTACAACGGGCCCTAGTACGAGCATGTACCAAAACCCTTTTTGACCAAGTCTTTCTTGGATTTCGCGCTGAGTGAGGAGCAAAAACTTAGACATCTTGGTTTTCTTTTTGGTTGATGAGATCTACAAAAACTTCTTGCATAGAAGGCAAGAGCAACTCGATGTGCTCTACGGTAACTTGGTCTTGGAGGCTGCGCATGAGGTCGTTGACGCTGCGCTCGCCGCGAATTTGCAAGACGCAATCAAAAAGCCCTGATTCGGTTTCTTTTTGTTCGAGTAAGGTAAAATCGGTCCAGAGTGCGTTGGCAAAACTCAGCATATGCCCCCTGAAACGCACAAAAATACGGCCTTTGGCATGCGTGCGCCGCAGGTTTTGAACGGTGTCTTGGGCTAAAATTTGCCCTTGATGCAGCAATGCGGCATGATCGCAGATTTCGTCGACGCTTTTCATGTTGTGCGTCGAGAGAATGATGGTGGTGCCTTGTGCCTTAAGGGCCTTGATTTCGTTCATGATGAGCTCTACATTGAGCGGGTCAAAGCCCGAAAGTGGCTCGTCTAAAATGAGCAACTGCGGCTGATGGACCAACGCGGCAATAAACTGCACTTTTTGAGCCATGCCTTTTGAAAGGGTGGCAATGCGCTTATTTTGCCAATCTTGGATGTCAAAATGTTGTAGCCAGTGATCGACGTTCTGGGCAGCCATGGTTTTGTTGAGGCCGCGGAGTTGGGCCAAAAACAACAAGTGCGCACGCACGGCCATGTTTTTGTATAGGCCGCGCTCTTCGGGCAAATAGCCGATGAGCGGTAAATGGCGCTCACCGAGCAATTGGCCATCAAAAGTGACCGAACCTGCGTCTGGGCTCGCCATTTGGTTGAGGATGCGGATGAGGGTGGTCTTGCCTGCACCATTGGGGCCGAGCAAACCAAAAATTTGACCTTTCGAAACCTCCAACGAGACGTCGTCGAGCACCAACTTGCGCTGATAAGATTTACTGACTTGCGCTACTTTAATCATGACTTAAAGCTAAGAAAAATCTAGACTAGCGCAACGA
>JBEEKN010000005.1:0-63469 GCA_041168605.1 Bacteroidota bacterium | reverse complement strand
GTCTCAAAAAAGTAGCCGCGCTCGTCGCCAAAGACTTTTGGGTAAATGCTGTACAGTCCTGAAAGTTTTTCTGCTTGAATTCGTAACATGGCCTCCTTTTTGAATTGTAAAATTACACTAAATTTGTCGACTATGCCCCGCATCTTTGCTCTGTTTTTATTCAGTTTTCCGCTTTGGATTGCAGCTCAGTTTCCACTGCAAGCTGTCCTGCAACAACTCGTCAATGACCCTCAGTTAGTCGGCACCAAATGGAGTGTTTGCGCCGTTGACCTCACCACCGGCGATACAATTGCAGCCTATCTTCCCGCGCAGCAGCTTCCGGGCGCCTCCATCACTAAATTGGTGAGTACAGCTGCCGCATTAACAGTACTCGGGCCAAACTACCAAGCGCAAACCAAACTATACCTCGATGGTCAAATGAAGCCCAACGGCGTGTTCGACGGCAATATCCGGATTGTAGGCGGTGGAGACGTCGCATTGGGATCGCGTTATTTCAATGAGCCAGGTCGCGAACTTGATTTTTTGACCGAATGGGTTGCCCTCATTCAAAAACAAGGCATTCAATACATCACTGGGCAAATTATTGCCGATGCCAGCGCTTATGGTTACGACAAATGCCCCGTAGGCTGGGAGCAGGTCGACATGGGCAACTACTACGGCTGCGGCTCTTTTGGTCTCAATTTCTACGACAACACCCTCAAATTGACCTTTCAAACAGGAGCACCCGGCGCGCCGATTGTCTTGAAGAGTTGTTATCCGAATGATCCAAACTATCGTTTAAATATTGAGGCTAAAGCGGCGAATGTAAGTTCTGATCAATCTTTTATTCACGGCGAGCCATATAATTTCCAAAGAATCATCAAAGGGAGTTTGCCGGCAAGCCGAGCGGAATATGAAGTCAAAGGCAGCATGCCCGATCCAGAGCAACTTTTGGCGCTATTATTTTATCAAGCGCTGCAAAAGCAAGGGGTACGCGTAGACGGCGGCAGTGCCTCCATTAGATTGCAACCTAGTTTACATGCGCCAAGTACCGAAAATATGGTCTTGTTGCACGCAGAAGTGGGTCAAAAACTGGAAGATGTTGTTTTTTGGACCAACCAGCGCAGCGTCAATATGTTTGCCGAAGGTTTACTGCGTCAGATTGGTGCGCAGCGCTACGTTAGCGGCACCTATGAAAACGGGATGCGCGTGCTCGATAGCCTGTTTGAAGATTGGCAGCTCGGGCCCTGTGGCATTGTAGACGGCAGCGGTCTTTCGAAGGTCAATCGGATGAGTTCGGCTCAATTTGTCAAGCTCTTAGCGCAACAAGCCAAAGCGCCTCATGCTGCAACTTATTTTAAAAGTTTGCCGATTGCCGGGCAAACAGGTACGGTCAAAAACCTCTGCAAAGGCCAAGCCGGGGAGGGGAAAGTACATGCCAAAAGCGGAAGCATCAATGGTATTAAGGCGTATGCGGGCTATGTAGATGCGCCAAATGGTCACCAAATTGCTTTTGCCATTATTGCCAATGACTACAAGCTTTCCGGGTCGGCAATGGCCAAAAAAATGGAGCCTTTTTTCAATCAGTTGGCTACATACCGAGCTCAATCTGAATAATAGCTGTCCAGAAGTCTTGAATGCCAATTTGTGCCACCCCTAACATCTGAGGTACAATACTTGCAGGCGAAAACCCGGGTGTGGTATTGACTTCAATGACATGCGGTGTGCCATTCACAATCATGAAATCGATGCGGGCAATTGCTCTTAAACCCATTAGATCGTATATTTTTTTGGCTTGCGACTGAACTTCCAGCGTGACCGCATCACCGACCCGAGCGGGCGTAATTTCTTTGGATTTGCCATCGTATTTAGCGGCGTAGTCGAAAAATTCCGTTTCAGATACAATTTCGGTGAGCGGCAAGGCCATCAAGCCATTTTGGCTGCGGTAAACACCACATGTCACTTCGGTACCGTCCAAAAATGCTTCGGCTACAACATTTCGCCCCTCTTTAAAAGCTGTTTCAAATGCAGTTTGGACGTCTTCAACAGACTTCACTTTAGAAATGCCGAAGCTAGAGCCTGAGTCCGATGGCTTCACAAACATAGGAAGGCCCAAATCGGCTACTAATGCGGTGGCATCTATTTGAGCGCCGAAATGAAAAAGTTGGGATTTGGCCACCTCAAAACCAAAACCTTTCAAGAATTGATTGCAGTACCACTTATCAAAAGAAAGCGCACTTGCCAACACCCCAGAATTGATGTAAGGAATTTGCAGCATGTCGAGATAGGCTTGAATTTTTCCGTTTTCTCCGGGATCGCCGTGTGTGTAAACAATTGCCGCGTCTATTTTGCCATCTAATTGCAGGCGCTCTTGCCAGTCGGCTCTTGAAATTTCGATCAAGACACATTCGAGGTGCGCAGGAAAGTGATTTTGAATGGTTTGAGCACTCTTTAAAGAGATATTGTATTCGGAGGAAAAGCCTCCGCAGATGAGTCCGATGCGCTTCATGCGTTTATTTTAAGGCGAAATTATCTAAAA
The DNA here is from genome assembly GCA_041168605.1 of Bacteroidota bacterium. Classification (GTDB taxonomy): domain Bacteria; phylum Bacteroidota; class Bacteroidia; order Flavobacteriales_D; family Crocinitomicaceae; genus UBA952. The sequence continues at coordinate 60,951 of JBEEKN010000005.1, read as the reverse complement.
TTGGTAATTTCGCAGCATGAGGCCCTTGTATTTTATTTTTTGGTTCGGATTGAGCTTTAGTTTTCGCTTGTTTTTTAGACGCATTAAAGAGGTGCGTCCGAGCAAAAGTCGTTTTGGCAGAACCATCTTTGTGAGCAACCACCCTTCGTCGTTTCTCGATCCATTGGTCGTGTCGCGTTTGCGCAAGCCAATTGTGTATTTCATGACGCGCTCCGATGTCTTCAATCGTTTTACGCGGCCGTTGTTTTGGCTGGCCCACATGTTGCCTATTTACCGTCAACAAGACGGCGGCAATTCGCAGGAAAAAAATAAAAAAGTCTTCAAAAAAGCCACCGAGACGCTGGCGCGCAATCGCAATTTGCTCATTTTCGGCGAAGGCATTACCGACGACATCTTTGAGCGCAGGCTCAAGCCCATCAAAAAAGGCGCCATGCGCATCGGTTTTACCGCCTTGGAAGACCTCGATTGGAAAGTAGAAATCCGGGTGCAAGGTTTAGGCCTTAACTACACCAATCCTGGGGTTTTGCGCAGTGACGTCCTGCTTGCGGCAGCTGAACCTATTTTACTCAATGACTACAAAGAAGCTTACTTAGAAAACCCAAGTAAAGTCATTTCAGAGCTCAATCGCGAACTCGAACAGCGCATGCAGGCCCAAATTACGCATGTCAAGTCAGACGAGCACGTCTTGTTGCACGAGCAAATCATGATGCTCAACCGAAAAGGCATGCACGTGAACTGCCACGATTCCAAAATCTCGCTTGAAAATCGCTGGTTGTATTCACAAAAGTTGGCAGCTTATCTAAATGCTTTATCGGAAGATCAAAATGAAAACATTGCAAGCATCAAAAATCAAATCAACACTTATCTAGACAGCTTGCGCAAATTGGGCTTAAAAGAAGCTGAGTTGTATTGGTTTGCCATTCAAAAGAACTGGCGTTTACTGACTTTTTTCAAGCTGATTATACAATTGCCTTTGTTCATTCTTGGGCTCTTGCACATCGCCTTGCCTACACTTTGGGTGAAAAGCTTCGTCGAAAAGAAATTGAAAAGACCTGTATTTTGGTCTTCCACTAAAATGACCATGCTGTTGGTCTTGCTGCCTATTTGGAACATCCTACTTTTTGTGGTGGCTGCACGCTTCATTGCGCTGGATACCTGGTGCTGGATTGCACTCTTCTTTGCTTTAAATTTTGTCGCTTTGGGGTACTATTTATTTTTAAAAAATACCACCCTTTTGATCAAATCATTACGTTATAACGCACAAAGCTTGCGCTCGGTTGTTGCACAACGAGATACCGTTTTACAACAATTGGAAACACTGCAATTCTAATGGAAGAAACAACACGTATTAAGAAACCAAAATGGTTGCGCGTCAAGCTCCCCACCGGAGAAAACTACCGCAAAGTGAGAGGCTTGGTCGATGAGCACAAACTCCACACCATCTGTGAAAGCGGAAGCTGTCCAAACATGGGTGAGTGCTGGGGCGAAGGTACTGCCACCTTCATGATCCTCGGCAATGTCTGCACGCGCTCTTGCGGATTCTGCGGCGTTCAAACCGGCAAGCCCGACCCAGTAGATATGTTTGAGCCGGGTAGGGTCGCCAATTCTGTCAAAATCATGGGGGTCAAGCACGCCGTCATTACTTCCGTAGACCGCGACGACCTCAAAGATGGCGGCTCCGAAATCTGGTCCCAAACGGTGCGCGCTATTCGCCAGCAATCTCCTGGCACCACCTTAGAAACACTGATCCCTGACTTTGCCGGCAACTGGAATAACCTTCAGGTGATCATAGATGTCGCTCCGGAAATTGTTTCTCACAACCTCGAAACCGTTCGCAGACTCACTAAACAAGTCCGCATTCAAGCCAAATACGACCGCAGTTTAGAAGTGTTGTTTCGCCTCAAAAAAGGCGGAATGCGCACCAAATCTGGCGTCATGCTAGGGCTCGGCGAGACCCAACAAGAAGTCCTCGAAACCATGCAAGACCTCCGTTCTGTACAAGTTGATATCCTGACGCTTGGCCAGTACCTCCAACCCACGCCAAAACATTTACCAGTGGCAGAATTTATTGAGCCGGAGCAATTTGCATACTACCAAAAGGTAGGCCTAGAAATGGGCTTTAGATTTGTGGAAAGCGGGCCGCTCGTGCGCTCCTCTTACCATGCAGAAAAACATTTATTCGATCAATAAATATTTGAAAATTAAACGAAACAAAAATTTATGTCAAAATTTGTGTAATTGCCTACAAACTTGACTCATTATTAAGAGAATATTTCTTAATTTGGCACACTAATCATGCACTATTAACAATTTCTATATGAATAAAAAGATATATGTATTTGGTTCTCTGATAGTTGCGGGTGTTTTCGCCCTCGCATTCACCGCTTACCAATTCTTGCCACAAACGGCACTTTATCGCCAGGCAGGTTTGTCTATTCTGAAAGAAGGTCGTTCAACTGATGCCATTGCTTGGCTCAAGGCGCGTTACATCGATGTCAATACCGGCAACCCTGTTTCCAATGAAACACTTGCTAAGATTGAGCAAGAAATCCGCAAAATGGGTACGTCAAAATCGATTGTTTTTGAATCACTCGGCCCCGACAACATCGGTGGTCGTACACGTGCCATTTGTGTAGACCGCAGCAACATCAACCGCGTTTGGGCTGGTGGTGTTTCCGGTGGTTTGTTTGTTTCCAACAACAAAGGTAACTTCTGGGAGCGCGTTCTGCCTTACGTAGAAGCGGGCGGAAACCCATTCATCTCTAGCATGACCATGACCCCAGACAACACACTTTATGTGGCGACGGGTTCTAACGACGAAGGTTGGGGCGGTAATGGCGTTTGGTATTCCACAGATTTCGGTGCTACTTTCACCAAAATCCCTGGTACAACTAACTGTACAGAAGTAGGTAGCTCAGACGCAGACAACTATGTTTGGTTGGCTACTGCATCAGGTCTTAAAAAATGGAAAGTTGGCGACGCTGCTCTAACAAGTGTTCCTGCGACAAGCGGCGGTTGTTTTGCTTTGCAAGTTTCCAAAAACGGTCAAGTTATTGTTGCTGCCTATGCGGCCAACAAAACGTTTGTTTCTTCAGATGGTGGTAACTCATTTACAGATAAGTCAGGTACAATTGCCAACAACCTCGTTCCAACTGGTGCAGCGCGCATCGAGTACGCTATTTCACCAACACAAAATACCAATGGTGCTTACTCGCTATATGCCGCACGCACCAACTCCAACCTTTTGTCCATGCATGTATCCCATGACAACGGTCAAACTTGGAATCAGTTTGTAGGTCCGTCAGGTCCGCCAAACGAATTCGATATCTACCGTGACCAAGGTACCTACAACAGTATCTTATCTGTAGACCCAACAGACTCAGAGCGCCTACTCATTGGTGGTATCGACGTTTGGGAATGGAAACAAACCGTCAATAATCCGCCATCAGGTGGTTTTGAGAAAATCTCACTTTGGTTTGTGAACCCAAGTTCACCAACTTATGTCCATGCCGACAACCACGAAATGAAATGGGACAACAACAACCGTTTTTACGTTGGTAACGACGGCGGTGTAGGTGTTTCCAACAACAAAGGCGCAACTTGGTTTCCAGCCAACCGCGGCTACAATGTGACGCAGTTTTACGGCATCGCATTTGACGCCGCTGGTCGAGTAATGGGTGGTGCGCAAGACAACGGAACGCTTTACAACGACTTCAGCTTGTCAACTTATCACGAATTCCGTGAAGTCAACGGCGGCGATGGTTTTGAATGTGAAATCTCTTTCTTCAACCCGAGCGTCATGTTCTCCTCTATTTACTACAACAGTATCTCCCGCTCCGGAGACCGCGGTGTCAACTGGACCAACTTCAGTCCGAACCTCCCAGGTACTTACGACCCAGCAGGAACAGACGGCAGTCCGAACCACCCTTTCCACACAGAACTCTTCTTGGCCGAATACTTCGATCCAAACTCACAAGATTCCGTGACCTTCATTCCTAAGAAAAACTATGCTGCAGGTGCACAACTTCGCATTCCTTCTATGGCTTCTGGCGATACCATCACCACATCTGCCCCAACCGCTTTGTATTTCGATGATACCCTATACTACGATCCATCACTTACTGTGGGCAATGTAAATTACGGTATCAACAATGCAACTGGCGAAACCGTAGAAATGGGTTCAGACACAGTTATCTTTAACGTATCTTGGGACACCCTACGCATCGCCGATCCATACCAATCTTGGTTCTTGGTTTACGTGAACGCTAACGGCGGTGAGCTTTGGGGTACGCGCAACGCTACGCGTTTTTCTGTCACCAACCCAGGTTGGTTGTGTTTAGCGAAAGGTATTGGCGGCGGTTTATTTAACTCCGTTGACGTCGAGTTTTCTCGCGACCTCAATAGCTGCTACATCAGTGCAGGAAACGGCGTTTGGCGCCTAGATGGCCTAGGTGATATCTACACAAGCGATGCCAACTTTGCTTCAAAAGCGGGTTATATAACGCAAGGGGCTACCACCACAGCACCTACAGCCACTACCCTCACCAAAATCACCAATACTTCTTACGAAGGCATTGCGATCAATCCTAACAACGCAAACGACCTCGTTTGTTTTGCAGGCTTCAACGGCACCAATAAGCGCACAAACAACGCGACAGCCGCTTCACCTACATTCACAAACTTAGGTGCAATCGTTTCGGGTATCGCTACCTACGACGGTATCATTGACCGCAACGATTCAGATATTTTAGTAGTAGGTACTTCTAGCGGTGCTTGGGTTTCTGAAAATAGCGGTGCCACTTGGGAAAACGCATCCACAGGTTTTGAAGGTACACCTGTTTACGAAGTCCGTCAAAACTGGCGTTCTTTTGACGAAGGTAACGGCCGTCCGGGTGAAATCTACCTCGGTACCTTTGGTCGTGGTATCTGGAGAACAACCCAGTACCTCGGAACCAATACCAACACGAATACACCAAATGGTCAATTCAAAACCAAATTGCGCACCTATCCAAACCCGACCAAAGACAACACCACATTGGTATTCGAATTGGCACAAAGCGGTAAGGTTGAAGTACAAGTGTACAGCATTACTGGTCGCCTTGTATGGTCTAAAAACATACAAATGGCAGACGGCACACAAGAATTGAGCATCGATAGCGCTGATCTTCCTGCTGGAACCTACATTGTTAAATTCAATGCTGGTAAGCAAACAGATACAGCCAAATTCATTAAGATGTAAGGTTGACATCACCCCATTCAAAAGGAGACTTCGGTCTCCTTTTTTTATGCCCAATAGTTGAGAATATCAAGGCTTCTGGCTTGTGTCACAGCACTCCACGCTAGGTTGGCTGTTGTCCTGTGGTACGTGCATGCTAGGGCTCAAATAGGGAATACCTAAACCCAAACCCCTTAACACCAATAATAAGCCAATGAGCACGAGAAAAACGGTCTGTGTGCTGCGCGTAAACATCCTATAAAATCGTTCCTGTCCAATGAGCGGAATAAAAAACATCACGGGTAGGGTGCCGAGCCCAAAAAAGAACATCCTGAGCATACCTTCAAAAGCATTGGGGCTTGTTAAGGCATAAAGAAGTGCCAAATACACCATACCACAAGGGAGTAGTCCGTTGAGCAGCCCAAATAAAAAAGGCCTGAATGCGCGCGGTACGTTTTTGATTTTTGGAAATAAGCGTGCATTGAAGTGGCCAACCTTGGCTGTAATTTGGCGAAAAACATACCAAGTTTCTAAAGATCCAAAAAGTGCCGTGCCTATAAAAAATAATCCAGCCAACACACTCAGAACTTGTATGCCGTAAATCCAGGCTGCACTGATGCCAAGTAAGCCAAATAAGAATCCGAGGTAGGTATAAGTACCAATGCGCCCTAGATTGTACGTGACACTCCCCCAGATTGCGCGCTTGCGTTGGCTGCGGTCAATTGGGGCAGCTAATGCAAGTGGCCCGCACATCCCGACACAGTGAATGGTGGCTTGTAGGCCTATTAAAAATCCGATGAAGGTAGCTACGATCATTTGCGCAGAAAAGTCGTCTGCTGAAGGTAGGTTTCCCCTTTGATTTGGTAGCGAATGTCTATGGTGTAGTTACCTTTCTTGAGTTGTGCTACAGGAAAACTACTGCCCACTTTCAGGTCCAATTCTAGGTCGCTATTTTTGTCGTTGTAGCACATAAACGAGGCGTGCAGTTTTTGGATGTTTGCCGTAGTTTTGGTTTGAAAATAGAGCTTGCCATCGCGCTGCTCAAATTCAAGCGGAAACCCGGCATCTTGCGCGCGCTGTTTGGCCGCCATGTCGGCATCTATGGTCTGTTCTTGCTCATAGTAATCTTCGGCAATAAGTTCTGAAGATTCATTCGTGATCACCACGACCATATAGCCAATAAACACTACAAATGCCACCATGGCGATAATTACTGCGTTTCTAAAGTTCATTTTTTTAAAGTATTGGTCCGAAAAATTTGGTTTTGATGGTCTGAATTTTTTTGCCGTTCCCATAAATCAGCACTTTGATTTTTTTACTTCCGTTGCCGATATAACTCCTTGGGTAGCGAATGATCAAGCGCTCTTTGAGTTCTGTTTCTGGAAGCAGTACGAGATGCGCCTTGACGGTCTTGATTTCGCCGTGGTGGTTTTCCAAGCGAAAACTGATCCGAAATGAGCGACGGGTCTTGTTCAATAAATTGACTTCATAAATATTGGTGATATGCCCGTGCGCATCCATTTGGTAAGTCGAGCCCCGTTGCCTAATCAAGGTGGTCTGAAAATCTTCGCGTGTGCCTATCAATAAAATCAACGTCACGAATAGTGCCAAAAGCAAGATTGAATATGCTTTCACGCGACGGGTCCATTGGAAAGGCTTCCTGGTTTTGATACCTTCTTCTGAAACAAAGCGCACAAGTCCTTTTTCGAGGCCAACAGCGTCCATCATGTGGTCGCAGGCGTCAATGCAGGCAGTACAGTTGGTGCATTCGAGTTGTGTCCCGTTTCTGATGTCTATGCCAGTTGGGCATACTTGAACGCAGTGGTTGCAATCGATGCAATCTCCTTTTTGAGCAGCGGCCCTGTCTTCATCCTTTTTGATTTTTGCGCGGTTTTCTCCCCTTACGTGGTCGTAGGCCACCACCATAGAATTTCGGTCGAGCAAAACACCCTGCAAACGACCATACGGGCAAATGGTTGTACAAACCTGTTCCCTGAGAAAAGCAAATACACCGTAAAAAGCATAGGTAAAAATGACGATAGCTATGAAGCCACCGAGGTGCTTGCCAAGTGGATCAGTTTGGATGTGCCAGAGTTCGTCAGAACCGATGATATAAGCAAGAAAAGTATTGGCAATTAAAAAAGAGAGGAACCAAAAAATGACGTGCTTGCTTGTTTTTTTAACAATTTTTTCGCTTGTCCATGGTGCTTTGTCTAATAAGCGTTGGGCTGGGGCGTCCCCCTCAATAAAGTATTCGATGCGCCTGAAAACCATTTCCATAAAAATAGTTTGAGGGCAAACCCACCCGCAGAAAATACGCCCATAAATAATGGTGAACAAGATGACAAATACAACGGCCAAGATCAAAAGCACCGTTAATATGTACAAGTCTTGGGGCCAAAACACTTGTCCAAAAATGACAAACTTGCGTTCGATGATGTTGAGCATCAAAAGCGACTCACCTTTGATCCGGATATGCGGCCCGGCAAATAAAAAGCTGAGCATTAAATAGCTAACTAATTTTCTTTTGTTATAAAATGAACCAGCTGGTTTTTTCGGAAAAATCCAAATGCGTTTCCCGTCTTCATTAACCGTTGCAATCCGATCGCGGAAGGCTTCATCATGTTCACTCATGTGCGCTCATTTAGTTATTTCTCAATAATTGTTCCTTGTGGCGCTAAACCTTTTGCTGCAGGTAGGGAAAGCACGTAAGAGGCAACTTGTTGGATTTGGATGGGATTGAATTTAGAAGAGTGCTCGGGCATGCCGTTGGCCGTTCCGTATTTGACCGTCTTGAAGATATCTTTGATGTCATAGCCGTAGATCCAAGTGTTGTCGGTGAGGTTCGGTCCAATTTCACCTTCGCCTTTGCTTTTGTGACACGCCACACAGTTGGCCGCAAAGATGCCCGCACCGGCAGCTAAATCACTTGCCTCCGTCATTAAGGTAGCGTTGGTTTCATCGACGTTCATGGCCATTTTATTTAGATAGGCCTGCACTTCCTTTTCGGCGACTTTAAGTTCCTTATCGTAAGCCTTGATTTGCAAGTCGGAAACACCCAAGAGGTGGTAATTGATCAAGTATATAAACGCGAATACAATGGTGGCATAAAAGCCCCAGACCCACCAAGGGGGCAAGTTATTGTCGAGTTCTTGAATGCCGTCGTATTCGTGCTCCATCAGAATTTTGTGTTCTTCTTCAATCGGAACAGCGTCGGTTAGTACTTGATTGACTTTCTTGAGGGAGGCCAATACGGGTACTTCTTCGATTTTTTCGGCTTTTGGTCTGACTATACCCATCATTTGGTTGAACAAATGGCGCAAGTACAACACCACAACCAAAAGGATGAGGTCAATGACAATTATAGCCAGCAGGTCTGTCGTTTCTACCACAAGCCAGGGTCCGTCTTTTTCGCCCTCGCCTGGTCGGATATAATTCAAGGCATGGGCATTGGAACTCAAAAAGAGCGTACCGGTAGAAATAATCAGGATGAGTCCGTTGGTTTTTGCACCAATTTCCTTCAATTTATTTTTGAAGTAATCAGATTTCATGAGGGTCATGAGCGTGCCCGCCATCACGATAATCGCGAGAATCAAAATGACCGTCAAGATCAATAACCAATTAAAGATGGATAAATTGCTTTTATAGTCTGTAGCTAAAACGGGGTCAACAACTACGGTAGTATCGGCTCCTTTTGTTACATTTTCTACAGGCGGGACATAACTATCGATATAACCGAAAACGGCATCGATTTCCTCATTACTTAATGCTTGCGCGGGCATAGCTGTAGGGCTGAATCCTGAGATTTCTTTGGCAAGTGCACTTTTGCCAGAACTAATGAGCTCCGTAGAATTCTGTACCCATTTGTAGAGGAGTTCTCCTTCGCCGGCATCGGTCCATTTCTGCTTGACATCTTGAAGCTTTGGTCCGGTTGAATTCTTGTCAATCATATGACAAGTATTGCACCTTGATTTAAACAGCCCAGCACCGTCGGCTGCCCAGCTGCTATTTTGAAATAAGCCTAAAACGACTGCGAGTAGGAGGTAGAATTTCAGCGTTTTCATATTGTAGTTATTGAATGGTGGTAGCTTCGTTGTGGTCTTCTAAGTCAAGTGGTGTAGACGAGAGTTCGTGGATGCGCTCCTTGCTCATTTTCCAAACGTAGAGCAAGACAAGCGCAAAGAAGATGGTAAAAAGCACCAAGGAGAAGAGCGGGTAGATCTCAATGTCTAACATGCTCGTGAGGTTGTGTTTGATAAAGCGCAGCATGAGGTTTATTTTTTAGGTTGAAGGGTGATGTCTAAGCCCAAACGTTGTAGGTAGGCAATGACCGCAACGATTTCTTTTTGCTCGATGTCCTTGATCAAGTTTTTTTGGTTCACGCCAATCAATGCTTCTTTAGGCGTTGTTTTGACGATGTCTTCAGCGATCAAGCGGGCCTGAGTTTTCAAATCTTTGATGGCTTTTTGATCGTAGCCTTTGGCATAAGGCACACCCAAGGTTTGCATCGCACGGATTTTCTTTGGCGTTAAAGACAAATCGAGCTTGTCTTCGCGCAGCCAAGTATAGGCTGGCATAATAGATCCTGGCGATACATCTTTTGGCGCCATCATGTGCTGGTAGTGCCAGAAGTTGGACTTGCGAATTTTAGTGTTGCCACCTTCGCGTGCCAAATCCGGGCCGGTGCGCTTAGAACCCCATTGGAAAGGGTGGTCATATACGAATTCACCAGATTTGGAATAGTCACCGTAGCGCGCAGTTTCAAAACGCAGTGGACGCACCAATTGAGAGTGACAGTTGTAACACCCTTCTCTGATGTAAATATCGCGGCCTTCGAGCTCAAGCGGTGTGTAGGGCTTCACAGAGGCAATTTTAGGGATGTTCGAGTCGACAATCATCGTCGGGATGATTTCTACAATTCCGCCAATGGCAACAACAACTAAACTCAAGATCATGAACTGAACCGGTTTGCGCTCGATCACTTTATGCCAGTATTCCCCTTTTGTGTCGTGGGCAACTTCTTTGGGCACTACCGTCTCTGCAGCTTCATTGGCGAGTAAAGAGCCAGATTTAGCTGTTTTGACCAAGTTGTAGAACATTAAGAAAGCTCCTGACAGATAGAGCAAGCCGCCTAATGAACGCAACAAGTAAAACGGTCTGAGTTGTGTTACGGTTTTGAGGAAATCGGCGTTTTGCAGCGTGCCATCTGGATTGAAGTCTTGCCACATGAGGCCTTGCATAAACCCAGCGATGTACATCGGAACGGCATAGAGCAAAATACCTAACGTAGCGATCCAAAAGTGCTGATTGGCCATTTTTTTAGAGTATAACTCAGTGCGGTACAATCTTGGAAACAACCAATAGAGCATCCCGAAGGTCAACATGCCGTTCCAACCGAGGCCGCCGATGTGCACGTGTGCGATGGTCCAGTCGGTGAAGTGAGAAATCACATTTACGTTTTTCAAAGAGAGCAACGGCCCTTCAAACGTAGACATCCCGTAGGCCGTAAGGGCAACTACCATAAATTTGAGCAAGATGTCGTCGCGTACTTTGTCCCAGGCGCCGCGCAAGGTAAGGAGTCCGTTGAGCATACCGCCCCAAGATGGCGCAATGAGCATTACGGAAAAGACGACACCTAAGCTTTGTGCCCAATCAGGTAGCGTAGAGTAGAGCAAATGGTGAGGCCCAGCCCAGATATATAAAAAGATGAGCGCCCAAAAGTGAATGATAGAAAGGCGATAAGAATAAACTGGTCGGTTGGCTGCTTTTGGTACAAAATAGTACATCAAACCTAAATAAGGTGTAGTCAAGAAAAATGCAACCGCATTGTGGCCATACCACCATTGAACGAGCGCATCTTGCACGCCAGCATACCAAGAATAACTTTTAAAGAAAGAAACCGGTAACTCAAAAGAGTTAAAGATGTGCAACATGGCTACCGTCACAAACGTGGCGATGTAAAACCAGATGGCCACATAGAGGTGCTTGACCCTGCGGTTCAGAATAGTGGCAAACATATTCCAGCCCCAAACAACCCACATCAGTGCAATGGCAATATCTATAGGCCACTCGAGTTCGGCGTATTCTTTGGATGTCGTGATGCCAAAAGGAAGGGTCAGAACTGCCGAAAGAATGATCGCTTGCCAACCCCAAAAGTGGATATAACTCATTTTATCGCTCCACATTCTTGTTTTGAGTAAGCGCTGTAAAGAGTAATAGACGCCAGTGAAGATGCCGTTACCTACAAACGCAAAGATGACCGCGTTGGTGTGCAGCGGACGAATGCGGCCAAATGAAACATATTTATACCCAAGGTAGTCATTGAAAAAATCTGGGAAAGCCAACTGCAAGGCAGCAATGAGGCCCACGAGCATGCCTGTTACCCCCCAAATGACCGTAGCGTAGGCAAAATTGCGCACGATCTTGTTGTCATAATTAAACTTTACTACTTCCATTGTTTACATCTTTTGTGATTGGTTCATCTTCAAACAGGACCCGAACCGAAGGCCCATAATCGTCGTCGAACTGTCCGTTTTTAGTGGCCCAAAAGAAAAAGCCTAAAAAAAACGCTGCAATGCAAAGACTGACAATAAGCATAAGGTATATGATTCCCATGTTGCAAATTTCGCAACTCGAAAGTCGAATAAGAATGACACGGGTTTTTGAAAAAAACTGATTAATATCAGCTTTTGAAGCTGCGCTTGTATTTAGCGTGGATCAGCAGCGTACTCAAAAGCACAATAGTGATCGAGCTGATCGGCATGAGAATAGCGGCAATGAGTGGTGTGAGTTGCCCTGAAATGGCAATACTGAGTCCGAAAATATTGTAGCTCAAGGAGAAGGCTAAGCAAACCTGGAGCACGCGCTTTGCATAGCGCCCAATGGCCATCAATTTGATCAGGTTGACCAGCGCTTTGGCCTCTAAAATACCATCTGAGCTCGGCGTAAAGCGAAACATGTCTTCGGACAGCGCTATGCCGATTTCTGCCGTGCCGAGCGCGCCCACATCGTTGAGGCCATCGCCAATATACAGTACCTGTTTGCCCGCTTTTTGAAGTTGCTGAATTTGCACTGCTTTTTGCTGTGGGCTGAGTTCAAAGAAAAGATGATTTTTTAAAAATCCAAGTTCGATCAAAGCTTCGCTATCTTGGTTGTGGTCACCAGAGAGCACATAACAATTGGCGGCGCCGTAGCCCTCTAGGATGCTTCTGATGGCCGCGCTGCGCCAACTACTTGCAAAACAAAGGTGGGCGAGGTTTTGTTGCGTTTTTAAAAAGAGCTCGCTGCCTTTTGCCAAATGGGCCTCCCCTATAAAAGCAGCAGAGCCGAGCAGGTAGGTTTCGCCGTTCCATTCGGCGCGTATGCCTTGCCCCTTGATTTCTTCGAGTTGCAGCAATTCAAGTTCGGGCGTTGCTTCATACGCGAGCGCGAGCGCTTTGGAAAGTGGGTGGGTAGATTGCCTGGCCATATTGACAAAAACAGTAAAGTCTTGGTCTGTCAAATTGTGGTGCGCAATCGAAATTTGGTAACTAGTGGGGTCTGTGAGCGTACCTGTTTTGTCTAAAACAATGGTATCAATAGACGTAAGGGCCTCCACTACGCTAGAATTTTTGAGATAAAGCCCAGCTTTTCCTAAAACGCGCATGGCATTACCAAGTGTAAAAGGTGCAGAAAGGGCCAAAGCACAGGGGCAAGCCACAATTAATATGGCCACAACCACTCTAAATACAGCACTAGGTGCTACAAAATACCATTCGATCCCGCTGACGCTGGCAATAAGCAATAAAATGAGCAAAAAGTAGCGCGAAAGGCGGTCTTGGTAGCGGATGAGTTGGTTTTTGGGCGTTTTGTCTTTGGTTTCGTTCCAAAGTTGCGTGAGGTGGCTGCGGTTGGTCGTTGCTTTGACTTTTAGGCGACAGGCCAAGCCTTGCACTTGCCCACCGGCATAAACTAATGCGCCTTTTTTGAGCAGTACGGGTTGGGCTTCTCCCGTGACAAAACTATAATCGATGAAGGTTTCTTCGCTGAGTAGTTCGCTGTCGCAAGGAATGATTTCTTCATTTCTCACCTCGATCAACTCATCAATTTGCAGCTGCTCAATAGGTACAATTTCTTTTGATAAATCGGTTTTTACCCGTTGAATCGCCACTGGAAAGAAACTGCTGAAATCGCGGTCAAAAGACAAAGACGCGTAGGTTAGGTTCTGAAACCACTTACCAATGAGCAAGAAAAAGATAAAGCCCGCAAAGCTGTCCATGTAGCCTGCGCCCTCCCAACTGAAGATTTGCAGAACACTTTGCGTATAAAGCGCCATTATACCGATTGTAATAGGCACATCTAAATTGATGCTTTTACTGCGCAGAGCTTTGTAAGCAGAAATAAAATACGGCCTGGCCGAAAAGAGCAAAACGGGCAGGCTTGCAAAGAAGCTCAATACAGCCGTAAAATTCCGGAATTGGGCGTTGTCTGCGCCCAAACCAAAATAGTCTGGTGTGCTCCATAGCATGATCGAGCCAAAGGCAAAGCCCGCAATGCCCAGTTGAAAGAGAAAGGTGCGGTCGTGCTTTTTATTGGTTTCTTCGTTGCGGCTAAAGTCGGGTGGGTAGCCAATGTAATTGAGTAAAAGTGCCAGCTCACTCAGTTTAAAATCAGGCGAGAAAACAATGGCCGCTTCTTTGCGGGTAAAATGTACTTGAACGCGCAAGACCTTTGCTTCTAGTTTGTGCAGGTTCTCGAGTAGGTAAATACAAGACGAACAGTGAATGGCAGGTAAAGACAAATTGACGCGCACTTGCTGCTCATTTTCAAAAGAAATGTAGCGCGCTCGGATTTCCTGGAGGTCTAAAAAAGCGTATTGATCGGGGCGCTCTTTGGCGGGTTTGCTGCCAGCCATGGGCTCGTACTTGTAAAAAGCACCCATCTGATTGGCTTCTAGCAATTGATATACATTCGCACAACCATTGCAGCAAAACAGATGCTGGTCGGCCTTGATGGGTCTTAGCGGGAGTGTATCCCCACAATGGTAGCAAGCTTCGGTACTCAAATTGTGGCAGAAAAAAGGGGTTTGTCTGGCATATGGCGCTGTAGGTCGAGGTCAAAAGCCATGCACACGTTGCGCACAAAAGCATAGCCTTTGGGTAAGATTTCTAATTTTGTGGCGTCTATGGCAATGAGTTCATCTTGCAAAAGGCATTCTAATTTGCTCAAGATTTGACGGTAAAAACTGGAATCTTGCAGCGCAGCAATCCATTTTGTTTCAAAATGGCACATCAAATCTAAAATGTGTCTTCTGATGATCAGTTCCTCTTCATTGAGAAAATGCCCTTTAAAGACCGCAAGCTCACCTTTCGCAATTTGCGCTTGGTAAGCCTCTACAGTTTTGTCATTTTGAGCGAAGGCGGTCCAGCAATCTGAAATCGAAGACATCCCCAATCCGAGCAATATATCTGTTTGCCTGTGTGTATAGCCCATGAAATTGCGGTGCAAAGACTTTTGCTCAAAAGCCTGGGCCAAAGCATCGGAGGGCAGCGCAAAATGATCCATACCAATTGCGAGGTACCCAGCAGCAAGTAGTTTTTCGTAGGCCAACTCGTAAAGCGCGCGTTTTTGGGCATCTTGAGGCAGGTTGGCTTCGTTGTAACCGCGTTGCCCTGTACCTTTTACCCACGGTACATGCGCGTAGCCATATAGCGCAATGCGTTCCGGTAAAAGCGCAATTGTTTTTTCAATGGTGTCTGCAAAGCCATTTAAGTTTTGAAAAGGCAAGCCATAGACTAAATCATGATTGACGCTATACCCTAAATCCTTCGCTTGTTGGTGGGTGCGCTTGACCAATTCAAAACTTTGAACCCTGTGGATCGCTTGTTGTACTATGGGGTCGTAGTCTTGGATGCCAAAAGAAACGCGGCGGTAGCCAAGCTCATACAATATTTTTAGGTGCTCAGCAGAAGTAGCGCCCGGATGCGCCTCAAAACTCAAGTCGCAGGCGTTCGGGTCAATTTGTTGGGTGCCTAAAATTCCTCTGGTTAACCTGGCCAATTCTTCAGGTGCAAAAAAAGTAGGTGTTCCACCTCCCAAATGCAATTCTTTGATGGTATTTTTCGGGCTGAGGTGGGCTTGATATAAATCCCATTCCTGGAGAACGCTATCTATATAGGGCGCCTCCACTTGGTGGTTCTTCGTGATCCGCTTGTGGCAGCCACAAAAGGTGCACAAAGACTCGCAAAAGGGTAAGTGGATGTAAATTCCTAAGGAACTAGTTATTGCTTGTTGTTTTTGGCTTAATTTTTCGAGCCAAGCGGCGGCTTTTAAATCTTGATTTTTCCAGAAGGGAACCGTCGGGTAGGAGGTGTATCTCGGCCCCGGTACATTGTATTTTTGAAGTAACTCCTTGTCATTCATGCTGCAAATTTCAGGGCTTTTTTTAGTTCAAAAAATGACGTTGATCAGCTTTCTGAAATTGGCTTATTATTCGTACATTTGAGAAGCAATACGACCCAATGCTCGAAAAATCGCATAAACACGTCACCTGTCAAACCTGTTCAGCTCGTCATAATTCTTTACTGAATCATTTTTGTACAGATGAGCTCGATCACCTCAATTCTCATCGCGCCTGTAACTACTACAAAAAGCACCAGGCAATTTTTCTAGAAGGCTCCTTTCCCCGAGGTGTGTATTGCATCAACCAAGGGATGGTCAAAATTTTCAAGCGCGGAGACGAAGGTAAAGAACAAATCATCCATATCGCCAAGACCGGAGAAATGGTTGGCTTTAGAGCTATGTTTACCGAAGAGCCCTACAAAGTGGGCGCCGATGCACTAGAAGAATCGAATATTTGCTTTATTAGCAAAGAAGACTTCCTCAACCTCATGGACACCAACCCCGTTTTGCGCAACGGCATCATCAAAGAATTATCCAAAGAACTCGCAGACCGCGCCGACTTCATCACCAATATGGCTCAAAAATCTGTACGGGAGCGCTTGGCCTTTACCATGCTCATCCTCCTAGACGTCTTTGACAACGAACCCATCAACTTAAGCCGCGAAGACCTCGCTAATTTTGTGGGTACCGCCACCGAAACGCTCATTCGTCTCATCAAAGATTTCAAAGAAGAAGGAATTGTAGAAGTACAGACGCGCAAAATTCATGTCCTAGACCGCGAGCGCTTGCTGCAAATTGCAGGTAAATAATTAGCCGAGCACTAAGCACGCAAAATTCTCCAACAACACATGTCCAAAATTTCCGGATACCTCCGGATGAAACTGCACCCCATACATAGGTTTTTCTTTGTGTTTCATCGCTTCGTTGATACACGCATCCGAACACGCCAGCAAATCAAAGCCATGCGGCACTGAAATGTGTTCGCAATGATCTTCTTGCATCTCAAAAACATCGGGCAGTCGCTCAAATAAGCTGTCGTCCTTGATCAGCTCAATTTCCTGAAAACCGCGGTCTTCGCGCATTTTGGAAACGCGTGCGCCGTGCAATAAACCGATGATTTGATGCCCAAAACAAATGCCCAAAAGTGGTTTGTCATAGGTTTTGATCCAGGAAAGGTGCTGTAAATAAGGCGTTGGGTCGATATCTGTGAGCAAGATAGGCGCTCCGGAGAGCACTACGCCATCAAATTGCGCCAAATTTTCTGCCTTGAAGTCCATTAAGCCAAGCACTTGGACATCTATGTATTCTTCGAGCTGTTGGGCTATTTGTGGCGTTTTGGAGCTGCCACAGTCAATGACGGCAATCATGTAGTTTTCTTGTGAAACACACAGCTAATGGCGCGGTGATCGCTGCGGGTTTGTTTTTGAATTTGAAATTGTGAGGCGCTCAGCAAAGGGCTGTAAAATAGGTAGTCGATGCGCCCTGCGGGTAGTCTGCCCACGTAGGTGGTGCCGAAGCCTTTGCCGCTTCCGCTAAATGCATCGAGGAGCGCTAATTGGAATTGGTTGTAGGTGTATGACATTGGTGTGTCGTTGAAATCACCGCAGACAATCACTGGATAGGGTGAGGTTTTGAGGTGCTCGACCACTCTTCTGGCTTGATCGGCGCGTTTTTCAAAGGCACTGCGCAATTTGCGGTAAACAGCAAGCGCACCTTTTTTACTGCCGTAAGCTTGTACTTCGTTTCCTTCCACGTTCGGTTCGGCATGCAGGCGAATCGATTGCAAGTGCACGTTGTAAACCCTGAAGGTGTCTTGCCCTTTCACGATATCCGCAAAAATACAGTAATTGAAATCTTGTACACCTTGCGTCTCGAACATGACGTCTCCGCGTGCAATCATGGGGTATTTTGAAAACATGGCGATGCCGAAATTTTCTCTAGTTCGTCTTTTGTGGGCGCTGCGCTCGTGGTAATCGCGGGTTTTCATGATCAAATTGAGCGAGTCCATGACCTCAAAATCAGTGGGTTTGTCTTGTCGGTAGTATTCTTGTAAGCAGAGTAAGTCGGGTTCTTGGCTGCGGATAAATGCAAAAATTTGGTTTCTGGAGTCTAGGGCGTTGCTAAAAGTAGGGTTGAATAAATCAAAAAGCCTCACGTTATAGCTGAGTACTTTGAGTCCGCTTTCTTGTTTGGCTTCGGTAGTGGAGGTAATCAGGGAAAAATTTCGAAAATGGAGTTTGCCGCCGATGAGCAAAACCACCAAGCAGTAAATGGCCCATTTAGAGCGAAAAATAGTCCAGAGCACAAGCCAGACGAGCGTGAGGGAAAGAAAGATCGGGTAGGTGAGCCCAAAAAAGGGCAAAGAGGGGATGGTAGACGGATGAATATAAGGCGCAAGATAACTCAACAACAAGCCAATGAGGCTGAGTGCAGTAGCCAATTTAAAAGGACTTGAAAATAGCTTGTTGCGCTTTTTAGACATCTTTGCTTTGTTGAAATAAAAAGTCTTTTTCTGCTTTACTTAGCGCATCGTAGCCTTTTTTGGAGATTTTATCGAGGATGGTGTCGAGTTGGGCTTGGCGGGCTTGCTTTTGTGCCCTGAATTGCTCGTCTGTTAACGGGCGACCTCCTTTTTTGACCTTGAGGTGGCTCTTGTTTGAACGCCAATTGATGCCCAGCCATGGTCTTGAAAGGCGAATATGCCAAAATTGTTGGATACTCCAGATGCCAAACAGGGCTCCGCCAATATGAGCAAAATGAGCAATTTGATCGGCGGTGCCAAGGGATGAAAGATCCTTTAAAAAGAAAAAGAGGGCGAGCATATAAATGCGCAACGGGAAGATGCCAAAAAGTTGCACCTGCAGTTGGGGTTGCGAAAACGCCAAGGCCATGAAGATGGCCATGATGGCACCAGACGCACCCACCACAGAAAAGCTGCTGCCTTGAAGCGCAGGGAATAATTGGTGCGCCAAAATTTCTGTTAGGTTACCGGCTATACCACCAATGAGATACAAATGCAAAAGGCGTTTGGCGCCGAAAAAGCGCTCGTAGGTTTGCCCGGCAAAATACAGAAACAATAAGTTGCCTAACAGGTGTAAAAAGCCAAAATGCGCAAATAAAGAGCTAATGAGCGTCCAGGGTTGGAGCAGAAAACTGAGCCGAAAGACAGGCAGCGCAAAAAAATATTGACTCACAAAGCCTTGCGGCAAGCCTTCTAGAATGCTCAAAATTTGTAGTCTTTCTAGCGCATTGAGCAGTTGAATGAGGGCGAATACACCTACATTGACCATCACCAACCGAATGGTCATGGTGCCGCTGCTGAACTGCTGTTTAATTTGTGCTATAAAAGGATTCATCACCAGAAATTTGAACGGTCTTTTTTACGCCACACCAAAACGAGAATGGCGCCTGCGACTGCACCACCAATATGGGCGAGGTGCGCTACGTTGTCGCCAGCTTGTGTCTGAAAAGAAAGATACAACTCCCACAAAAAGTAGGCAGAAACCAAATACTTCGCTTTGACAGGAATGAAAAAATAGAGTCGGAATTCTGTGTTCGGAAAAAGAATGGCAAAGGCCGTCATGATGCCAAATACGCCGCCTGAAGCACCCACCATTGGTGTTACTGATTTTTGAAGGTAGTTTTCGAGGTTGGGCGTTACGTTAATTTGGTTATCCTGTAAATAGCTGTTGATTTGTCCTGCTAAATCGCCATTTATATTGACGCTGTGCTTGAGGTAGAAATCGAATTGTTCGAGGTCGAATTGCTGGGCAAGCATTGATTTGAGCTGCATGATTTCGATAAAGCCAATCATGTTGTAGAGCGCAAAAGCGCCCATTGCACTCACGACGTAAAAGATGAAAAAGCGCTTGGCTCCCCAGATGTTTTCTAGATAGGCGCCAAGTGTGACGAAGAGCCACATATTGAAGAAAATATGCAAAAGGTTGTCGGTGCTGTGCATGAAAAAATGCGTCACCACCTGATACGGCTCAAAAAAGGGCGAGTTGATATAATGTGCACCCAAGGACATTTCGAGGTCTATGCCTTGGCTCTTGAGCACCAAACTCGCTACAAAAAAAGCGATATTGAGCAGCAAAATATTTTTAGTGACTTGCGGGATATTCTGAAACATATTTAGAGTTTTTTAGCCAGTTCGTCAAAGCCCAAGGTGAACATAATAGGTTTGCCGTTGGGGGTGGTGGTGTGTTGCGGACACTGAAAAAGCGTGTCGATAAAATGCTCTACTTCTTCGTGGTGTTGGAGTTTGAAGTTTTTAGCCCCAAGCAGCGCGAGTTTGGCGACAATAAAATGCGCTACATCGCCACTTTCGATATCAGAATAGGTGGCGGCATCGGTGAGTTCATCTAGGCAAGTCTCCAAATCAAGAGAGGAGAGTAGGGCCGGTACAGCCATGATTTGAAGTTGGTCGTCATCGAGCTCAAACGCAAAGCCCAATTGGTTCCAGAGGCTTTTTTGGCCCTGCCAAGTGCGTTTAGCTTCTTTAGCTAAGGTTCTTTCAATCGGAAAGAGCAATTGTTGAGAGGCCAGGGGCTGCGACACAAAATGTTGGATGAGCTCATCGAAAAGCATGCGGTTTTTGGCGCGTCGGATATCGATGATCATGAAGCCCGATTTGGTGGGGCTTACGAGGTATTTGTCGTGGAGTAGAAACTGCTTGGCGGCGGCCTCTTCTTCAAAAATTTGTTGGTTTTCGCTCGGCGTCTGCTCCTCAATTTGATAGAATTGCTGCCAATCTTCTGGGCTAGGAGGGGTACTGCCGAAGCCTTCTTGCTGCAGGGCTGCGCTGTAGTTTTTTGAGCCGCCGCTGCTTGTGGCCTTTTGATGCACCGTGCTCTCAAATGGATTGTAAGACGGATTGACTAAAATTTGTGGCGCAACTGGATCTGATTTTCTGACCTCCGACGGCACTTCAAAAGCACTTTCTGACTCGAAGTCTAGGGTGGGGAAGATGTTGTGTTTGCCCAAAGCTTGCCTGACGCTACTCAGTAAAATAGAATAGATAAAGCGGTCTTCTTCGAATTTGATTTCGGTTTTGGTCGGGTGGATGTTCACATCGATTTTGTGCGGGTCTACCTCCAAAAAGATGCAGTAGCTCGCGTGGTGTTTTTCACTGATCATGCCGTCGTAGGCTTTGGTAATGGCATGATGAAAGTAAGGGTCTTTGAAAAAGCGGTCGTTGACAAATAAATACTGCTCGCCTCTGCTTTTTTTGGCCATTTCGGGCTTGCCGACATAGCCACTGACGCGCACGATGTCGGTTTGTTCTTCTATCGGAACGAGTTTTTCATTGCTGCCCTTGCCAAAAATCGCTGCGATGCGCATGCGGCTGTTGCCGGCGGCTAGTTGCAGGACATCTTGCCCGTTGTGCTGAAAACTAAACTGCAGTTCGGGATGAGCCAGCGCCACGCGTTCAAATTCGGTTTGGATGTGTCCGAGCTCGATGGCATCGCTTTTTAAGAAATTGCGACGCGCAGGCACATTGTAAAAAAGGTTTTTGACTTCAAAAGAAGCGCCTTGCTGGCAAATGACTTCTTGCTTGTTTTTGATTTGATTGCCTTCGATATCGATCTGTACGCCAGTTTCTTTGTCTGGCTGCTTGGTTTTGAGGCTCACGTGGGCAATTGCTGCTATAGAAGCGAGTGCTTCTCCGCGAAACCCTTTGGTTTGCAAGGCAAAAAGATCGGCTGCAGTTTGGAGTTTGCTCGTGGCGTGGCGCAGAAAACACTTTTCGGCGTCTTGGGCATCCATGCCTTTGCCGTTGTCTAGCACCTGAATGAGTGTTTTGCCGGCGTCTTTGACTACCAGCTGAATTTGGCTTGCACCTGCGTCTACTGCGTTTTCAAGCAATTCTTTGACCACCGAGGCAGGTCTTTGAATGACCTCTCCGGCTGCAATTTGGTTGGCGATATGATCGGGCAGTAAGTTGATGATGCTCATGCGGGCTCACGTTGGTTCGTGCTGAACAAATGTAAGCAATTCCGCTGAGTTGACAGGGCCTAAATCCGAACGATTGTACCTGAATAGGTTGTTTTTTCGTTGGGTAAAGCTTCTTGCAAGACCACTTTCCAGATATATGCTTTTTGAGCAGGGACCATTTGACCCGTGCGTTGGTCTATACCATCCCAAGCATTTTGCGCATCGACGCTTTTAAATACCACAGCGCCATTGTCTGGGTCTAGCACGATGAGCTCAAAGCGGAGGTCGCGAATGGTGAGGGCGTAAGGCATGAAGGTGGCGTTGCGCTCGTCTCTAGATTGCGGATTAAACGCATTGACAGCAAGTAAGTTGTAGTCTTCGTTGGCCGTCACCTTAATTTTTTCAGTGCTCTTACAGCCATCTAGCTGGGCTTCAGCAGTGATGGTATAGGTTTGTCCTTTGAACGCCATTAAATCAACGCTGCGGCTCTTTTTATTGATCAAGGTACCATTGGCACTCCAGGTGATATCGCTCCCATTTGTTTCCAAATTGACACGAATGCGAGGCGTACCATCTTCGTAATTAATAGCGTCAACATCAAGAACGATTTTTGGACCTTTACATGGCGTTGAAGCGACACTTGGCAAATCAAGTGGTAGTAGGTGTTCTTGAACCTGCGGCATTTGACCACCGTCGTCATGCCAATTGTCGCTTTTAACTGGAAGGGATGCAGCTTGTTGACGAAGCGCAATGGGAGTGAGGTACCAATCAGGGTCGGCAACTACCTCTTGCGCAAATTGCGTCCAACCTTGGTTGGTGGCATTGTTTGCAGCAATAGTTGGACTGTTTTGGTTTGCTTCCGTTTTGGTCTGTGTGCTGCTTTTTGGTGTTTTTTGCGCGGCTGATGGATTTGTTTTCTCCGCAGTTTGGGTTTTGTTTTTGGCTACCCAAGCCGCGTTGTTGGCGCTTTCTTTTTGGTTGTGATTGGCAGCGAGATTCCACCCAATAACGCCCACAACTAGTACAAGCATGCTGGCGATGCCGAATTTACCGAGCCAAGAAAGACCTGGCTTGGCATTAGGGAGCTTTTTGGATAGCGCGTCCCAGGCTTGGGGGTCGTAGTCGCAGGAGAAGTCTTCTACGAGTGACTTTATTTTGGATTCAAATGGATCTTTCATCGTTTGTCGATCTGTATAAATTGTTCTTTTAAATGGCGTTGCAAATTCATTTTTGCTTTTGCTAAATTGGATTTTGATGTGCCTTCGGAGATGCCGAGTAGTTCGGCAATTTCTTTGTGGCTGCGCTCTTCGATCACGTAGAGGTTGAAAACCGTGCGATAGGCGGGCGATAATTTGGTGATGGCTGCTTGTGCAAGCTCGGCCTTGAGTTGGGTGTGCGCGAGGAGTTCTTGCACTTGCATGGGGTCTTCGGCCATGGATTTGAAGTCGTTGTCTTGGTCAGACAAAAACGGATTTTTTTTGGCCTTTCGCAAATGATCAATAGCGGTATTGCTCACAATTCTGCGCATCCAGCCCTCGAGTGAGCCAGAGAAATCAAAATGTTCCAATTTGTCAAAGACCTTTAAAAATGAAACCTGGAGCACCTCCTGAGCGCTGTCGCGGTCGCCAATGTAGCGCATGCTGACAGCCATCATTTTACCGTAAAACATAGTGAATAGGCGTTCTTGCGAGCGTCGCTCACCTCTGAGGCACCCCTCCACAATTTGTTTTAAGTTGTCTTGCTGCTCCAATTTTCAATATTTACTTAACGCAAAGCTAAGCAGAGGGTTGCCTAAGATGGCCATCCGAAAGTCAATTAGCGAGAAAAAAAATCATTTTTATGTTAACTATGCGTAAATTCGTCTCGCAAAGCTTTTATCAATTTAAAAACAAGACAAATGAAAGTAACTGTTGTAGGTGCAGGAAACGTAGGAGCGACCTGTGCCGATGTATTGGCTACCCGTGAGATCGCCAATGAAATTGTATTACTAGACATCAAAGAAGGTTTTGCCGAAGGCAAGGCTTTGGATATCTGGCAAACAGCCCCCATTAACCTTTATGATTCTCGTACGATTGGTTGTACCAATGATTACGCGCGTACCGCAGATTCAGATGTTGTAGTCATTACCTCAGGTTTGCCGCGCAAGCCAGGAATGTCTCGTGACGACCTTATCGCAACCAATGCTGGTATCGTTAAGACCGTGACGGAAAACGTCGTGAAATACTCGCCAAACGCCATCATCATTGTGGTATCCAATCCATTAGATGTCATGACTTACTGCGCATTTTTAAATGCCAACATGCCGTCTTCTCGCGTATTTGGTATGGCAGGTGTTTTAGATACCGCACGTTACCGCGCATTTTTGGCAGAAGAACTCAATGTTTCTCCAAAAGACATCCAAGCTGTATTGATGGGTGGCCATGGTGACACAATGGTTCCACTACCGCGCTACACAACCGTTGGTGGTATTCCAGTAACTGAGCTGATCGATGAAGCACGTTTGAACGAAATCATCGAGCGCACTAAATTTGGTGGTGGTGAAATCGTTAAACTACTCGGTACTTCTGCTTGGTATGCACCAGGAGCAGCTGCTGCTCAAATGGTAGAGGCTGTTGTCCGCGATCAAAAACGTATTTTCCCAGTTTGCGCTTGGTTACAAGGCGAATACGGCATGTCAGACATCTACTTAGGTGTGCCTGTTGTTTTGGGTAAAAACGGTATCGAAAAAATCATCGAATTGCAATTGAATGAAGCAGAACGCGCCTTACTCGTCGATTCAGCAGAAGCAGTGAAAGGTGTGATGGAAGTCCTCGATAACATGAATGCAAATGCCTAATTAGAAGAAAGTTAAATTTCTTTCAAGAAATAGAAAAACCGTGGGTTCAGCTCACGGTTTTTTTTTGTCCGTTAGGGTAGCTCAATGGCGCCAATATCCGGCGGGTTGTTGCGCGCTTGGCCCAAAATATCGGTAAAAACAGTAGAGCTAATGCCTTTGTTACTCAATGACGAATTGCTGCCAAAAGTGAAGTCCTTTTCACTCGGGTTGGTAAATAAGGGCGGCAAATTCCAAAACAACTGTGTCCCGTAAAAAGTATCGGTATAAGTGGTTTCTGATTTGAACACACTGTAATCAAAGTCAAAATTGAGTTGCACACCAGCCATTTGGATGGTATCCATCGCAATTTCGGTATCTAAGTTGCCGTAAATAACACAGTTCTTAAATACACCTTCTTCAATGCTCGAGACCAGTGTTTGGTTTTGGGCGTAGTCGTTGTAATAATTACTGATACCTACTGCGGGGTTGGTGGAGGCGCCATAACCCAACAAATGACAATGGTTGAAATTGAAGTCTCCGCCCTGCAAAACCAACAACGCGTGCGTGCCGTTTTGTGAAATCAAGCAATTTTCGGCCTTCACCTTGGCGCCGGCAAAAATGAAAATGCCATAGCGGGCTTGGTTGAAGATTTGCGTATTTTGGATGTTGAGCGTGTAGCTTGTATTGCTGGGGTCTTCACTAAATAAATGCACGCCCGAAGTACCGTTTTTGAGCATGGCGTAATTGATGTTGCTCGGCAACGCTTCATGCAGGTAAATACCGTAGTATTGCCCGCTCACGTCTTGGTAGTCTTGCTCGAGGCGGTCTCCCTGGAAAATCACTTCATTGCCGAGTTGCCCTTCGATTTGCAACGATCCTTTGTACACATATAGCAAGGCGTTTTTGTGTAAATGTACCTTCGTGCCTGCGGGAATGGTGAGTGTTTTGGCGGAGTCTACAATTGCGGCGCCGTAAATGACGTGTGGTTTGTCGTTGGGCCAAACGCCCTCGTTGAAGTCAAAAATTTGGCTCTGAAAATTGGAATAATGGAAGTAGGCGTCCTGCCCCCAGGTGGCGAGTTTGACGTATTGGTCTTTGCCGTTGGTCCGAAAACGCACTGAATCTTCGATGATCAGTGGGTTGGTGGTGTTATTCACGGCTAAAGTGACCTCCACGAAAATGAACAAAGAGTCTTTGGATTCGAGCAGGAGATCTTTATGTATTGTTCCGGGCGTGCCATCTACATTGATCCTGTAAACCGAATTTGCGCCGCCCATGAGTTCTATTTCCTCAATTTGCAGGCTGCGCTGATCGGGGTTGTAAATCTTGAAAGATTTGGTGGTAGAGCCAATAGTGGTGAAAACGGTGTCAAACACCAGTGTGTCTGTTGAAAACGTAAGGTTGGATTTAGAGAGCAACACCTGCTTATTGCAAGAGCTCAGCGTGCTCCAAAAGAACAAACCGATTAAAATCGTAAAAGCGTAGAAATAGCGCATAGAAAGACAACGCACAAAACTAAAGAATATTGGTGGTTCAGCTCAATTTTAGGTAAAAATGTTCTTTGGCTTGCCCCGGACGCGGGCTCAGCAGGCCAAAAAAGTAACAATCGGCCGTGAAATGGAAAATCTCCATCTGACAAAGCTTTTGCCAATGGTATCGCTTGTTTTTGGCCTTCGGATTCAAGACCACAAAGATGGTTTCTGGATGCCACAATTGATGTGGTAGCGCGGTTTCAAAATGAGGTAGTTGATCGTGTGTCAAAATGCAAATACATGGTTTTGAGCTGTTTTGATCAGTTGACTCAAACAAGTATAGCTGATACTCAGAAAGCGCTTGACTCAGTTTGGCAACAAATTGTCTTGTTTTTTTACATTTGATTTGGCGCGTAAAGGGTACTTCTTTTGGGGTATTTAAACGCCCCACGACATCCACTAACCAATACGCAAAAGGCGAATGTGTGCCATGACGGCCTTTGGCTTTCCACAGAAAAGCTGTATATTCGATGCAGCGAAACATAACGCAAAATAACAAAAAAGAAACCGATGTCGGTCCAAACTAATTCGCACACAGAAATACAAAGGCAAGCCATTCAAAATGGTCAGCAAACCCTTCCTGTTTTGCGCCCTTGTCGCTTGGGCGATGGCATCATGAGTATCACCGAAGCCCAACAAGAACGCTACCGCCAAACCGCGCGTTTTTTCAACGAGCCGCTGCACTTTTTTATTCCTGCCTCTGGTTCGGGTTCTCGTATGTTCGCATTTCTTTTTGATTACTTGCAGCATCCCGATGCAGAAAACACCAAACAAGCAGAGCGTTTTTTCAGTCGGCTGCAAGATTTTGCCCTTTATCGTCAATTGCCACAAGACATTCAAAAAGCCTATTTAGCAGGCGAACTCACCTTGAGCGCTTTTATTGAAGTGTTGATGGGTTCCGACGGCCTCAACTTTGGCGCGCTGCCCAAAGGCTTGATTTCTTTTCATATCCACGAGCCTTTTGTGCTCAACGCTTTTCAAGAGCACCTCAGCCAAGTTCAAACCTTTGCGCAAGGCCCCATTCACTTTCATTTTACCATTCAAGAAGACTTCCACCAAGCTTTTGAAAAGTGTGTGGCCGAATTGGCCGCTTTGACTGGCCAAAATTATCAGGTGACGTATTCAAGTCAAGATAAAAACACAGATGCGTTTGTCTTTGACGCGCACCATGAATTGGTCCTCGATGCAAACGATAAACCCTTGCGCAGACCAGCAGGCCACGGCACGCTGTTACAAAACCTAGAAACAATTCAGTCTCCGTATGTTTTGGTCAAAAACATCGACAACATTCAGCATTTTGACCAAAGGCAAGCGAGTAACGCCAATTGGGAATTTCTATTGGGCTTGCAAATCGAAGTAAGAAAAGCCCTGCGTCAATTTGTGGCCAGCGCAGATCAAGCTGGTTTTCAAAGTTGGAACGAGGACTTTGGCTTAATAGATCCCGCGCAATTAAAAGACTGCACGCCTACCGAATGGCAAGCGCTCCTGAATAAACCGCTGCGCATTTGTGGCATGGTCCGCAACGACGGTCAACCTGGTGGCGGCCCCTTTTTCGTAGAGATGAACGGCGCCGCAACCAAACAAATCGTCGAAAAAGCGCAACTGCATGGTCATCCGCAAGCCAGCAAACTCATGTTGCAAAGCGCTTACTTTAATCCGGTCTTGATGGTCTTGAGCCCCTGTGACCTCTCAGACAACCCGCTGCCTTTGCAGCAATTTGCAGATCCCAACACCTATTTTGTGGTAGAAAAAAACCAAGGCGGCGAACGCGTTTATTTTGTGGAGCAACCCGGTTTGTGGAATGGAGCCATGGCCAATTGGAACACCCTTTTTGTAGAAGTGCCGTCGGCAGTTTTTTCGCCAGTTAAATCTGCCTTAGATTTATTGGATTTTGCACATCAAGCAAACAAAGGCGCTTAGAATTGGTTACTTTTGTAAGCCAAAATCAAAAAGCATGATACCTGTAACTGTTTATAGCGAAATGACGCCCAATCCTTCTACCATGAAGTTTGTGGCCAACAAATATTTATTGCCTACCGGAGCCTCTGTAGAGTTTGAAAACAAAGCAGCTGCCAAAGGTTATTCTCCGCTCGCAGAAGCCCTTTTCGACTTCCCTTTTGTGACCAAAGTTTTTATTGCGGTCAATTTCATTACGGTTGCCAAAACAGACAACGTTCCCTGGGATTTCATCACCATGGAGCTCCGCGAGTTCATCCGCGAATGGATCATCTTTGAAAAAGAAGTCTTAATTGCCATGCCGAGCCAAATTCAGCACGACGAACAGCCTACAGACTCCACTGAGAGCGCTCCAGCTGGGCTAGCCACAGCTAAAAAAGCCAATTTTGCAGCTTCTCCACTAGATGATGCCATCATTGACCTGCTCGATCAGTACGTGAGGCCAGCAGTTGCCAACGACGGCGGCGCCATTGATTTTCTCGGATTCGAAGATGGAAAAGTAACGGTCATGCTCAAGGGATCATGCGCAGGTTGCCCTTCCTCGACAGCTACTTTGAAAGGTGGCATCGAAAATCTCCTTAAACAACATTTACCAGAAGTCAATGAAGTAGTGGCCTTTAACGCTTAATTTTAGCCTGTATAGTGTCTATGTGCGAATTTTGCGTTATTTTTAGATGAACAACTTTTTAAACTTGTTGTTTCTCAACAAGACCTATGTCGCTCATTACGCCAACATATCAACTCAAAGACGCCCTTAAGAACTATTTTGGTTACGATCAATTCAAGGGTGCCCAAAAGCAAATCATTGAAAACGTTCTAGAAGGCCGCAACACATTTGTACTGATGCCCACTGGCGGCGGTAAGTCTTTGTGCTACCAATTGCCTTCTCTGATCTTACCCGGCACCTCCATTATTGTGTCGCCGCTCATCGCGCTCATGAAAAACCAAGTAGATGCCGTTCGCGGCTTCTCTCAAACGGGTCAGGTGGCGCATTTCTTGAATTCTTCGCTCAGCAAAGCAGAAATCGCTCAAGTGAAGTCCGATGTCTTGAGTGGCCAGACCAAAATGCTATACGTTGCACCGGAGTCCCTTACCAAGAAAGAAAACATCGATTTTCTAGCAGGGGTTCCGATCTCCTTTTTTGCCATCGACGAAGCGCATTGTATTTCGGAGTGGGGCCATGACTTCAGGCCAGAATACCGCCGTCTGCGCGAAATTTTCGAAAAAATCTCATCGGTGCCCATCATTGCCCTCACGGCAACGGCCACCCCGAAAGTTCAGCACGACATCCAAAAGAACCTCAATATGCTGGATGCCGATGTTTTCAAGTCCTCCTTTAACCGAGACAACCTCTATTACGAAATTCGCCCCAAACGCGAAGTCGAGAAACAAATCATACGTTACATCAAGCAGCACCAAGGCCAAAGCGGCATTATTTACTGCTTGAGTCGCAAAAAAGTAGAAGAAATCGCTGAGCTTTTGCAAGTCAATGGCATCAACGCTCTGCCGTATCACGCAGGTTTAGACGCAGGTTCAAGGGCGCGTCACCAAGATGCATTCTTGATGGAAGATGTAGAAGTCATTGTGGCTACTATTGCTTTTGGCATGGGCATCGACAAACCAGACGTGCGCTATGTCATTCACCACGACATCCCTAAATCCATTGAAAGTTATTACCAAGAAACCGGACGCGCTGGTCGAGATGGCGGCATCGGTGAGTGCATTGCTTTTTATAGCTACAAAGACATCGAGAAACTCGAAAAATTCCTGCAAGGCAAAGCCCTTACCGAACAAGAAATCGGTCGGCAATTGTTGCATGAAATCGTCTCCTATGCAGAGACCTCCGTTTGTCGTCGCAAATTCATTTTGCATTATTTTGGCGAAGAATTCAGCCATGAAAACTGCCATGAAAAGTGCGACAACTGTAAACGTCCGCAAGAGCGCATGGAGGGTGGGCTCTACCTCAATTATTTATTGCAAAGTGTTGTTGCGCTCGACCAAACACAAAAATCCAAGCATTACTGCGCGTTCCTGTCGGGGCACGTCAATGCAGACATCAAAGCCTACAAACACGACCAATTGCCGTTGTTTGCGATTGGCAAGGCCCACGACGAACACTTCTGGAATGCCGTCATTCGGCAGGCAGTTGTGGCGGGCTACCTCTACAAAGACGTCGAAACCTTCGGAACGCTCAAGCTCACCCCAAAAGGGACGGCATTTTTAGCCGCGCCAGACAGCTTTATGTTGTTCAAACAACATGATTTTTCCAATACCGACGACGACGATATCATTCTCAATCAAAAAGGCGCGGCCTTCGACGAGGTACTGTACACACAACTGCTCGAACTGCGTAGGCAAGTTGCCAAGCAGGCTGGTGTGCCACCATTTGTGGTGTTCCAAGAGCCTTCTTTGCGCGACATGTGCTTGCAGTATCCTACAGACTTTCATGAACTCACCGCTATTCAAGGCGTTGGTACCGGCAAAGCGCAGCGCTACGGCGCACCATTTATTGCGCACATTGCAGCGCACGTCGATGCACATCAAATAGAGCGTCCGCAAGATTATGTAGTCAAGTCCTTGATCAATAAATCAGGAGCAAAGGTGCAACTCATCCAAAATATCGACCGCAAGTTGCCTTTAGAAGACATCGCTAAATCTCAAGGAAAGTCTTTTGATGCTTTGCTTGAAGAACTCGAAACGGTGGTCAACTCTGGCACCAAACTCAATATTGCGTATTACCTCAACGACGTACTCGATAGCGACAACCAAGAAGAAATCATCGATTATTTCATGGGTGCCGACTCCGACGACCTCATTACGGCCTACCACGAATTTGACGGCCTCTATACCGAAGAAGAGTTGCGTTTGGTGCGCATCAAGTTCTTATCGGAATTCGGAAATTAAGCTTTTTTGTAGAGTGCCTTCCAGGCAGAATTGCGGGTCACGCTATGGTAATGCGTTTTGGCTTCTTGGAAAATAGTACGCCCTAATTTCATGCCTTTCTTACTTTCGGCAAGTGCTTGGTAAATAGGCAAAACAAATTTTCGGCGTCCAATTTTGTTCAAAAAGGCCTTTAATTGTGGCTCTATCTCAAAAATGTAGTCCGATTGTGCTGCGAGCACAAACCAGTCACACAGTATTTCGCTGTTTTGCGTCTGGGCAAAATGGAATTGTTTATCGAGCTGTCTGAGGCGTGCAGGTTTGGTTTGAGGTGCTAAGGCGCGGATAAACAATTGCCATTCTTGGATGAGGTAGGCGTTGTACTGCACCTCAGTGCGTTGTTTGATTTTTTTGCGCTTGCCATTTTTACGGATCCATTTGTATTTGATCACGGGCTTAAACGGATCTTTGCCCGCGTTGAACGCTTGGGCAAAGGCCTTGATTTTATCGAGTCTTGGGGCTGCAATCTGAGCGCAGTTGGTTGGCAAGCCCGGTTCGTAAATCCATTGGCGGTAATTGAAGTCGGTGCCGCTTTTGGCCAATAATTGGGCCTCTAAATAATCGATGAAGCGATCGGCTGTGATGGTCTGAAACGCAAAATGCTTAAAGTATTTGTTGAGGAAATGATCGAGTTGCTTTCTGCCCACGGCTTGTTCGAGCGTTCGAAAGAAAAAAGCCCCTTTGACGTACGCGATATCAGACATGGCAATATCGGGGTCGCGCTTGGCCAAATCAAGGTGGAGCTTGCTATCTTGGATCGTGCTATCGGCAGCCATTTCGGCTAGGGTTTGCTGCAGCTCTCCAAATTCTACTTGCGCTAAGATATCTGCAATTTCTTTGCCGCGCAACGCTTCCATGATGCGTAGTTCAAAGTAAACAGTAGTGCCCTCATTGAGCCAAAGGTCTGACCACGAATGGTTGGTCACTAGATTGCCAGACCAAGAATGTGCCAACTCGTGCGCAACTACAGAAACCAAGCTTTTGTCTCCGGTGAGTAGCGTTGGGTTGGCAAAGGTGAGCATTGGGTTTTCCATGCCGCCAAACGGGAACGAGTAGGGGAGCACCAAAACGTCGTAGCGCCCCCATTGGTAAGCACCGTATAAATCTTCGGCTACGCGCATCATTTGCGGCAAGTCTTCGAATTCTTTGGTGCATTCCAGGAGCAGTTCTTTTTCGGCATAAACACCGCAGTGTTGCCCGAGGTCTTTGAAGCCGATGTCACCAACGGCCAGCGCAATAAGGTAGCTCGGAATCGCTTTGGTCATTTCAAAATGATAGCGTCCGCTTTTGTTCAGTTTGGTGGGGTTTTTAGCACTCATGAGCGCCAATAAGTCACTTGGTACCTTGACGTCGGCGCTGTAGGTAATGCGGTTGGAGGGTGAATCTTGGATCGGGATCCAGGTGCGCGTCAGGATGGCTTGCCCTTGGGTGTACAGAAAGGGCTTGGTTTTGGAGCTGGTGAGGGCGGTGTCTAGCCAATCCAAGGCCCCTGAGGCATCGGTGGTTTGGTAGTAAATATTGACATCGGCAGTTTTAGCGTCGACATTGACCAAAAGTGCTTGGCCAATGATGCTGTCTTTGTCCATGGGGCCGATGGTGAAGTCGGTTTCTTTCTCGGCGCCTTTTGGGCCAAGAGTTACTTTTTGGATCAGGAGTCCTTTGACATCAAAAATAGCGGTGTCTGCCCCGCGGTTGCGCATCTGGTGTCTGGCAATACCGTAAATAGTTTTGGCTGCAAAATCAACCTCGAGGTCGAGGTGCAGGTGCTGGGTATTGATCTGGTCTAAATTGGCGTAGCTGTGGTCGTCGTTGGGTCTTTGGCTGAGTTGTTCGGTGGCAGCAGGTTGTTTATTGGGCGCACCAGAACAAGACCAAAGCAAAAGAGTAACGAAGAAGAGTAGCGCGCGCATCAAGGAGTAGTTTGGAGTCTAATATAGCCAAATTTTTCTTGCGGACCAAGCACGCCGTAGGTATAGATCCCTCGATTTTGAAGATCAAACTCAAACGCTTTCGGAATCAGCAAGATATTTTCGGTCGCGCGCTCATGGCTCACCTGACGCTGCATTTGCCCAGTTTGGATATCTATGCGCACCCACGCGCCTACATTTTTATGCTTAGATAAACTAAATGTGGCCACTTCCCTTAAGCCCTCTTTAAATACCCCGTTTTCGTCGTAATTGGTTTCGGTGTCGTTGAAAATAAAGTTCAAGGACGTGCTGTCCATAAAACTCGCGTAGGAGCTAAAAGGGCCGTAATCATTGATGCTGACTTGTATTTTAGGAATGCGCTGCTCCCAGCGCAATTGACCATTTGCATCGATGCAAAAGGCGACGATATCGTTGTAGTAATAATAATTGGTGGTCATGCGCTGACCCGTTTGGTTGTTGTAGGTGGTATTGGTGTACACGTAGTATTTTTCAATGGAGCCAACATAGCTGCCGTCTTGAAGGGTATAAATATCGCGGACTTCATAGCGCGAGAGCTGAGGGCTTTCGCCTTTACGTTCCATGCGTTTTTGCAGGCGAATTTGTTCTCCTACTTCGTGCTCGCTGAGCATGATTTCGACACTCAACGGGATGAAGCCAACGGCAATAACGGTATCCGCACTTAGGTTGATTTGCGCATTGAAAAATCCGTCTTGTTTCTCAGTGGCTTCGCTGTTGCTGTAAATGCCGAATAGGCTGAGCTGTGTGGGGTGCTGAGCGTTCATGACAAAATTGGAAATCCGCTTGCCCTGTAAATCAAAAGTGTAATCTTTGAGCCCAGCTTGATTGACTTGATACACATGTAGGTTCTTAAAGGCTTTGCGCACCCGAATGCCTTGGTTTTCTACTGCACTCATTTCGATCACGCCGATCAAGAAGTCGCCGTCGTCGGTCAGGAAGTAATCTTCGATGGAGCTGAGGTTGGCGTCAAAAGGGAGGTTGTATTCACCGCCGTTTAGGGCTTTGAGGTCTTGATTGAAAAGTTGGTAGCCGTAGGTATCTACGCCGTTGCGCTTGCCCGGAATTTGGTAATAAGCCGCAAAATAAGCTTGGTTGGGTGCTTGGATCAGGTTGAACTCAGGTTGTGCGTTTGGTCGGGTGTCGGTGTAGGCGAGTATTTCATTTTCTTCAATCACATTGAACTCTGCATCCAGCACCTTGACAAATAATTTCATCTCCTTGCCAGCTCTGTCGGCAATAAAGACGACGTGCTTGTCTTTGAGTCGCAGTGTTTGCTGGTAATAACCAAACCCCTCCGGACTCACGGGCTTGATTTTGGTGCTTGCTACGCCATTGAGTTGCTCGTATTGTGTTAGGGTAAAAGACCCGCCACCAAGTTGGCTACTTGCATGAATGGTAGAAAATTGTTGGTTGTCGGCAGGCAGCACACTGATGAGGCTACCTTTGCTGCGTTGCAGTGCTCCCCATTGCCAATTTAGGTTTTGCGCTGCTGACACAAAGGAAAGCGCACAAAAAAAGGCGAGGAGTAGGCGCGGCAGCATTAGTCTACAAGTTGAACCCCGACGTAGTTGTCTGGGCTGATCAGCTTGAGTTCGGCTTTCAGTTGGGCTGAAACGGCTAGCTCGTCGATGAAAGCATGCACACTTTCTTTGGTGACGCGTTCGTTTTTGCGGGTGAGGCCTTTGAGGGCTTCGTAAGGTTTTTCAAAGCCTTCGCGACGCAAGATGGTTTGAATGGCTTCTGCTACAACAGCCCAGTTGTTCTCGAGGTCTGCAGCCAAGGCGTTGGTGTTCAATAAAAGTTTGCCGAGCCCTTTGAGGGTGGCGCCAAAAGCGATGACGCTGTGTGCGAGCGGCACCCCCACCACGCGCAATACAGTGGAGTCGGTGAGGTCGCGTTGGAGACGAGAAACGGGTAATTTGGCTGCTAAGTGCTCGTAAAGGGCGTTGGCTAAACCGACATTGCCTTCAGAGTTTTCAAAATCGATGGGGTTGACTTTATGTGGCATGGCCGACGAACCGATTTCTCCGGCTTTGATCTGCTGCTTGAAGTAGTCCATGGAGATGTAGGTCCACATATCGCGATCGAGGTCGAGGATGATGTTGTTGATGCGCTTCATGCAGTCAAAAATGGCGGCAAGTTGGTCGTAGTGCTCAATTTGGGTGGTGGTTTGAGAGCGGTCTAGGCCGAGGATATCGTTGACAAAGTGATTGCCAAAAGCTACCCAGTTGGTCTGCGGATACGCGACAAAATGTGCATTGAAGTTGCCAGTTGCACCACCAAATTTGGCGGGCAATTTAAGTGCTTTGAGTTGTGCGACTTGTTTGTCTAGGCGTTCTGCAAATACTTGGATTTCTTTGCCAAGGCGCGTAGGTGAGGCGGGTTGGCCGTGGGTGCGCGCAAGCATCGGAATGTCTTTCCAGTCTTGGGAAAGGGCAACAAGTTTGTCTTGGACGGCTGCAAGTGCAGGTAAATAAACTGCTTCTATGCCTTCTTTTAAGGAAAGCGGAATAGCGGTGTTGTTGATGTCTTGGGAAGTGAGCCCAAAGTGGATGAACTCGAGGTAGGCGCCTAAACCGAGGCCCTGCATTTTTTCTTTGAGGAAGTATTCAACTGCCTTGACGTCGTGGTTGGTGGTTTGCTCTGTTTCTTTGATCCAAAGCGCGTCGGCTTGCGAAAAGTTGGTGTAGATGGCTCTTAGTGCCGGGAATTGCGCTTTCGGAAAGTGAGACAAATTAGAGATGCCGCTGCCTACTAGTGCAATGAGGTATTCAACCTCGACCAAAACGCGGTAGCGGATGAGTCCGTATTCTGAAAAATAGGCTTGTAAGGCGGCGGTTTTGGATTGGTAGCGACCATCTATCGGGGAGATCGCGGTAAGGGCGTTGAATTCCATATTGTATCTAAAGCACAAAGATACAACAAGCGCAAAAAATAGAAAAACCCAAAAGCGATTTATCGTAAATTTGATGCATGCAAGTTTCTAGCCGTTTTTTGAAATTCCAATGGGTTGTTTTGATCCTCATTTTTCTAGTCGTTTTTGCCGGGAGTTTTGTCCGGATGTCGGGCAGCGGGATGGGTTGCCCAGACTGGCCTAAGTGCTTTGGCAAATGGGTTCCACCCACCGAACTTACTGAGTTGCCTGCCGATTACCGCGAGGCTTACTTGCTCAAGCGCCAAAAAAAGGTCGAAAAGTTTTGTGCCCTTCTAGATAAAATTGGTCTGGATCAAACGGCCGAAAAAATTAAAAAAGACCCCAGCGTGTATGTAGAAGAAGCCTTCAATGCACGCAAAACCTGGATCGAATACATCAACCGCCTTGCTGGCTTCTTGGCAGGCAACGCCATGCTGGTGAGTTTTGGCTGGCTCTTGTTGTATTACCGCAAGAGAAAATGGCTGCTGCTCACGGGGCTCAATTTGGTCCTGATGGGCTTCGAGGCCTGGTTCGGTTCTATTGTGGTAGCCACCAATCTCGTTCCCTGGACCATCACCGTTCACTTGTTTTTTGCTTTAGTCATTATCGGTTTACAGTTGTATTTTATCCATCAATTGCGTCGACAAACCAGAACAGATATTCCACAAAATCAGTCTTTCCAACTCTTGAGTTGGCTCATTTTAGCGATTACTTTTTACCAAATGTTTCTCGGTACCCAAGTGCGCGAGGCCATAGACGCATTGGTGAAAAAGGGCTACAGCCGCGCCGAATGGATTGAGCAACTTGGCATGCCGTTTTTTATCCACCGCAGCTTCAGTTGGCTGGTTTTGATCTTGCTCACTTATTTGTTTTGGCAGAACCGCAAAGTCTGGCATTATGGCCGCATCAATGTCGCATTTTACGTTCTTGCGCTCGAACTCAGCACGGGCGTTGCACTCGCTTATGCCGACATGCCAGGCCTTGTTCAAACCGCGCATTTAGTCTTTGCAACCATCTTGCTTTGCGTGTTGCTCCTGATGCGTTTTGATGTGCGTGCACAAAAACTGCAAAAATAGCCACCTCATTTTGTGGGCAGCAGTCGTTAGCGTACAGAACCAACCCGCATGCACACCGACGTCCCATATATCAAAAGCTTAAAGGCACAAGAACCAAAAGTGCTGAAAGATTGGTATTTGCAAACCTTTCCTGCTTTAATGCGGCAAGCAAGTCGTTTTTTTTCGGAGGAAGCCGAGCAAATGACGGCTGTGCATAACGCCCAGCTCAAAGCGCTCAAAAATCTTGCGCAATTCAAGCCCGAAACCTCTATGGAGGCTTGGTTGGCAGTGATTTTAAGAAATGAACTCATCGATTTATACCGGCGTCAACACAAATGGCGTTGGCTCTCTTATGAAGCCAAACACGAAACAGCACTCGAACCCGATTTTGATCGCCAAATAGATGTAGAAATAGAGCTGCAAAAGGTAGAGGCGGTCCTCAGTAAACTCAGTCCGACGACGCGCTTTGTGTTCAGCTTTTATGTTTATGAGCAACAAAAGCCACAAGAAATTGCGAGCGCGTTAAAAATGAACGTTCAAACCGTTCGTTGGCATTTGAAAACGGCCAAATACATCCTTAAAAATCAACTGAGCCATGACTAATCCAAAATCATTAGAGGCCCTAGCGAAAGATACTTGGCCGCTCTTTGAGCGCAAATTGTGCCGCGTGCGCTTACAGCAAAAAGTCAACAAGTGGCTCTTGTGGACGGCGTCTGGCTTGGCTTTGGTTGGGCTACTCATTGTGTTATTTGCCAAGCAGCCGGCCAAGCGCATAAAAGATTCAAAAAAGGCTACGGCAATCCAAGCGCCGGCAATCATGAATAAAAGTGCCTTTAGTCAAGAAAAGTTAACTCAACTGCCCCTTTTTATGAAACCAACTGATCCAGCCACTTTGAGTCAGCGTTTCGTTTTGGAGGAATTCTTCGTCTGGCCTTCGTTAAAAGACTTCAAACCTTTAGCTCAATCAATATATAATTCAGCTTTTATCTACCGAGCCGACCTGTCATTGGCCTGCGCGCAACTCAATATCCAACCCCTGACTTGGTCTTTGCAGTCAAATGGTCATTCTTTGAGTGCACTCATCGATAAGCAAACACTCATGATCATGAATTTGATGTATGGAACCGACTCCTTAGCTGAGTATCCTACCGACTTCAATAACGAGTCTTTCTACCGTCCGGCGTTTTTTCCTGCCGATCAGTTCGTGCATATTGCGTTTTATGAGGTAGGTGAGTGGATCCAAGACCCTTTAACCGTCAGACTCAATATGAACCGAATTAGCGACAACGTACGCATTGCGCCGTGGCTTGTTTCAAGCAATTCAGTAAGAAATATCGATGGCACCAATATGTTAATTAACGCATTTGACCGCGTGAGCCCAGGCGTATTCTTGTACCGCGGACTCAATCCGAGTTTTTACCGTTCTTCAATGCAGCAGTACAGCAAAAATCTTTTTGTGGCCGACCGCCCGCCAACAGCGTTCAATCCGCTGCTTTTTCATCGGGCCGATACCTTGATCGCCGTTACTGCACAAGCGCAGCGCATTACCAAACTTTCGATGTACGGTCTTGTTTGTGGCTCCAAAGAAATCACTTATAAAAGCAAAGGCATACATAGCTTGAAGCGCCTAGAACCGATGCTAGACCCCGTGAACAATACGCTGTATGTACTGGCACCAACGAATTTTCATTTCGTTATTTATCAAGTGGATTTAAATAGCGGAGTAGCCCAGCAAGTTTTCCAAACTCCAAGTGTGTGGAAGGGCGCAGAATTTGAAATTTCAGCAGGGCAACTCACCTACAACTACAAAGGCAAGCTGATCACCGTAAGCCTACCTTAATCAGCGTAGGCATTTTTGAGTGTAGCCCTTGACGTCAACAAAATAGGTGCCCGCTGGAAAATCAGCAATAGAGATCAGGTGTTCGGTTTGACTGAGCTCCAAGGTTTGCAAGACTCGACCCTGTATATCTCGAATGCTTAATTTTTCTCCTATCAAAACAGGATTGATGTGCACGAGCAGCGAGGCGTCTTGCAGCAGGTTATAGACCTCAAAAAATTCTTTTTCGTTGATATCTGCCTCTGGACTATACGCCAAACGCCAGGTTTCATTGAGGCGGTCGTTGCCGGTGATGCCTGTGGCGAGGTGAAAAAATCCGTTGCCTACAAAACTCATGCAGCCTTTTCTAGGGCTTGCGGCAAAGGGCAGCAGCGGCTCCATTTGGTAGGTGTTCAAGTTGATTTTTTCAAGGCTGCTCAAGACTTCGTCGGTAGGTGTCACACCGCCAAAGACAAACAATAAAGAATCGGACTGCGCGCAGTTGAGGTACATCCGACTTCCTAAATTGAGTTGCGCCGAGCAGTTGCTCCATTGGTCTGTCTGTGGATCGTACATCCAGGTGTCGGCATTCCATCCGGTTTGATTGGCTTCGTTGGTTCGGCCGCCAGCCACATACCCATTGGTCTGATTGGCAAAGCCAATGCCGCGCCAAATACCGTCAAATGGCAGGTTTGCGAGTTGTTCCCATTGGTTGCTGCTCAAATGAAAACACCATACTTCATTAAGGATGCCCGTGGCATTGCGTCCGCCGATCCAATATAAATCGCTGCCCATCAAAAAATGTTGCGCACCCGCGCGGCCCGCTCCCGGGAATTCAGGCATAGACTGCCAGCCATCGGTCAGCGGATCATAGCGCCAAAAAGTTTTGAAATAGAAGCCGTTGCAATTCTCCCCACCCAAAACATAGCCTTTCTCTTGGTAACTAAAGGCGCTGGCATATTGCCTTTCTTGCCAAATGGGCAGTGGGGCTGCGTTATTCCAAGTACTGTTGTAAGAGTCATACACAAAGAAATCACGGGTGCAGCCAAAATCGCTGCCGCGCCCCGTACCGCAAAAATGCAGGCTGCCGATGCTGAATTGCGCGCCGTCGTCTCGGGCCATGCCTGGAAAAGTTGCTTGTTGCTGCCAAAACTGAGCAGCTGCCTCTTCGGACAGCAAGAGCAAAGTCAAAAGTAAAATCCGCATTTGCCCTTAACGCAATAATTTGATTTTTAGTATCCTAAAAGGCCGGTGTTCCGGTAAATTTTCGTGTTGCAGGCTTGTGTGTGAGCTGCCATTTGTAGTTGAGTTGCAGGCAAGGTCTAAACTTGTTTTGTAGCATGCTATATTTCTGCAGATTAAACGAAACCATAATTTGCTGTTGCATAGGTAGTATCAATCCACAACCCAAGTTGAGCTGTCGCGAAGAATAACCCAATAAAAACAATTCCTTTTGATTTCTGTAAATAACACTTGTATTTACATAACTATATCCTTGGTAATTTTCATAAAAGAGTGCAGCATCTATGTGTCGAAGACTATCAATTTGAATTGTTTTTTTGATACCTATGTTCGCGTGAGGTTGCCTTTGATAAAGGATATAAAGGGTGTCATTCATTTGAATGGAATCTTGTGTCGAGTAAATGGAATTGATTCCGGCAAATAATTGCCAACCTTTATATCTTATTTGTAACCCCGTATTGATATCGTAGATTTGTTTAATGTCTGTCCCGTTATAATAAGGAAAACTGCTGCTAAAAGCATTCCCCCCTATTGCTGGCCTGACACTCCAATTGCGAGAGATTGCAAAATCTTTAGCCAAACTCAAGCTTACCTCTGCATTCTTTTGGATTTGAATTATATTTAGATAATTGGCTTGAAAACCAATTTTCCAAGAGCCCAGTGCTTGTTGAAATCTTAGGTTTGAATTGAATTCTGTTGCGATGCTAGTGTTGAATCCGAAATAACCCATATTCATATTCAGCGTGCTGGCCTGATACCCTTCACCATGCACGCGCGCATCGGCATGATACGCTGGGTTGCTGAATTCGAGCTCGTCGGAAGTATTGCTGAATTGAGCCCAGTTGCTGAAGGGAAGTAAAAGCAGCAGCATGATAATAGATTGGATTTTCAAAGGGTTTGGTTTTAAATAGAATGAATAAATCTTGCCTTATAGAGACAATTAACGGGTATGAAAAGTTACACTACACCTCAAGTCAAGTTTTTACGTTACCTTAGGTTGTGCACAACGCCTCTATGAATTCAGAACCCGATAAACAGCTCCTCGTGGCCGCTCAAGCGGGCGAGCGCAGAGCCCAATTGGCTTTGTATCAGTTGTGTTATCCGGTTTTGATTTCGGCAGCGCGCCGCTACTACCACAACGCCGACGAACAAATGACTGTCGTCAATAACGCCTATATCAAAGTCGTTCTCCATCTAGAGACCTACCAAACTGGTCGCTTTTTGAGTTGGGTCAAGCGGATCATTTCCAATGAAATCATCGACGAATACCGCCGCAACAAACGCTACAACGAACTCTACCGCTTCGATGCCCCCGTAGAAGAGCGAGGCGCACCCGACTTTGCAACCGATACCATTTTTACCAACGAACAACTCCAAAACCTCCTTTTGCAATTAAACGAACCCGCCCGACTGGTGTTCAATCTCTTTGCCATCGAAGGCTACAGCCATAAAGAAATCGCCCAGCAATTGGGTGTCACTGAAGAAACCTCCAAGTGGCACACCAAAATGGCGCGCAAAAAATTACGTGAATTAATCGCACTTACCCATGAAGAACCAAGTCAAAGATCCGTTGGATAAACTTTTTTCAGGTCTCCAAAACGTTGCGCAAGAAAGCCCAAGCCCGGCTTTTCTGCAAGACCTCGAAGCGCGCTTAGATGCGCTCGACAAAAAACGCCGCAAGCCGCTTTTGGCCTGGTGGATATTCTCTGCACTCGGGGCTGTCATGATCGTTGGCACCTATTTTTTATTGGTTCCCACACGAGCCAAATCTACGGTTCCGAATAAATTGGCATCGCTTACTCGAACCACACCTTTATCTACCTCAAAATCAACATCAAAATCAACATCATCTTTATCAATAAGCAACGCTACGACCTTATCTTCAACTTCATTCGCTACTTCGACATCCACAACGCTTACATCTCCGATTTCAAAGGTCGCAGCTCCTTCAACTGAAATTATTGCTGTGGAGCAAGAAACGTATGTCATCAACCCCATTTTACTTTCAGACAACCATCCAATAGACAGTGCTATTTCAGTATATCTGCCCCTGCCCGTTATTCAAGATGAGTTGACCGCAGCTAAAAAACGCGTTCAACACCAAGTTGGACTGCAATTTGGCGTGAGTGGTATTTTCTCGAGTTTTGAAGTGCCTACAAGTAATCCGCTGTACACCGCAACTGAGTTGAAGCAATTCAGGACTGAACGCGAAATAGGTGAGCGCCAAACCAGCAGCTGGGATTTCAATTTGCGTTATGGGCTTTGTTTTGACCGTTGGCAGCTGCAAACAGGCTTGCAGTATTTTGAATGGGGTGAGCAATTGCAATATGAGGTCATCTCGGTGAGCGGAACCAATCGTTATCGGTATGTGAATGTGCCTGTACTTTTGGGCTATACTTTCAATCTAGGCAAGGTGCAGCTGGTTCCTTTTGCTGGCGCTGCGGTTGGCAAAGGTTTCTCCACACAAGGTACTTATATTCAGCCCCAAATCAATGGTGTGGCGCTCGCAAATGCCAAGCAAATAGCAGCCACCTTGATTGGGCAAGTGGAGCTACAATACCACCTGACGCCTCAACTTCTTGTCACGTGTACGCCAGTTTACCGCCGCACTTTGGGTGCGCTTGTTGATAACGGACTGGTTGTCAATCGCTATCAATCTTTGGGCTTGTTGACTGGGTTCATGTATAAATTTTAAAGCATCTTAGTGTACAAATTACACTAAGTAAATATTTTTGCTACATTTACGTCCTAAACCGACGTAATTATGCCAGCAGTAATCACAGGCCTCGGTAGCTACTTGCCGACGCTTCGCATGACCAACCAAGATTTCATTTCGCAGCGCTTTTATAAGGATATCGACCAACCTTTTGAAGACAGCAACGAGACCATCATCGAGAAATTCAAAGACATTACCGGTATTCAGGAGCGGCGTTATGCCCAAAAAGAGCAAACCAATTCAGATTTAGGTATCATCGCGGCCCAGCGCGCTATTGTTGCAGCGGGCATCGATATCGAGACCATCGATTACATCATTTATGCACATAATTTTGGCGACGTTCGTTTTGGGTCCAATCATTTAGATATGTTGCCCGCGCTGTCTTCGCGCGTAAAACATGCGCTTGGCATTGCCAACCCGAATTGCGTCGCCTACGACATGCTTTTTGGCTGTCCGGGCTGGGTAGAAGCGCTCATCCAGGCCAATTTATTCATCAAGGCGGGCGCCGCACAACACTGTTTGGTCATTGGTGCCGAGACGCTCAGCCGGGTGGTGGATCCGCATGACCGCGATGCCATGATTTTTGCCGATGGCGCCGGCGCGTGTATCTTAAGTGCGGGCAGCGATATAGTTGAGCAAGGCATTTTGGCTCATGCCACCCAAACGTATACCAAAGACGAAGCGTATTTTCTCAACAACGGCCCGTCTTTGAATTCCAAGCACCACATCCACGAAAAATACATCAAAATGCAGGGCCGCAAGATCTATGAGTTTGCGCTCACCAAAGTACCAGCTGCCATGAAACGCGCTTTAGATCAGAGCGGTGTGGGTATTGAGGAGGTCAAAAAAGTGTTTATCCATCAGGCCAACGAAAAGATGGACGAAGCGATCATCGACCGCTTTTATCGCTTGTTTCGCGCCGAGCGCCCAGCACATATTATGCCGATGAACATCCATTTGTGTGGCAATAGTTCGGTGGCTACGGTTCCGACTTTGCTCGATGCAGTAGTGCGTGGCGAATATCCCGAACACGAACTCCACCCCGGAGATGTCATTATTTTAGCGTCGGTGGGCGCCGGCATGAATATCAATGCGGTGGTGTACAAGTGGTAGTTTTTACACTTGCTGGGCGGCCTGATACAATTTGAGTTCGTCCCAGGTGACTTTTGAACCGAGTTTTTCTTTGAGCGGATTCAAGGACGTGCCCTCAAAACCTTCGAACATTTGCTCGAGCTCATTAATGCGTTTGGGGTTCATGACATCTGTGAGTTCAATTTTTTCGGCCCGGATGAGGTAGGCAAAATGGCTATTAATGGTTTGAACCGACAGCTGACGTTCGCGCGCAATTTGGGCGGCGTCGTTGCCTTGTTCGAGCAATTCGAGTGTTTTTTCTTGGGTGCTTTTCTTCTCTTTCTTGTCGGGGCTCAGTTTTTTGGTGGTTTTCAAGAAAGAGTGGTCGGTGTCTTCGGGGTCGTCTAGAAGGGAAGGTACTTGTTGGAGTTCTTGCTTGACAATTGCAATTTTTGACAATTTGTATTGCGTAATTTCTGCGTTCCAAACGCGGTTTTTGGTGATTTCTTCTCCGTTGGCCACAGCTTCAATCAGGATGCGTATTTTCTTTAATTGCAGGATGGTTTCGGTCAGGATGTCGTCGAGTTCTTCTAATTCTTCGGCATAACTTTTTGTTTTGCGGATGCGGCTGAGCTCTGCTATTTTGCGCAGATTAGACAGCAGTACGCCATCGAGTTGGGGGTAAAAATATTGATAGGCGGCCCAGACGCGTTCTTTCAAGAACTGCGCGTCGAACTCAGGTTTGGCAAATAGATTGGCCAGCTGCCTAATGAACTTTTCAGCGGGTTCTTTGCTCGCTTGAATGACCTGATTTTGCAAGGCGATCCAGCTTTTGTTTTTGGTTTTTTCACTCTTGGCGCCCAAGGTTTGGTAGGAGGCTTCGTGGGCACTCCATTTAGAGCGCAGTTCGTACCAGTCAAAAGCTTGGCTGAGGATGCCCAACAGGTAGTTTTTGGTATGTTGTTCGAGTACGGCGGGCAATTGTGCTTCGTCGGCCTTGTTTTGGCTGTAGGCCATGACTTGTTGATCATTGGAAAGCCCGTTCATGCGCATGGGTTGTTTCAAGACCAAGCCTTCCAAAGAGCGCAAGCGCGAAAGTGCCACATACGCTTGGCCGGGTGCAAAAACATCCGATACATCGAGTACGG
This sequence comes from Bacteroidota bacterium, assembly GCA_041168605.1. GTDB lineage: Bacteria > Bacteroidota > Bacteroidia > Flavobacteriales_D > Crocinitomicaceae > UBA952. The sequence continues at coordinate 16,268 of JBEEKN010000005.1, read as the reverse complement.
CTTTGTCAAAGGTGAGCCCTTGGCTTTTGTGAACGGTAATGGCCCAAGCTAATTTGAGCGGATACTGCACAAACGTACCAATGACTTCCTCTTCTATGGCGCCTGTGCTGGCGTTGAGCACATAGCGGATGTTGTTCCATTCAAATTTTTCGACGTTAATGGCCTTTTTTTCTTCGGGAAAGTACACCGTGATTTCTTGCTCGCTCAGCGACTGAATTTTGCCCATTTTGCCGTTGAAGTAGTGCTTCTCAATGGAGCTGTCGTTTTTGATGAACATGACTTGCGCACCGAGTTTGAGTGCCAGCGTGGGTTCAATAGGGTAGAGGTGCTTGGGGTATTCACCCGTGATTTCGGCTTCGTAGTGCCATTCCTTTGCTTTCAAAGCCTCTAGTGCTTTGATATTGATGAGGTCGGCTTTGGAGTTGTGGGTGCTGAGGGTAATGTAGCCTTCTTCTTTGGTGGCATCGAAATCTGGTCTGACGTAATTGTTGAGAATAGTGAGGTCGTCGGGGGTGATTTGGTTGTTGCGCAGGTGGTTGAGCAGTTGGATAAATTGTTGGTCTTGTTGGCGGTAAATGGTGCTCAGCTCGATGTAGATGGGTTGTATTTCTTGCAAAACCCTGGCGTGAAAGAAGAAAATGCCGTTGTAGTATTGGCGCAGCACCTGCCATTCTTCTTGTTTGGCCACCGGCGGAAGCTGCAGGAGGTCACCGATAAACAAGACTTGCACGTTGCCAAAAGGCTGATGAATACCGCGTACATTGCGCAGTGTCCAATCGATGGCATCGAGGAGGTCTGCGCGCAGCATGCTCACTTCGTCGATGATCAAAAGCTCAATGCCCCTGATGAGCTTGAGCCGCGTTTTGTTCATGGTGAAATGACGCAGTAGGGTGTCTTTGGTTTCAAACTTAACGGTGTCGGTAAAAGCCGCCTGCGCGCCAAATTCGGGGATAAAGCCGGCAAAGGGCAGCTGAAAAAAGGAGTGGATCGTGACGCCTCCGGCATTGAGCGCGGCAATGCCCGTGGGGGCTACAATGACCGCGTTTTTGTGCGTAGAGGCCATGATTTTGCGCAGCAAAGTTGTTTTTCCGGTGCCGGCCTTGCCGGTCAAGAATATGGATTGGTTCGTTTGGTTGATAAATTGTTCTGCAAATGCGGCAATTGCATTGGTTTGGAGCGCTTCGGGTTTCATTGAGTTGAAGGTACGGACTATTTGAGAAACAGATGGCGTAGATTTACGGAATCCTAGAGAAGTTAGTAACTTGCGCTCCAATTCAAGCCCTATGCAAGTCATCAACCCCAAATCCGCCCTGGTTTTTATCCTCATCACCATCTGCCTAGACTCCATTGGTTTGGGCATCATCATTCCCTCGTTTCCGACGCTGATTTCAGAGACAGCGCATGTCCCGTTGAGAGAAGCCTCGCAGTATTTTGGTTGGGTAATGGGCGCCTACGCCCTAATGCAATTTGTGTTTTCTCCGCTCATAGGAAATTTAAGTGACCGTTTTGGGCGTCGCCCCATCTTACTCATTTCCGTTCTTGGCATGAGCCTAGATTATATGGTCATGTATTATGCGCCAGATTTGTTTTGGTTGGTGCTCGGCCGCGCAGTTTCGGGCATATTTGGCGCCAGTTTTACCTCTGCGTCGGCGTATATTGCCGATATTTCTACCCCCGAAAAACGCGCTCAAAATTTTGGCATGATCGGCGCCGCTTTCGGCATTGGCTTTGTCATTGGCCCAGCTATTGGCGGCCTGCTCTCCGATTTTGGTTCGCGAACGCCATTCTTAGTGGCCTCATTTTTCTCCATGGCCAATTTCATCTACGGATTGATTGTCTTGAAAGAGTCTTTGCCACTAGAGAACCGCCGCAAATTTGAATGGAAGCGTTCCAACCCGTTTGGCGCACTCCAACAAATCAAGCGCTTTGAAAAATTAAAATTCCTCTTTTTGGTTTCGTTTTTAACCATCCTCACCACCATGTGTGTGCACTCTACCTGGAACTTTTATTCCATGGAAAAATTCGACTGGACCACCAAAGAAGTCGGTGTTTCGCTTGCTGTGGTCGGGGTGTGTTTTGGTGTTGTTCAGGGTGGGCTCACGGGTAAAATCGTCGGCAAGCTCGGTCAGAAAAACGCCGCCAAACTCGGTTTGTTTCTCTCCATCTTTGTTTTGATTGGCATGGGGCTCATTACCCAAGGCTGGATGATGTACGCCATTATTCTTCCTTACGCGCTTACCGGCATCGTAGACCCCGCCATTCGCTCCATAGTATCGGGTCAAGTTCAAAGCAATGAACAAGGCGAGCTACAAGGCATCTTCACGAGCCTCATGAGTTTAGCCGAAATCATGGGTCCGCCGCTGTTTATGTGGTTCTACTACAACTTCAAAACGAGCGTCCCGAATTCCAATTTGTGCCTCGGCACGCCATTTTTCATCGCAGCTGCCATTGCCTTACTAACTTATATGCTGATTAACTGGACCTTAAAAGGTTATGCTGAGCAGGGGAGTGGTGCGGAGGATGAGCGTGGTTCATAAGTTTGATATTCCTAGGCTCGTTACAATGTTTGAATATCATTAACTTTATATCTGATCAAATTATTGATGTTAAAGAACCAATGAATAATGACAGAAAAAGAAATTAGGGAGCAATATCGTAATTTACTAAATGACTCAGATTTCGATAAAATTGAGTTGCAGCTCAGAACACCGAATATTTTTCAAATATTGAATATATCGCGTGCCGAAATTAGACATTCAAATTTTCTTTCCTGGCTTTTGAATCCTAACGGGACACATGGCCTAGGTAAGCTGTTTCTAACAAAATTTCTTCAAGATATTGCCGCTTCGGAAGTTGCAAGTGATCTAGATGAATTCGAAATTGGTGATTTGAATTTTAACAACGTAGAACTACGAAGGGAATGGAAAAATATTGATTTACTCATTGTCTTCGATTCACTAGTCATTTGTATTGAGAATAAAATTGATTCACAAGATCATTCAAATCAATTGGAGAAATACAGAAAGATCGTAAATGAGGCATTTAAAAACCATAAAAAAGTCTTTGTTTACTTGAGCCCATCTGGCGAAGCTCCAATTTCTCAAAAAGAAAGAGAACACTATGCTTTGTATTCCTATGAAGAAATCATTCAGCAAGCTGATCGAGTGCTGCTCATTCACGGGAACTCCTTGAACAGCGGAGTTCATCAATATATTACAGATTACCTCACAACCATTAAAAGAGAACTCATGAAAAACGATGAACTAAACGAGTTAGCGATCAAACTTTATAAGAACCACAAAGAACTTTTGGACTTCGTTTTTGAAAATAAATCTGACATCGCCTCTGAATTATATCCAATTTTTGTTGAGAAAATTCTAAAATCAGGTTGGGAAGTAGGTTCTAAGCACAAAGGGTACGCACGTTTTTTGACGAAGAAACTACAGGAAATCATGCCTAATAAAGGTCAAGGGTGGCCCTTAAAGGAAAGTTTTCTTTTTGAAATAGACTTTTTGTGGTACAAGAAAAAGGCAGTTTTTAAAACAGTGATTGCTCCCGGAGATACAGATATTCAAGAGTTGTTATCCAAGGCGTTAGAAAATATACCGGGTCATAAGAAGCCTATCGGTAAAAAATGGCTCGTGCATTTTCAGCATTCATGGAAATTTGAAACAGAGGACATGATGGAAATTGATGAGCTAGCTATTCAAAAAATTTTAGCAGATGAGTGGCCAATTATCACTGAAATAGTGGAGAAGGTTGAGCATGAATTACTCAAACATAGTATGGAACTAAAAGGATTATCCAAGTAATCGATAAGTGATTTTCATTAAGATCAAGAGAAGTCTGTTGAGTTAAATGAACACTTCATATAATTTGCTTTTTCACCTCATAACAACATTTAATAAACTCCCTTTTTGAGTCAGTCAGAAGCGTCCAAAACGAACTCAAAAAAGTATAGTTTTTGGACTTGTCAAAAGGTGTGTTATCTAGTGTTTAAAAAGAGGTGTATAATAAATTTACATCAACTTTTACACATCAAAAATAATATTTAAATAATTGATATTTAAGTATTTAAAACATTATTTACCAAGAATTTGATTTCTTGAATCAGGTGAGGTTTTTGCGTTGTGGAGCATACTAAAGCAGCGAAGTAATAAGCAATTTTACCCAACCTATTTTTCCAAATTTCAGCGACCATTTTGATTTCAAAATGCCCTTGAAAAAGGGGAGGTGCGCGCAAGTCCAAGAGCAGAAGATTTTAAATTTTCTATTTTAGCTTCCTCAAAAAGAAACTATGAAAAACATCGCTTTTGTATTGCTCAGTTTGGTTTTATTAGGTGCCTGTAGTTCCGGCGATCAAACCAAGACCTTCAAGTTAGAAAATATTGAATTTGTATACAGCGGACCTATTTTTGAAGGTTCTAATTCTGCTCAGTATGTCGCTAAAATTGATTTAAAGGAAATCCTTGGCGCAGACTATGAAGAAGGCATGGAGATCGATGAAGCGGCGCTCAAAAAAGCATTTGTTGAAATCGTTAAGCCAGAAGGCTGCACAGACATCAGCTCATTTGTGATGAGCTTGGCTTCAGACAATCCGGATCTGGCCATGCAAGAGCTCGCTGTTGTGAACCCCATCAAATCTTATGGCGGAAAGATCAAGCTCAAACCGTCACCAACTGCTGACGCCACTGATTATTTTGCCGAAAAGTCTGTGTATGTGATTTTGGACGCGTCTTTTTTGAAAGATGTAGACGCAGACGTCCTTGTCAAGGGTACGTTTGAATTTGAATTAAAATACTAAACCTTAATGAATTATATCATGAAAAAATTATCCTTTATTGCCCTTTTTTCACTTGTAGCCCTTTTGTTTTCTTCTTTTGCACCAGCCGATGGCGGTGACCGCTTACTTGGCGTTTGGGAGCCCAGCAACGGAAGAGCCCGCGTCAAAATAGAAAAAATCGGATCCAAGTATTTTGGTAAAATTGTATGGCTCAAAGAACCGATAGACCCGGTTACGAAAAAACCAAAAACCGATAAAAACAACCCCGATCAGTCTTTGCAAAGTACGCCCTTGAAAGGTTACCGCATGCTCAAGGATTTTGTCTACGACGGCAACAACGAGTGGTCTGGCGGCACCATCTACGATGCCTTGAACGGCAGTACGTACTCTTGCGTGATCAAAATGACGAACGAAAACACCCTCAACATCAGAGGCTATATCGGCGTTTCGGCATTGGGAAGAACAGATGTTTGGAAGCGTGTCATCGTTAAAAACTAAGCGTATGAAGTTCGTTATTTCAGCTAAGTTTGGTATCCAACTCTTCTTAGGCTTTTCCTTTTTTGCCTTCTCGTCTGTTGCACAAGTCATTCCACCAGATTCGACTGACACCCTGCAGGTAGAAGAAGACTTCAGCATGTACGACAACGTAGAATTTTCTGAAGAAGGCGCCAAGCGTTTTTGTAGTCCGAAGATCGAAGGCCTCAGCCCAGCTAAATTGATCAGTTTTGGCTACGACTACCAGTTTGGCTATGACATTTCCGCCGATACCCTGCGTTCCAATCAAACGTCTTCAGCCTACAACTTGAATCCGCAAGACGCACAATTATTGCGTTCACACGGAATGAGAGTCGGCTTCAATATTCCGGTCATTTCTCAAACCAACCTCGTATGGCAACTCGGCGCCAATTATTGGGAGCAGCGCTATGATTTCAAAGACCCTCAAAACTTGCAAAACCCTTTGCTGAAAACACTCAGCGAGCATGGTTTGCGCACTTTAGGCGTCAGTACGACATTATTCAAACCCTTGAATGACAAAAGTTTTATTTTGTTCCAAGGTTCGGCAGATTACAGCGGCAACTATTCGCTAAAATCCATGATGCCGCTAGACTACATGAAGTATTCAGCAGCGCTCATTTACGGTAAAAGACCAACTGAGTTAAAGCAATGGGGTGTAGGGCTTGCCAGAACCTACCGCGTTGGCGAAATCAATTACATTCCAGTTGTGCTATTCAATTGGACTGACCAAGCCAACAAATGGGGAACCGAAATGTTATTTCCAGCCAGAGCACACGTCAGAAGAACCATCAACAGCCGCAACATGCTCTTTGCAGGCTATGAATTAGAAGGCCAGAGCTACCGCTTATGGAATTCTGCAAGTATGGATGGTTACAACATGCGCGCCGATGAACTCGAAGTCAGAAGAGGCGAAATTCGCCTGCGCTTGATCTACGAATTTGCCGTCAAAGATTTTGTCTGGATGTCTGTTCAGGCAGGTTACCGCATCAATTACCGCTTTGACGTCGACCGTTTGATCGGTGGCGCAGAAAACTACCGCGCCTTCGGTTTAATCGAAGACACCCCACCTTACGTGATGGTCAATCGCCTCACCAACCCGCTGTACATTAATATCAGTATCAATTTGGTGAGCCCTTGATGGGGGGTTAAAAAGAAGTTCAATAATCTAAAAAAGCCCCAATCACTTGAGGCTTTTTTTTGTTGTGGGCGAGAGGTTTGAAATATCTTTCACGATTTTGCAAACATAATGAGTTGCCTGAAGTCCTGACGATCAGCTGTTTTAATGGCATAAATGTATTCTTCTCTTTTTTTGTTTGATTTCACTAAACTCGAACCACCCCATGTGAGGAAAGGTTCCTTATATAGTTTTTCCATAATCAAATCTGCCATTAAGCGAGAGTGCCTTCCGTTCCCATTGGCAAAGTAATGAATACTCACAAGTTGATGCTTGAATCTGACCGCAACTTCGTCTGGTGAATAGATATGGTTTTCTTACTAATAGGCCACATCCTCTAATCTTAGAGGCGTCTGACCGTCAAGATAATTGATTTCTAATCCCATAAATATTTAGGCATGTCAAATTTAATTTCCGCTGTTTTTTGAGCGATCGCTTGTTCAATTCGCTCTTTAGAATTTTGTTGATCTTCTAAGGTCATTGTGGTATTGGTCCTCATGACAATTTCAGTTGCTATTTCTTTTGCGCGATCTTCAATCATTTGTTCCAAGCTGCCGCTTTTAGCTACAAAGCCATATACCAATTTTAAATCTAGTGCATTTGCTGCATCTTTCAAAGAATTTAACGTTATGGTACCATTTGCTTCGCGATCTTCTATTTCTTTAGCGCTTTGAGCAGAAATTTTTAAACGACTCCCTAATTGCCGAAAAGACATTTTCAACGAGGTTCGAACGGCGTTTATCCATCCTTTTGCAGGAATAACGTTAGACTCTAACGGTATAAATACCGCTAATTTCTTGTCAGTTTGCTGAATAAGTAGTTGTTGTTTAGTATTTTTCATAAGGTTATAACCTTAAAAATATTCGAATACCCCTGAATCAAGCTTGAATAAATTGAAATTTTTAAATGGAATTAGGATAAAATTTATTTTCTAGCTCAAAGCAATTCAATTTCAAGCTCAAATAGGTCTCATGAAGAGCTTGAATCAAAGGTAAGATGAGCTTTAATTTCAATAGGCACAAAAAAAGCCCCAACAACTTGAGGCTTTAAAGGGGTGGGCGAAAGGTCTGAAATATTGAACTTGTTGTTTCGGGATATTTCAAATTTAATAACCTAAAATAAAGATGGGCTTAAGCCTTTTTGAGTTCTTCGATTTCTATGCTCAAGGTAGGAATGTCTTTTTGAATAATTCCCCAAATTAAGGCAGGTTCAATAGAGTCATAAGCATGAGAAATGATATTTCGCAAGCCAATAATTTTCTTAGATGATGAAATATGGATGTCGGGTTGAATTTCCGTGATTTTTCGGACTGCTTCTCCTATGATTTCAAGATCTCTTTCGACGGCTCTTTGCATGATGACATCGTTTGAGAATTGATTGAAGTCATTATTGAGTCTGCGCTTAATCGTTTCAATCTCAGTAATAATACTTTCGATATCAAGAATGTATTTGAGGACTTTATGCTGCATAAAGCTCAATTTTTGACTTTTCTATTTCTTCTTTTAAAACCGGATTCCTCAAGGAATTAACTGAAACTAAATCAATGGCTTTACCAGTTAAAGATTCTAGGGACTCCAGTAAAGAAAAATAATTGTCTGCAAAGTCGAGTACGTCGATATCTTCAGAGAATTGAACCAGAAAATCGATGTCACTTTCAGCTGTCATGGTGTTTCTGGCAGCAGAGCCAAAAACAGCAATTGTTTTTACCTTGTGTGTTACACAAAGCGTTGCTATTGCCTCCATTTTATTTGACAGTACTTCAATCATTTCGAATCAAATATAGTGAATAATTAATTGACCGTTACTTGAATTCTAGTAGATAAATCCTGAGTAGTGTTTGGCACAAAAAAAGCCCCAACGACTTGAGGCTTTAAAGGAGTGGTCCCACACGGGCTCGAACCGTGGACCCACAGATTATGAGTCTGTTGCTCTAACCAACTGAGCTATAGGACCGGTTTGGAGAAGAAAAAGTGATTTGAAGTTACTTTATCCAAACATTGGGGCAAATTTAATCAATTTAGGCAATATTTAACGTAATTTAGAAGGAAAAACCAACTTTATGAAAATCAATTTGCTTCAATTCCTACCCTATATTGTTGTGGTGGTATTGTTGATTCGAGGAATCTTCTTTGTCGTTAAACAGCAAACCGCGGCCATCATGGAACGCTTCGGAAAGTTTACCGCTGTGCGTCAATCTGGACTTCAAATGAAAATTCCGTTTATTGATAAAGTAGCAGGTCGCTTGAGTTTGAAAATTCAGCAACTAGACGTCGTTGTAGAGACCAAAACAAAAGATGACGTATTTGTCAAGATCAAAGTTTCAGTTCAATATAAGGTCCTCATGGAAAAAGTATATGACGCCTTTTACAAGCTCGACTTTCCACACGAGCAAATTACATCTTATGTTTTTGATGTGGTGCGTGCCGAGGTTCCTAAGTTGCGTCTCGACGACGTTTTTGAGCGCAAAGACGACATCGCAGTGGCAGTCAAGTCAGAGCTGAATGAAGCCATGTTAGAATATGGTTATGACATCATCAAAACCCTAGTTACCGATATTGACCCAGATCAAGAAGTAAAGAACGCCATGAATCAAATAAACGCCTCTGAGCGCAAGAAAATTGCTGCACAATACGAAGGTGATGCACAGCGCATTTTGATTGTTGAAAAGGCAAAAGCCGAGGCTGAAAGCAAGCGTTTGCAGGGGCAAGGCATCGCCGATCAGCGCAGAGAAATTGCCAGGGGTTTGGAAGAGTCGGTAGAGGTTTTGAATCGAGTTGGCATCAATTCTCAAGAAGCTTCGGCACTGATTGTCGTGACGCAACATTACGACACCTTACAATCTGTGGGCGCGCACACCAATTCGAATTTGATATTGTTACCAAACTCACCTCAGGCCGGTGCAGATATGCTCAATCAAACGATCGCGTCGTTTACGGCATCTAATCAGGTGGGCGAAGCCATCAAAAGTGCCAACGCTAAAAAAGAAAAAGCGACTGCTAAACCGAAGCCTTCCGACGAAGTGTAAATTCTGTAATTTCAGGATAAATGCCAACCCGGCCCGGGAAGCCAAGGTAGCCAAAACCGCGGTTGACGTACAAGAACTGCTTGCCGACCTGATACAAACCAGCCCATTTGGGGTAGACGAAAGATACTGGGCTCCAGCGGATGCCAAAGCGCTCGATGCCGAATTGCATGCCGTGGGTGTGCCCAGAGAGCGTGAGGTCGATGTCCGTATGAATGACCTGCGCATCAAAATGGCTGGGGTCGTGGCTGAGGAGTAATTTGAATCCGTCGCCCGTTTGAGCGAGGGTTTCTTCGAGTTTGCCGCTTTGCCTGAACATGGAGCGCCCCCAGTTCTCAACGCCCAAGAGCCAGAAGTCTTTTTCTAGTTCGACCGCTTTGTTGAGCAGGGGCGTCCAGCCCACGAGTTCGTGCATCCGCACGAGTTCTTGGAGGTTAGCGGCTTTTTCGTGGTCGTAGTCCCAGGAGATATAGTCGCCGTAGTCGTGGTTTCCTAAAATGCTGTATTTGCCTTTTTTGACTTGAATTTGTGAAAAGAGCGGCTCCCAACCCTTGAATTCGTCGGCTTTGTTGTTGACTAAATCGCCGGTGAAGAGAAGGTAATCGGCATTGCGCGAATTGATGAGGTCAATGGCCTTTTGCACCTTGTGGGTTTGGCCGTAAAAACTGCCGATGTGTACATCGGAAATTTGGATGAACGTGACGCCGTCCATGCTGGCGGGGAGGTGGTCAAAAAAGAGTTCAACGGGGCGAACTTTCCAGTTCCAGCGACCAAAGAAGATACCGTACAAAATGGCGATAAAATGCAGGGCGGCCAGCAAAAAACCGATATTTCTGGCGAGTTCAAGTTGAAAAGTGAGGAAAAATAGTCCGGGAATGAGGTAGACGATGGCGGGTAGGGCCAGGGCTACAAATAAGCCGAAGATGGAAAAGCCCAAGCGGTAGTTGCTGCGCATTTTGACATTGCGAAAACCCCAGATAAAAAGCAAGATGCTGCCAATAATCAGACCTAAATGCAAAAAGCCAAAGGCGGCTAAATAAGCGTTGGGAATGCTCCAAATGGCGAGCAAAAAGATCCATTCAGAAACAACAAGGAGGAGTAGAAAAAGGAGAAAGAGCATATTACATCCAAGACCCGCCGACGGAAATGATATTTGGCAGTGCTAAGTATTCCGGGTAAGTTTCTTCGGTGATGCCGCCTGTTGGGCAGAATTGAATGTTCGGAAACACTTGTCCATAGGCTTTGAGCGCACCAAGGCCACCAAATAGATTGGCCGGAAAGAACTTGAAGGTATCCCAGCCGAATTGGATGCCTTCTATGATTTCACTGGGCGTAGCTACACCCGGAATGAAAGCAATTTTGCTTTGTTCAAAAAGTGGGGCTAATGTGGCGTTGAGGCCCGGGCTAACCATGAAGTCGATGCCGAGTTCGATGGCTTTTTCGATTTGTTCGGCTTTCACGACCGTACCCATGCCAATTGCGCAGCGGTCGCCGTATAATTTTTTAGCGATTGCAATGCAGTCGTAAGCAGCTGGTGTGCGCAGCGTAATTTCGATGCAAAAAATGCCGCGCGCAATGAGTGCGTCCATTTTTGGTACTACTTCGTCGGTACTATTGAAAGTCACGACCGGGATGGTGGGGTGCTGAGAAAGGACCGTGCGGATGTCGTTTTGAGCCATATTGTCAATTTGACACAAAGGTCGTTATTTTTCGTTTACGACACCACAAACCATTGTTTTTCTTGGTTGTAGGGGTCGAGTTGTTCATATATGCGCGCAATTCGCTCAGATAATGCGCCGTCTGGGCAAAAATTCAGGATGTTCGTGCTGCGCTCTTGGAGTTGGCCCTTGGGCTGAATTTTCTCTGACAGTTGTTCAATTTGCTTGAGTGCTTTGTCGTATTTGGCCTTGCGCATTTTTTCAAACCTTTCTTCAAGTGCGTCGCGTTGTTTTTGAATGCGGGTCAGTTCGGCTTCGATCATTCGTTTTTCTTGTGGTAATGCTTCGTCCGCAATTTTTAAAAAAGCGTCCTTGTAGCCATTCCAAAAAGTATCCAAATGCGCATAATCGGGTACTTGGTCTCCAACTTGTTCGAGGTAGCGTTTTTTAAGTGCTGCTTTATCGGTCAGAAAATCTTGTTTTTCAAAACCAAAGTTTTCGATTTGTTCGAGGTCTTTTGCTTGTAATAAATAGCCCCCAGCGCGTTGTAGGGTCAATGGAAACGGAAGCGCAAGCGTTTCAAATGCCAATGGAAGCTGTTGCCAGTAAGCGATTTCACTCGGCCCGCCAATGTAAGCTAAGTTGGGCAAAATCCATTCTTGATAAATTGGCCTCAAAACTACGTTTGGCGATAGTTGTGAACGCTGTTCCTTTGTGATTTGAATTGGTCCTGTTTTTTCAATTCTTTCTCTTTTCCCGATGTCGAGTATAAAAAGATTGGATTCTTTACTCTCAATTGGTGTTTTGAGTCCTTGATCTTTAAGTGTTTGGGTTTGATCAATGACGGCATCATGAATATCGTTGGTGTACAAATCTTTTTGCCAAATAGGCCAAGCGCTCTCTTTCAATTGCGCGTTGTCTGCATCGATGATGACGAGCCCATAAACGGAGAAGAGTTCATGTACAAATTCAAAAAAGCCTAAGCCGTAGTTTGGGTTCTTGAATTTTTCTATTAAACGATGAATCTCACCATCTGGTTGGTTTTGAAACTTTTCGGAAAGGGCTTGAAGCAAAGGTTGTAAATCGTTGGTATCAAAGTGACCCACAGCACCTTTTTGCGTGCTCTCCCAGCTCCATTTTTGGCCAAAAAGCAGGAAGCTTCTGATTTCTTCAAAATCGTGGTCTTCGGAGGCCATCCAGTATACCGGTACAAAATGTTGTTCGGGGAATTTTGCATTGAGGTCTGCGCTGAGTTTGATAACATGCAAAATCTTGTAAATGAAATACAAGGGGCCTGTCATGAAACAGAGCTGATGCCCAGTGGTGATGGTAAAAGTATTGGGTTCTTGCAGAAGTGCTAAATTATTTTTAAGCTTTTCCGAAACCGAAATACCCTTGTATTTTTCCTCCAATACTTGTGTCAAGAGCTTGCGCTGCTCGGTAGAGAAGCTTTGCTTTTTGAGTGTAATTTGCTGAGCAAAGGAAGAAAATAGTGCGTCTGTCATTTTACATATTGCGTCGGTACTGGCCGCCGACCTCAAATAAGGCGTTGGTGACCTGCCCCAATGAAGCGACTTTACAAGTTTCCATCAGCTCTGCGAAGATATTGAAGTTCTGTACAGCTGCTTCTTGCACTTTGGCAATGCCTTCGCTCGCCGCTTCTTGCTGCGCGCTTTGCAAGTTGGTGAGCATGCTGATTTGGTATTCTTTTTCTTCTTCGGTTGCACGAATGACTTCTTTTGGAAGCACAGTTGGCGAGCCTTTGGAGCTCAAGAAGGTATTGACGCCAATAATTGGGAATTCGCCGGTGTGTTTGAGCGTTTCGTAGTACAAAGACTCTTCTTGAATTTTGGAGCGTTGGTACATGGTTTCCATGGCGCCCAAAACGCCACCACGCTCGGTGATGCGGTCAAATTCGGTGAGTACGGCTGCTTCTACGAGTTCGGTGAGCTCTTCGATGATAAACGCGCCTTGCAGCGGATTCTCGTTTTTAGCCAAGCCGAGTTCGCGGTTGATGATCAGCTGAATGGCCATGGCCCTGCGCACAGATTCTTCGGTAGGCGTGGTAATGGCTTCGTCGTAGGCGTTGGTGTGCAAAGAGTTGCAGTTGTCGTAGATGGCGTAAAGTGCCTGTAGGGTAGTGCGGATGTCGTTGAAGTCGATTTCTTGTGCGTGCAAAGAGCGCCCAGAGGTCTGGATGTGGTACTTGAGCATTTGCGCACGCGCATTGGCGCCGTACTTGCGCGCAAGGGCCTTCGCCCACACGCGGCGCGCCACACGGCCAATGACAGCGTATTCGGGGTCAATACCATTCGAGAAGAAGAACGACAAATTGGGGCCAAATTCATTGATGTCCATGCCGCGGCTCAGGTAGTACTCTACGTAAGTGAAGCCGTTGGCTAAAGTAAAGGCCAATTGCGTAATCGGATTGGCGCCTGCTTCTGCGATGTGGTAGCCAGAAATAGAAACCGAATAGAAGTTGCGCACGCCGTTGGTGATGAAGTACTCCTGGACATCGCCCATGAGGCGCAGTGCAAATTCGGTAGAGAAAATACAAGTGTTTTGTGCTTGGTCTTCTTTGAGGATATCTGCCTGAACCGTTCCACGCACTTGCTTAAGCGTATCTGCTTTGATTTGCGCGTACACCTCGGCTGGCAATACTTGATCACCGGTAACACCGAGTAGCATGAGGCCGAGGCCGTCGTTGCCTTCAGGAAGTTCGCCTTGATACGCTGGGCGCGCCGTTCCTTTGGCTTTGTAAATCGCTGCGATTTTGGCTTCTACTTCAGCTTCCAAACCGTTGGCCTTGATGTATTTTTCGCAGTTTTGGTCAATGGCGGCATTCATGAAGTAAGCCAACAACATTGGTGCTGGGCCATTGATGGTCATTGAAACAGAGGTAGCCGCATGGCTGAGGTCAAAACCTGAATAGAGTTTCTTGGCGTCGTCTAGACAGCAAATAGATACCCCAGAGTTGCCAATTTTGCCGTAGATATCCGGACGCAAGTCGGGGTCGTTGCCGTAGAGCGTAACGGAGTCAAAAGCAGTAGAAAGGCGTTTGGCGGGCATCCCTAACGACACATAATGGAAGCGCTTGTTGGTGCGCTCAGGGCCACCTTCTCCGGCAAACATGCGCGTGGGGTCTTCGCCTTCGCGCTTGAAAGGGAATAAACCAGCCGTGTAAGGGAATTCTCCTGGTACGTTTTCTTGCAAGACCCAACGCAGGATATCACCCCAACTATGGTAGTTTGGTGTGGCTACTTTAGGGATTTGCAAATGAGATAAAGACTCAGTGTGTGTTTGGATGGTTAAGATTTTGTCGCGGACCTTGAACTGGTATTCAGGATTTTTGAAAGCCTGTTTTTTGGCATCCCAGTTTTGGAGGATTTCCCAGTTTTTGGGGTCAAAATTGAGTTTTTCTTGCTCAAAAGCTTCTTGTAAGCCTTTTACGAGGCGGTCTTTGTCTTCAAGATCAGAAGTCTTTAGGGTTTCTATGGATACCTGTAAGCCGTGGAGTTTGGTCGCGACCGTCACTTGCGTATCGACCCATTTGTCATAAGCGCGGTTGCTCTCAGAAATTTCTGACAGGTAGCGGGTGCGCTCTGGTGGAATCACATAAATTTTTTGCGACATCTCGCGGGTAATGGCAAAGGTAGATTGGAGGTCGCCGCCGGTTTTTTTCACGACATGATCCATCATGACCTTATACAAGGTGTTCATGCCGGGGTCGTTGAACTGAGACGCAATGGTACCATACACAGGCATGTCGTCTACGGCGCTGTCCCATAAGTTGTGGTTGCGCTGGTATTGCTTGCGGACATCGCGCAGGGCATCGAGTGCGCCGCGTTTGTCGAATTTATTGAGTGCAATGACATCTGCGAAGTCGAGCATGTCGATTTTTTCGAGTTGGGTCGCGGCGCCGTATTCGGGCGTCATGACGTACAGCGATACATCAGAATGATCGAGGATTTCGGTGTCTGACTGGCCAATGCCAGATGTTTCCAAGATGATGAGGTCGTAGCGAGCGGCTTTTAGGATAGAAATGGCTTCTGCAACGTGTTTAGATAACGCGAGGTTGGACTGTCGAGTGGCCAAAGAGCGCATGTAAACGCGCGGGCTCTTGATGGCGTTCATGCGGATGCGGTCGCCGAGTAGCGCGCCGCCTGTTTTTCTTTTCGAAGGGTCTACCGAAACCACCGCGAGTTGTTTCTCTGGGAAGTCGAGTAGAAAACGGCGCACGAGCTCATCTACCAAAGAAGATTTACCTGCTCCGCCCGTACCGGTGATGCCTAGTACCGGAACCGCATTTTTTGTACCTGCATCGCGCAGTGCGTTCAAGAGTGCCGCGTTTTCTTCGGGGAAGTTCTCGGCTGCACTAATGCAATGTGCAATGTCTGGAACGCTTTTGGCTTCAACTTTTTCAAGTAGGGTGGAGGTAGTGTCTTGGGTTGGCACACCTACAGGGAAATCACATTTTTGAATCAGGTCGTTGATCATGCCTTGAAGGCCCATAGAACGACCGTCGTCGGGGTGGTAAATGCGCGTGATGCCGTAGCCTTGTAGTTCTGCAATTTCGGAAGGCAAAATGGTGCCGCCGCCGCCGCCAAATATTTTGATGTGTGGCGCGCCTTTTTCTTGCAAAAGGTCGTGCATGTATTTGAAGTATTCCATGTGGCCACCTTGGTAGGAGGTCATGGCAATGGCTTGTGCATCTTCTTGAATAGCGCAGTTAACGACTTCCTCTACAGAGCGGTCGTGGCCCAAGTGAATGACTTCGCAGCCTGTCGCTTGAATGATGCGGCGCATGATGTTGATTGCGGCGTCGTGGCCATCGAATAGGGCCGCAGCAGTAACGATGCGGATTTTATGTTGTGGGATGTAGGCTTGAACGGGTTCCATAAGGGATATTGATTGATGCGCAAATTTAGGTTTTTTTCAGCAATTTTAGCCATTCACGATTTTCTCCACGATGCTCGCCACCGCCGGGCAAATGAGCGTGTTTTGTGCCGTTAAATCCATGATTTGATACATGTTTTTGCGGTCGGTGTGGGGGTATTCTCGGCAAGCCAATGGGCGGTCGTCGTAGACAGCGCAGGTGTTGCCTGGTAACAGATT
>JBEEKN010000004.1:0-68708 GCA_041168605.1 Bacteroidota bacterium | reverse complement strand
ATAAAATCGCGGCTTTTGACAAATGGTTACGACATATTGAACACATTTGTCTAAAATTAGAACTCGTGTCAAATGTCATCGCGCTGGCTGCAGCCAATATTTACCAACAAGATCAACTGATCTTATCTAACGTTCAGCTTGAACTTGCTGCTCAATCCTTTGCTTATTTAATCGGTAAAACCGGTAGTGGCAAGAGTAGTTTGCTCAAAACCCTTTATGCCGAAATTCCATTGGTGGAGGGCGAAGGCGAAGTCTGTGGTTACGCACTCAAGGGCCTCAAACGCAAGGATATTCCGTTTTTGCGCCGAAAAATTGGCATCGTTTTTCAAGATTTTCAATTGCTCACCGACCGAAATGTAATCGACAACCTCAAGTTTGTCTTGGGCGCAACGGGTTGGAAAGACAAAAAATTAATCGAACAACGTGCACTCAACTGCCTGCAGCTCGTTGGCATTGAGCAAAAAGCACATTCATTTCCGCATATGCTATCGGGTGGAGAACAACAACGCGTGTCTATTGCACGCGCACTACTCAATCAGCCTGCACTCATTTTAGCAGACGAACCCACTGGCAACCTCGATCCAGAAACTTCGAAAGAAATCATGGAGCTTTTGCTGGCCGTAGCCAAAGAAGAAAACACCGCTATTTTGATGGCCACCCACGACATGCAAATGGTGCGCCACTATCCAGGAAGGATTCTAGAAGTACTCGATGGCCATTTAGTCGAAAAAACGACTATTTAGCAGCTGAAAGTTCGCCGGCGATGGCCGTTCGGATGAAAGCAGCACGCTCGGTTGCAGGCACATTGGCCAATGCAAACATACATTTGGTGAGCGCAGCCTCGGCCGTAAGGTCGGCACCACTGATCACGCCAATTTTTTCGAAAAACGTACTGGTCTGGTAAGCACCTTGTCTTACTGCTCCGCTCTGACACTGCGTGATATTCAAGACCATTCCGCCTGCGGCAATAAACGCTTCTAGTAAAGTTTGAAAGCTCGGCTTGCTAAATGCATTGCCTGCACCGAAAGTTTCGATGATCAAAATTTTGATGTCGGGGTAACTCAGCGCTTTTGCATAGTGCTCAAAAGGCATTCCGGGGAAAAGTCGCCAAATCAAGACCTCATTGGAAACTTCGAATTGCGCCTGCAAAGCAGGGAGCGTTGTTCTGAACAAACGTTCATGGAACCATTCTATTTGTACGCCAGCTTTGGCCAACAAGGGATAATTTGGAGAGGCAAAAGCCTCAAACTGATGTGCTGAAACTTTGGAGCTGCGGTTGGCTCTAAACAAAGCATATTCAAAATAAACCGCAACTTCTTGTAAAATGGGCGCACCTTGCGCATCAGTTGCCGCCGCAATTTCGATGGCTGTAATCAGGTTTTCTTTGCCGTCGGTTCTGATGATACCAATAGGCAATTGTGAACCGGTAAATACGATGGGTTTTTGGAGGCCTTGCAGCATAAAACTCAAAGCACTTGCGGTATAAGCCATGGTGTCGGTACCGTGCAGGATCACAAAACCATCAAAAAGATCGTAGCTTGATGCAATCCAACTGGCAAGTTGCTGCCAATGATGCGGGCCCACTTCGGATGAATCTAGGGGCGGGTCAAAACTCTTGACTTGGATGTCGAGTTCAAAGCGTTTGAGCTCAGGAATATGCCCATAAAGGTGCGAGAAATCAAAACTTTCGAGGGCGCCTGTTTGCGCATTGGTGATCATGCCAATGGTGCCACCCGTATAAATCAGTAAGAGTTTACGCATGCTCGAAAGTAAGGAATTTTTCTAAAGCGAATAAACGAATGGCGTTGTCTGAGCTGAGCTTTTCGATTTGCGCAGCGCTAAGACCCAATACTTCTTGGAGTTTAGTCACCACTTCTATGAGGTAACTTGGCTCATTGCGCTTGCCCCGAAACGGCACCGGCGACAAATAAGGGGCGTCTGTCTCTAAGAGTAGCCTGTCCAAAGGAATTTCCTTGACCACCTCGGCCAAGCCGGCATTTTTGTAGGTCAATACGCCGCCAATTCCAAAATAAAAATGTTGGTACTTCAAGATGCGCTGCACTTGTTCTTTACTGCCGGTAAAGCAATGAAAAACACCGCTGAGCGCAGGTGTCCACTCTTCGTCGAGCACGGCAAATAATTCTTCAAATGCCTTGCGCACATGAATAGCAATGGGTAACTGGAGTTTTTTTGCCCACTGGACTTGGATCCGAAATACTTCTTTTTGTGCGTCGAGAAAGGTGTCGTCCCAGTAGAGGTCTAAGCCGATTTCACCCACGGCGCAATAGCGCTCAGGAGCCGCAAAGAGCTGTTTTTCTATGGTGGCTAATTCTTGCTGCCAATTGGCTTTGACGTAAGTGGGGTGCAAGCCCATCATTGGGATGCAATTTGCGGTGGTGTCAGCCAAATTTTCTAAAGCTGCAATGCTTTCAACATCGATATTTGGCAACAGAATAGCGCCTACTCCGGTTTGCGCAGCGCGCGTCAGTACTTCAGCGCGGTCGAGGTCGAATTCTTCGGCGTAGAGATGTGAATGCGTATCGATGATCATAAGGTCGCGAGGTATTGCTCCCAAGCCCAAGCGTCGCGCAGCGCATCTCCTATGCCAAGGCGGGCCTTCCAGCCGAGCAGTTGCTCACCTTTGGTGGCATTGGCGTAAATTTCAATGACGTCGCCTTGTCTTCTTGGCCCAATGACATGCGGCAAGGCCTGGCCGGTAACGCGTTCAAATGCCGTGACAATTTCGAGTACGGATGTGCCGGTGCCGGTGCCGATATTCACCGCCTCTAGCAACCCTTCTTGTTGTTTAGACAAGAAGTCTAGGGCCGCAACGTGCGCTTCTGCCAGATCTTGCACATGAATGTAGTCTCGGATGCAAGAGCCGTCTCGGGTAGGGTAATCGTTGCCAAAAATGGTCAGGTGCGGATACTTTCCGATGGCTGTTTGGGTTACAAAAGGTAAAAGGTTATTGGGTTTTCCGATCGGGAACTCGCCAATAAGCGCCGAAGGATGCGCGCCAACTGGATTGAAATAGCGGAGGTTCATGAGTTTGATCTCGGGCGCACTGCGGTGAAAATCAGCGATGATTTGTTCGCCCATCCATTTGGTATAGCCATATGGTGACTCTGGCAATTGCTTTGGGGTCGTTTCACTGACTTCTTTCTCGCCTTTGGGTTCGCCGTAAACGGTACAAGAAGAGGAAAACACAAAATTCTTCACTTGATGAGATTGCAATAAAGAAAGCACGTTGATCAGCCCCACTAAATTGTTCTGATAGTAGTCCAGCGGTTTGTCTACGGATTCGCCAACTGCTTTGTAGGCAGCAAAATGAATCACGCCCTCAAAAGTGTATTTGTCAAACAACTGCGTTAGCGCTTGCCTGTCGCAGATATCTATCGGATAAAGCAGCGGATCGTGACCTAAAATTGAACGAAGACCTGCTAAGACAATTTTGTT
The DNA here is from genome assembly GCA_041168605.1 of Bacteroidota bacterium. Taxonomy (GTDB): domain Bacteria; phylum Bacteroidota; class Bacteroidia; order Flavobacteriales_D; family Crocinitomicaceae; genus UBA952. The sequence continues at coordinate 65,252 of JBEEKN010000004.1, read as the reverse complement.
GGCATTGCGAAAGTCATCGGCAATTACTGGTGTATAACCTTGCTGCTGCAAAGCAAGCACGGTGTGTGAGCCAATATAGCCCGCACCGCCTGTAACGAGTACGTATTTATTCATAAAACAAAGTTAGGAGAATCCGTTGGTTGTTGAACAGCTTTACATTAAGTTTGTTAGTAGCTATATGAAACTCCTGATCGTCTTTTCTTTACTTGGCCTTTTGGGCACTACTTACGACCTCGAAGTGCAAGTAGATGGCATCCCCAATACCAAAGGAACGCTATTTATCGGACTCTTTAATTCAAGTGCTTCCTTTCCGAGTTTCGGCAAGCAATACAAAGGTGTTGTGGTCACGCACGAGGGCAAAAGTCATGTCTATAAGTTCAAAAACTTACCAAAAGACAGCTATGCGTTGGCCATTTACCACGACGAGAACAAAAACGGTAAACTGGATAAAAACCTAGTTGGGGCACCAACAGAGGCCTATGGCTTTTCCAATAACGCCCGAGAAATGTTCTCCGCGCCTAGCTTTGAGTCTGCAAAAATTGTGTTGGATCGAGACAAAAAATGCCAGATCAGGATCAAGTAAACGAATGAGTTAATCGGAGCAAGTGAACCGATCAACTAAATTCAATCAAGAGCGCGCCTTTTTCGACAACATCTCCTTGCTGAATAGAAATCGCAGAAACCACTCCTATTCCTTCGGCCTTCAGGACGTTTTCCATTTTCATGGCTTCTAACGAAAGTAAAGGTGCTCCGGGTTCTACCTCTTGGCCCACCTCAACGTGGATTGCCGTTACGCGGCCTGGCATAGGCGCCTGCATTTCTTTGAGTTTGCGCAATTTGGGTTGGTCTAGGCCCATAGCAGCAATTAGTGCATCTAGCGGATGGCCTTTCTTGACCTGAAACGTGCGGTGATTGATGCGAATGGTGAGTTGACCAGTTTCGGATTGGTCTGAAACGAGCTCACCATGGTATTTTTTACCTTCAAACTTGATTTCAAAAAAGCGATGATCAAACCACTTGACAGCAGCGCCACTGAGGGTTTGGGTTTCTTTATCGTCTAGGAACCATTTGTTCATGAGCATTATTTTGAAAGTTGAATAGCGGTATCGGCAGGCGCTTCAATTTCTTCTGTTTTCTCAATAGAAAGCGTTGTAAATTGAATGTCGTTGGCCAAGACCTCTGTACAAATATAAGCTTTATGTGTTGCAATTGCTGCTTGAATAGCGGCAGTTGTGTCTATCTGCACCAAGATGCGGTCGGTGACATCAAAAGCGCTTTCCTTGCGTAAATTCTGAATGCGATTGACTATTTCACGCGCCAAGCCTTCGGCCTTTAGTTCGTCAGAAATCGTGACATCTAAAGCCACCGTTAAGCCATTTTCATTGGCAACCAACCAACCCGGAATATCTTGGGCCTGGATTTCAAAATCGGTGAGTTCTAAGCTGATTTCCTCTCCTTCAATTTGGCCTTTCCATCCTTGGTTCAGTTCAATTTGCGCAATGTCATTTTGGTCAAATTGTTGCACCACTTGGCTGATGGCCTTCATTTGCTTGCCGTATTTTGGGCCTATTGTTTTGAAGTTCGGCTTGATTGCCTTCACGAGGATGCCGGTATCCGTGAGTAATTCGAGTTCTTTGACATTGACCTCTGAACAGATCAGCTCAGTGACATGGCGGAAATTGGCAGCTTCTTGGGCATTCAAGACGGGGATCATGATTTTTTGTAGCGGTTGACGCACGCGGATGTGCTGCTTTTTGCGCAAGGCCAGTACCAACGAACACGTTTTCTGAGCCAACTCCATTTGTGTTTCTAAGGTTGGCAGCATTTGTTCGCTAATGGCTTTAGGGAAATCGGCGAGGTGTACAGATGTTGTAGTCTGTCTGCCAGTGGCTTGATTCAAATCTGAATACAGCTGATCCATGTAAAACGGTGCAATTGGCGCCGCTAATACCGCTACGGTTTCCAAACAAGCGTAAAGCGTCTGGTAGGCTGCGAGTTTGTCTTGAGCGTCGTCGTTTTTCCAGAAGCGACGGCGGCACAGGCGCACATACCAGTTGGAAAGTTGTTCGGTGACAAATTCTTGGATGGCGCGGCCCGCTTTGGTAGGTTCGTAGGCTGCATAAGCTGCATCTACCTCAGCTACCAAGGAGTTTAGTTTTGAAAGCACCCATTGGTCAATTTCTGGTCTTTGTGAAAATGCGATGGCCGCTTCTTCAAAAGTAAAGCCATCGATATTGGCGTATAGCGCAAAGAATGAATAGGTGTTGTAAAGTGTTCCGAAGAATTTGCGCTGTACTTCTGCAATGCCTTCGAGGTCAAATTTGAGGTTGTCCCAGGGTTGAGCGTTGGTGATCATGTACCAGCGCGTGGCATCTGGGCCGTATTTGTCTAGGGTGGTAAATGGATCGATGGCATTGCCCAAGCGCTTGGACATTTTTTGGCCGTTTTTATCGAGTACCAAACCATTGGAAACTACATTTTTGTAGGCTTTTTGTCCGAAGACCATTGTAGAAATGGCATGGAGCGTATAAAACCATCCACGAGTTTGATCGACGCCTTCGGCGATGAAATCGGCTGGGAAAGCGAGGTTGTCGTCTATGAGTGCTTTGTTCTCAAAAGGGTAGTGCAATTGGGCATACGGCATGGCGCCGGAGTCGAACCAGACGTCGATGAGGTCTGCCTCTCGATTCATGGGCTTGCCACTCGGTGAAACCAAAATGATGGGGTCTACCTGGTGCTTATGGAGGTCGATGAGCTCGTAATTTTGGTTGGAGAAATCAGTTGGTTCGAAAGCCGCAAAAGGATTTTCGGTCATGAAGCCAGCACTAACTGACTTGTCAATTTCATTTTTGAGTGTGGCAATTGAATCGATGCAAATGCGCTCATCGCCTTCTTCGCTGGACCAAATAGGAATGGGAATTCCCCAATAGCGCGAACGCGAGAGGTTCCAGTCATTGGCGTTTTCAAGCCATTTGCCAAAGCGGCCAGTACCAGTAGCCTCTGGTTTCCAGTTGATTTCTTTGTTGAGGGCAACAAGTTGGTCTTTTTGATCGGTGACACGGATAAACCAGGAGTCTAATGGGTAATACAAAACCGGTTTGTCTGTGCGCCAGCAGTGTGGATACGAGTGTTCGTATTTTTCTACTTTGAAGGCCTTGCCCTCTTCTTTCAATTGGATCGCAATTTGGACGTCTACTGAGCGCTCTGGCTCTTGGCCAGCGTCGTAGTATTCGTTTTTGACATACATGCCGGCATATGGCCCTACTTCAGGTCTGAAGCGGCCTTGGAGGTCGACGAGTGGAACGAGGTTGCCGCGCTCGTCTGTGACGAGCAGCCCTGGCACACCGGCTTCAGCCGCCACACGGGCGTCATCTGCACCAAAAGTTGGAGCGGTGTGTACAATTCCGGTGCCGTCTTCGGTCGTCACGAAGTCTCCACCAATGACCCTAAATGCTGCTTGGGCATTTTCTGCCGGCTGCGCATAAGCCAAGAGCTGTTGGTACTTGAGCCCGATCAGGTCTTGACCTTTGCAAGTGCCTAAAACCGCGTAAGGAATTTGCTTATCGCCGGCCGTGTAGGTGGCTAGGTCTGCGGTATCTTCCACTGCAACAAAACCTTTCGCAAATTGATACGCCACCAGATTTTTGGCGAGGATCACTTGCATGGGTTCATATGTATACTGGTTGTGGGTCGCGACAACCGCATATTCAATTTGCGGACCCACCGTAAGTGCTGTATTGGAAGGAAGCGTCCAGGGTGTGGTGGTCCAGGCGAGTAAATGTGTTTTTTCGCAGAAATGAGCCTCAAAAGGGAGCGCTTGAGCACCCAATAACTCAAACATAGCCACAACAGTGGTGTCTTTGACATCTTTGTAGCAACCCGGTTGGTTGAGCTCATGTGAAGAGAGCCCCGTGCCTGCTTTGGGCGAGTAAGGTTGAATGGTGTAGCCTTTATACAACAATCCTTTGTTGTAGAGTTGGGCCAACAACCACCATACGGTCTCCATATATTTGGGCGTGTAGGTGATATACGGGTCTTGCATATCGACCCAATAACCCATTTTTTCGGTGAGTTGGTTCCAGATATCGGTGTAGCGCATGACGGCTTCTTTGCAAGCGTCGTTGTAGGCGTCTACGGAAATTTTGGTGCCGATGTCTTCTTTAGTGATGCCGAGTTCTTTTTCGACACCGAGTTCTACGGGCAAACCATGGGTGTCCCAGCCCGCCTTGCGGTGTACTTGCTTGCCTTTGAGCGTTTGGTAACGGCAAAAGATATCTTTGATGGCACGGCCCATGACGTGGTGAATACCCGGTAAGCCATTGGCAGAAGGCGGCCCTTCATAAAAGACAAAAGAAGGTGCACCATTGCGCTGAGCAACCGATTGCTGAAAAATGGATTCTTTTTGCCATTTTTCAAGAACGCTGGCAGCGACATTGGGGAGATTTAATCCTTTGTACTCAGGATATTTTGCTTTCATGAACGTTTGCTTTGTAAAGTCGCGAATTTACGACAAATCGGGCTATTTTTGCAAGATATGACCCTCAAAACAAGGCTCCACGACCATTTATTTAACGCACTGGAAAGTCGGAAATCTGCGCTGCAACTCCAACGAAGCCAATTAAGTATAGAAAGTTCAGAAAGCGGCAAGGGGTCTGCCGGCGACAAACACGAAGTCGGAATTGCCATTGCACAAATCGAAATTGAAAAACTCGACAAGCAAATTGCACTCGCCCAACAACAACTACAAGCCCTGCAAAAAATGGATCCGAGCGCTGCCTTCGCCCAAATACAAAACGGTGCACTTTTTGAATCCGACCACAATTGGTACTACTGCAGCGTCCCATACGGACAACTCCAATTTGACACCATGACCGTTTTTTGCATGAGTACCGACGCACCACTTTTTCAAGCCCTCAAAGGCAAAAAAGAACAACAGGGAGCCGTGTTCAATGGCCGAAAATGGATCATCAACAAAATTTACTAATGAGCAGCACGCCAAAAATTGCCATCATTGGAGGAGGTGCTGCTGGTTTTTTTGCAGCGATTGCTGCCAAACAGCATTGGCCAGATGCCAGCGTTTGCCTTCTAGAAAAAAGCAATAAGTTCTTGTCCAAAGTAAAAATTTCGGGCGGCGGACGCTGCAATGTGACCCACGACAGCCCAGATATCAACGAACTCTCCAAAGCCTACCCAAGAGGCAGCACCCAGCTGCGCAAGGCTTTTCATCAGTTTGCAGCTACAGATACCATTCAATGGTTTGAAAGCCACGGCATACCACTCAAAATATATCCAGACGGCTGCATTTTTCCGTTGGCCAATGACTCGCAGGTCATCATTGATTGCTTTCTGAATACCTGCAGACAACTCGGCGTCAAGCTGCATACCCAACAACATATTTCCAATATTGTAGTCAACAGTGAAAATGTATCCATTCAGAACAATGAAGAGATACAGACCTATGACCAAGTCATTATCTGCGCTGGTGGGCATCCCAAAAGAAGCAGTCTTCTTTGGCTTGAGTCTATCGGACTAGAAATAATCGAGCCGCTTCCTTCGTTATTTACCTTCAATATGCCCAAAAACCCGATCTGCGAACTCATGGGTACGGTTGTGCCCAATGCAACGGTCAAAATTGAAGGCACTAAACTAAGCGGACAAGGGCCTTTACTCATCACGCATTGGGGTATGAGCGGCCCAGCCGTCTTGCTGCTCTCCGCTTGGGGAGCGCGCTTACTTGCCGAGAAAACCTATCACTTTCATATCTTGGTCAATTGGCTCGATCAAAAAAAGGAAGAGCCACTTCGCCAAGAACTCTTGGATACCAGCGTTCAACACAGCGCCAAAAAACTCAGCAACTGGAACCCCACACCACTTACCAATCGACTTTGGAACCACTTACTCGAACGCGCAGAGATCTCCGCTGAGCTTCGTTGGGCAGAAATTGGCAAAAAAGGAATCAATAAACTGATCAATACCTTGATCAATGACCGCTTTGAGGTGCAAGGCAAAACAACCTTCAAAGAAGAATTTGTGACAGCAGGTGGCGTCGCTTTGAGTGAAATTGATTTTCAGACCATGAAAAGCAAAAAGTTCCCACGATTGTCTTTTGCAGGTGAGGTGTTAGATATAGACGGCATCACCGGAGGGTTCAACTTCCAGGCTGCCTGGACGACAGGCTTCATTGCCGGCAAGCACGCTTTGGGTAAATAAACCAAAGAATATTCCCGATAAAAACGCTGAAAACCGTTAAAATTCTGCGTTCAATGGTGTGCGTGGGAATGGAATGACGTCGCGGATGTTAGACATGCCCGTCACGAACATCACCATGCGTTCAAAACCTAGCCCAAAGCCAGCATGCGGAACCGTTCCAAAACGGCGGGTGTCAAAATACCACCAAAGTTCTTCAGCAGGAATGCCAAACTCTTCGCACTTCTGTACCAAAATATCGTAACGTTCTTCGCGCTGCGAACCGCCTACAATTTCGCCAATTCCGGGGAAAAGTACGTCCATGGCCGCAACCGTTTTACCGTCTTCGTTGAGGCGCATGTAGAAGGCCTTGATTTTTGCTGGATAATCCGTTAAGATCACTGGGCAATTGAATTCTTTCTCGACCAAGTAACGCTCGTGTTCGCTTTGGAGGTCAATGCCCCACTCTACTGGATACTTGAATTTCTTTTTCTTGTAATGATTAGAATTCAATAAAACGTCAATGGCTTCGGTGTAAGTGAGGCGCTTGAATGGGTTTTCTATTACAAATTTGAGGCGATCCACAAGGCCCATTTCGTGGCGCTCGTTGGCTGGTTTTTGCGCTTGCTCTTGGGCATCGCGTTCATGTAAAAATTGTACATCGGCCGCACAATTTTCTAGTACATAAGCTGCAATATATTTCAGGAATTCTTCGGTGAGGTCCATGTTGTCTTGGAGGTCGTTGAAGGCAACCTCTGGCTCGATCATCCAGAACTCCGCGAGGTGACGCGACGTGTTGGAGTTTTCTGCCCTAAACGTAGGGCCAAAAGTATAGACCTGCCCAAGTGCTGTAGCAGCCAACTCGGCCTCTAGCTGGCCCGATACCGTTAAGTTGACAGGCTTGCCAAAGAAATCTTGTTTGTAATCGATGTTTCCGTCTTCGTTCAAAGGCGGGTTTTTGGCGTCGAGTGTACTCACTCTAAACATTTCACCTGCTCCTTCGGCGTCCGAACCCGTGATAATTGGCGTGTGTAGGTAATAAAACCCGCGCTCATTGAAAAATTGGTGAATGGCATAAGCCACCGCATGGCGAATTCTGAATACCGCACCAAATGTGTTGGTTCTGAAACGCAAGTGCGCTTGCTCGCGCAAAAAATCTAAGCTATGGCGCTTTGGCTGCATGACTGTCTTTTGGACCTCATCCGGATGGGCATCACCTAAAATTTCGATACCTGTTACCTGAAGTTCCACAACTTGCCCTGCACCTTGTGAGGCGATGAGTTTTCCGCTCAAAGAAAGCGCGGCAGCTGTAGTGATGCGCTTCAATAGCGCTTCATCCCACTGCTCAAAATCAATAACGGCCTGTAAATTGGCCATACAAGAACCATCGTTGAGCTGTACAAAACGATTCGAACGAAAGGCTCTTACCCAACCTTTTACCGTGATTTCTTGATCAAGCAAGGCCTCGTGGCCAGCCAAAATTTGCGAGATGCGGATTCTTTTCATGCTGCAAAGTTAGTGAATGTTTAAATTCTTTAAATCGTCTTCACTAACCGTAGGTGGAAAGACTTTTGCCTGGAGTTTCGTTTTGACCAATTCTGCCACATGCTGCGCATCGGCTTGACTCTGAAAACCAGCGTTTCCTGGCCTTCCCGGAATATTGGGCTGATCGAGTAAAAGTTTGCCATTTTGACGGATTTGATAGCCCCAACCACTCGCACTTTGAAGGGTTGTGATTTCAAAAGTATGGCTGTTCTCAGGCTTGGTTTGCGGTTTTAACCCCTTTTTAGATGGCGTATGGACCTGCTTTTGTACCGTGTTATATTCGCTGCTTTTTTGAGGCTCAGACTGGCAAGCAAACAACAAAAAGAAGATTAATAAGAACCGTTGCATTTGACAAAAGTAGCGCTTTGCTGTTGCTTATCGCCGTTTATTTGGAGGTAATACAAGCCGGCTGGCAATTGGCGGATATCTACGTTTAATTTGGAACCCGTTTTTTGAACACTAACAGCCATTTTTTGACCCAATTGATTGTATAGCGCTAAGTTGGGGGCGTTTGTTTGGACGTCAATGGCAATAAAATCTGAACTTGGATTTGGAAATACCTTGAGCGTCAATGCTTGTTGCTCGGCAACTGCAGCGGTGCCGCTATAAGCCCAGAGGTCGTCGTAGAAAGTACCGTTGTTGTAGCCCGTTCCGATATAACCCCAACCATCCAAATAAAACGCTACCGCATTTTTTCTGCCCGGGCCAGGAAGGTCGGCGCGTTGGGTCCAATTGTTCAAAAAGTAGTTGAATTCCCAGAGGTCGCGGTGATACGTATAGTTGGCGTCTTGACCCGTCCCTAAATAGCAAACCGGAAAAGCAGCCCAACCGCAGGCACCTGAGCGCGCTCCTCCAGGGAAATTTGCTTTTTGAATCCATTGGTCAGTTTGTGGATTGTACATCCAAAAATCGTTGCGCAGTGTGCCGTCGTCTCCCGTTCCGATAAAACCATAGTTTTCCATTGAAAAGCCTACTGCTGCGCGGCGAGCTGTACCTGCAAAATCACTGATTTGCGCCCAACTATTGCTTGTTGGGTCATAGGTATAAAAATCATTTAAGAACCCATTTGCACTATTTCCTGTGCCTACAAATGCTTGGTTACCCACAACAAAACTAACGGCTTCTCGTCTTGGTGCGCCTGTAAAATTTGCTTTTTGTGTCCAAGCTTCGGTACTGCGGTCGTACTCCCATAAGTCATTCATAAACGCAATAGTTTGCGTCTGACCCAGGGCTACATACCCTTTGGTTTGACCTTCGTGCTGCAAAGAAAAAGAAGTTGCTCCCACGCGCGCCAAGCCATCGCCGCCATCGCCACCTAAAGAAACTTCATTGTCCCAATCATTTTGATCTGCGCGATAAGAATACATTTTTCTTTTGTATTCGAAGTCGTCGGTACCGGCTACTAAATAAGCGCGGTTCTCAATCACAAAAGCACTCGCGGCCGATTTAGGTGCGCCATTAACGGTGTCTTTTGGCAACCAATAATCTTGTCCAAAAGCAGTTAGCTTGGAAGTAAAAATCACACACAACAGTAAAATGAACTTACTCATATCTTGATGATTTTTTTGGTGAGTGACTGACCATCAGCAAAGCCAAAATAGAGTACGTAACTACCGGCAGGCAACATACTTAAGTCAATAGCTGAGCTATAAGCTGAAGTGGCCTCCAATTGAAGAACTTCAATCCCCATTGCATTGTAGATTTTTACATCCTCAACAAATGAAGTCAGGCCTTTAATTGTAAGGTCTGTACATACCGGATTCGGATAGATGCTTAATGTTACTTCTAACTCCTCTAGTGCTGCATAATTCGATGGCGCATAGACATACCAACTGTCTTTTTTGCCAGAATATCCTTTTCCGGTACCCACGTACGCCTTGTTGTCGATCACAAAAGAGACGGCGCTTTTTCTTTCACTGCCGCCAAAGGCTGCTCTGAGGGTCCAGGTATCGGATTCGGGATTGTACTCGATTACATCTGAAAGCAAGCCGCCGTTGTTACCCAAACAAACGAAACCACGCCCTTCTAAAGTAAAAGTACTCGCTGCGCTGCGTTCATAGCCTGGGAAAGGAGCAATTGTTTGCCAAGTATTGGCGCCAGGGTCATAACAATACATGTCTTTTTTGAAAATATTTTGATCGGTTCCCATGCCAACATAAGCTTTCGAGCCCACTACAAAAGAAGACATTTGGTAGCGAACCCCTCCGGGGAAGCTAGCCCGTTGGATCCACTGATTGTTTCCAGGCTTGTATTCCCAAAGTTGACTACTGTACAGATTTGGACCTGTTTTACCGCCACAGAGGTAGCCTTTTCCACCAACAGCAAAACCCGTGGCAAAATAGACGCCTTCTCCACCAGCCCCCTGAAAATCAGCAATTGCCGACCAGGAATTGCTTGTTGGGTTGTAGCGCCAAAAATCTTTGAGGGTGTTGCCAGTTGGCCCCGATATGCTGTCCATTCCAGAGCCCACAAAAGCAAAGTTATTGACCACAAAAGAGATGGCATCGCGGCGAGCCGACCCAGGCAAATCTGCTTTTTGCGTCCATGCGTCTGTCTGCGGATCATAAGCCCATAAATCTTTATGGATGACCTCAGCGGTATCCAAGCCTCCACACAAATAACCCAAACCACCTATCGAAAAACCAGTGGAGCGTTCGCGCTTGCCCATGCCGACATCATTGAGTTTTGTCCAGGTGTTATACTGAGCAGCACTCCAAAAAGGAAGAAAAACCAAGCATAAATAAAACAACCTCATCGCTTCATCAATTTTTCTTGGTAAATGATTTGATTTCCTTGACTGATTTTCAAAATATAGGTTCCCGGCTGCAAAGAAGATAAATCGATGTTTTGTTGAAAATAGAGATGCGGAACTTCAAGTATCAGTTTTCCATTTAAATCATATATAGCGATTGAACCATCTGTCGTTTGAAGAAAAGAGGATTTCACACACACCATATCTGTAAATGGATTAGGAAATATACTTACCTCTGGTGTTGCTTCTTCTATACCAATAGTGTTGTCTGTAGGGTTGAACTGCCAGAAGTCATTGAAGTTGATGCCGTTGGTGCCTGTACCAATGTAACCGCGGTCGTGAATGGCAAAAGCAACAATAAATCTGCGTTTAGAACCAGGGAAATCAATTTCTTGCTGCCAAGTATTCGTCGCCGGATGAAAAGACCAAACCTGCTCCGTAACAACCGACAAACCGCCGACATAACCAGAAGTCACGTAGCCGCGTTGTTGAATCGCAAATCCTGCGCTTCCGCCGGTAGAAACACCCGGAAAACTCGCGCGTTGCAGCCATTGGTCGTGCAGCGGTTTGTATTCCCAGAGCTGCGCGCCGCCTTTGATAAAGGCGCTCCCTTCAATCACAAATGAACACGTCCATTGCCCAAAAGACATAGGCGCATTTGCACACAAAGACCAAGTGTCGGTATTAGGGTTGTACTTAGCCAATTGGTTGGCTTGATACACAAAACCGCGGTTGTTTATCGCAAACCCTTGGCTATCGCCCGGATTGGGTAAGATACAATTGGCAATTGGCGTCCAGGTATTTTGAGCAGGATCAAACTTATAAAACTGCGTGCTCAAAGCTGATCCGCCACCCACAACTGGGCAGTTGTCTACCACAAATGATACAGCGCCATGCGTGCTCACGGGGAAATTTGCCCGTTGAGTCCAGGTATCGGAGGCGGGATCGTACTCCCACCAATCTTTATAGGAGATATCTTGCCCTGAGCCATTCACGTGACCCAAGCCAATGTAACCCCTGTGCGAGGTGGCACAACCAGTGGCGCGGTGCCTACCAACAGCCCCCAAACTCGATTTTTGTATCCAAAATTGAGCAGCTAGTTGCGGTGCTAATGCCAAACAAAGCAATAAAACAAAATGCCTCATAACTTCTGCCATTTTTGTATGCGCGCTGTCTCTTGTTGTTTTAGGATATACACCCCCGCTTTCAAATTCTCCATATTAAAAACGTCCTGTTGTTGGGTGTCTAAAGTTTGTAGTAATTGCCCCTGCAGATCCAAAAATTGATACGCGCCGGTATTTGCCGTGAGGTGCAATGAGCCTTGACTAGGGTTTGGATACGCATTGAATGCTTTGAGCTCGGCGGTTTCGAGACCGACATAACTTGCGTTGATTTGCAAGGTGTAGTCGCCATTGAATGCGCCCCATCCTTCAACAATAATATACAATGGACCCAAATCAGCTGCATCGAAGGATAAAGCAGATTGTGGCGCACATTCGGGTGCGTCGTCGTTGTAGGCCACCACATTCCCATTTAGGTCCACAACACTCAAAAAAGTATCAAAATTGGCGCCGCAAAGCGAGACATTGACCTCGGCAAGCAACGGATTGGGCTCAAAATAATAGTAGATGTCTGGCGAAGGATACACGTAGTTTTGGTTGGAGTAACAGACTTCTGTCGAACGCGTGTCTGTATACGGAAGTGCACCGACCACAATCGGATCGTTTGCGTCATCGCCAGGATAACCCGTGCAGTCTAGGCCATTGGTGAGGGTAATGCCAAAATCAGTAACCGAACCCCAAGTAAAAGTTCCACAAGGGTTGAGTGGTAGGGTGCCCGCTTCACGCTGCATCACGCGCAAGCGGGTGATGCCGTTTACGGCATTGGGCGGAACCGAAAAAGTCCAATTTTGTAAAAGCGCCGGTGGCGTTCCGGCCCATGTACCCAAGCTTTCATAAGCATCGAAATTTCCGTTCTGATCAAAATCTATCCAGGCTTCACCTACTCCGGCATAATTACCGCTGCAGGTTCCAAATTTGACAGAAATGGTATACGTGCCACCGGCGTTGAGCGATACATTGACACTTTGCGAGAGGTCGTGCAGCCCAACAACACCCGGGCAACCCACATAATTGATGGTGCCCACCACGCCGCTCATTACAACGCTTTCTACATTAGAATCTACGGTGCTTGAAGGGCCTACGTTGGTGCAATATTGTGCAAAGATGGGGAATTGAAACAGGGCGAAAAGCAGTAAGTAACTGTGTTTCATTAGCTAGTAGTTTACCGCAAGATAAATAAAAAAAAGCAGTTAACAATAGCTTAATATGACGTGGCTACTTATTGTTCCAGTTGGTCATGGCCATTGGTAAGCCATCAAAAACAAAACTCTTGGCTACAGAAGCGGCCGTTTGGATCCTTTCTGGAAGGGCTTTATCTTCGTCGGGTTTCCAATTACCCAAAACGTAATCGGCTTGGCGACCTTTCGAAAAGTCAGCACCTACACCAAAGCGCAAACGCGGATATTCTTGGGTTTTGAGCAAGGCTTGGATGTCTTTGAGCCCGTTATGGCCGCCGTCGCTTCCTTTTGCTTTCATGCGCAAGGTGCCAAAGGGCAAGGCGATGTCGTCGGTAATGACCAGCAAGTTGCCAACGGGGATTTTCTCGGTTTGCAGCCAATAATTGACCGCTTTTCCGGATAAGTTCATGAAAGTAATCGGCTTGATCAAAATAAGCTGACGACCTTTGTATTTAGCCTCTGCTCTAAACGCCGCTTTATCTAAGGAAAAGGAAGCGCCGAGATCAGCGGCAAGCTCATCCAAGACCTTGAAGCCAATGTTGTGGCGTGTTTCAAGGTATTCAGCGCCAGGATTTCCTAAACCGACAATCAGGTATTTCATTTTACCAATTTGGACAGGTATTGCATTTGTCAGCTTGATTCAAATAGAATAATGCGCCCACTACGATGTCGCGCTGGCCATATAAGAATGCTTGCTTGGCATGAGAATCGTAGTCGTTAGGGCGGGTTTTGACACGGTACTGGCCAATAAAACCACCTTGCACGTTCGCTGCCACAAATAAATGCTTGAAAAACTCTGCGCGCAATCCAAAGTGCCCAGATGCACCCACGCCCGAAAGCGAAACGGTTTCCATGGACTTCTCGCCCGCAAAAGTAAAGTCATTGTAAGAAAGCACCGGGCCTGCCCCTACACCCATGAGTGTTGTTAATGCAAAGTTGCCTTTCTCAGTTTTGTAGACCTTGAACACGTTGGTGAGCTGCACATTGATGTAATTGAGCCCGTTGGTGTTTTCGTAATGAAAGGTGTTTTCATTGGTGGTGATGGAGTCGCCGCTGTAAGTGCCTGATAAGCCTGTCGCTTGATCAATCCCAGGGCTAATGGTGCCGCTCAAATAATAAGTGGGCCCGTGTTTCATGACGTATTTCATGTGCTCGTAACCTAGAGAGACTGCCCAATTGCGCTTGAAATTATAACCCACACGTACATCGAATTGTGGTACCGTAAAGGTTTTTAAGTTGATGTACTCATTGAAATCGGTCGAGGGGCGGTCTGCAGCCTCAACGCCTTGGAGTTTGAAATCATAACCCGGGCCAATAAAGCGAATGGTACTGGGGGTATAAATACTGCGGTTATAGCCCCAATAAAAGAAGAGTGTTCCCGGACCTGTTGATTTTTTTTGATTGCCGTATTGAGCCTGTGCGCTTGCTCCTAAAAAAAGGAACAGCGAAAAAATGATAAGTTGTTTCATCGGGCGATAATTTGAATCCACTCCTTTTGGGTCAGAATGCGTTCTAAACGAAAATGAATGGACTTGTTACGGTTGTGCCAAGCCACGAGTCCGTAGCCCTCGGCAAAAATACTGTACTGCAGGCCTATCACTTCTTTTTCTGTTCTGGTGAAGGGATTGAGTACTGTGCGGCGGATTTTGTCTTTAAAAAGTAGCGATGAGGCCTTCTTTTTAGCCAAAACACGAGTTGTCTGCTTGCTTTGGAATTTACGAAATACCTCTTGGAGAATGACCGTAGAGTCAGTTACCCCACTAAATTTAGACGCAAACCAAGTTTCTTTATGAAGGTCGAACGGAAAAAATTGGTTCTTGTAGAGCAGCGCCTTTTCTTTGCTTTGCTCGCGATTGACAACCATGTGGTCCTGCACAACGAGTGAGTCTATGTTGTAATTGATGGCTTCGCGCAAACGGCCATCGCCAGCATAAACCTCCACAATAAGATGGGGGCCCAGTGCATCTTCAACGGTATAAATCCGATGAAATTCTTCGTCTAAACCGTTTGCAATGTTGCGGTATTGATAGATTTTTGGAACGGTGTCTAGCGGGTAAAAGAAAGCGGCATTGGGGTTTTGACTCGTGTATGCAAATTTTTCTTCAGAAACATACCCCTTGACAAACCATCCGATAATGGTAGCGCCGAGAATTAACAAGCCAAAAAATACCCATTTTTTCATTTAGACATCTTTAAGAACGCAACTTCTTGTTCGGTGAGGTGGCGGTAATAGCCGCGCGGTAAATCTTTTTTGGTAAGGCCAGCATACATGACGCGGTCTAGCTTGATGACTTGATAGCCAAGCGCTTCTACCATTCTGCGAACAACTTGGTTTTTGCCCGAACGGATTTCTACGCCAATTTCGTTGCTTGCGCCGCCTTCCACAAAACTTGCTGCCTCAGCTTTGAATCGACCGTCGTCGAGGTCGATGCCGCGCGTCATTTTTTCGATGTCTTCGCGAGATACCGCTTTGTTGGTCTCGATATGGTAAATTTTGCGCGCGTGGTAGCGCGGGTGCATGAGTTTTTTCATCATGTCGCCATCGTTGGTGAAGAGCATCAGGCCGGTGGTTTCGCGTTCCATGCGGCCAACTGGGAAGATTTGCTCACGACAAGCTTTGCTCACGAGGGTCATGACAGTTTTACGGCCACGAGGGTCGTCGATGGCAGTAATATAACCTTTTGGTTTATTGAGCAAAACGTAGCGTTTGGTACCGGTTGTGATGGTTTCGCCATCGTATTGTACTGCGTCTCCGGGCTTGACTTTGTAGCCTAATTCTGTGATAATAACACCGTTAATTGATACCACGCCTGTTTCAATGAGGACATCTGCCTCGCGACGCGAACAAATCCCTGCATTGGATAAAAACTTATTGAGGCGAATGGCATCTTCGCGGAAACTAGGCAAGGGGTCGCCTTTTTTGACTTTGATTTTGTAATCGATGTATTTGCGCTTGTCACGGGCACTCACCTTTGGTGCATCTTTGGCACCGCTTACTTTAGGTTTTGCACCTGTTTTCTTTGGTTGTCTCATTTGGGTACAAAGATAGGCAAAAAGAAAATGCCTTTATTGAGGCTCGTTGAGCAGTTGCGCGATATGTGCTTGGAGTAGACTTACTTCCTTCGGATTGGTGCCGTCGTAATAGCCTCTGATGCGCAGTTTTTGGTCTACCAAGACAAAATTATTGGTATGGATAAAATCGCTGCCGGCATCGCCTAGATTCTGCGCTTCTGCAGGTTTCAGTATAAAGAACGAGCGCCTAGCTAGGCCGTATAAATCGGCTTTTTTTCCAGTCAAAAAATGCCATTGCCCTGCTTTGGCATTGTGGGCCGTGGCGTAACGCTTCATTTGCGCAATTGTGTCTGTATCGGGGTCTACGGTAAAACTAAAAATACGGACGTCTTTTTCAGTAGCAAACTTGCGCTGAATGCGTTGCATTTGGCTGTTCATGATGGGGCAAATACTCTTGCATGTCGTAAAGAAATATTCCACAACGCTCACCTTGCCTTTCATGTCTGCGTCGCTGATCCATATGCCATCTTGGTTTTCAAAACGAAACGCGCCAATGCGATGTCCTTTGCCCATGCGCAGCATTTCGGGGTCTACCATATCTTGCTGTACGTCTATCGGATTGATCACCGGAAGCGGCTTTACCTTGCTTTGATCACTTAAGAAATAATAGCCAATTGGCACCAAAATGAGGAAAAATACAACTAGAAAAAGAATCCGTTTCATGGTACAAAATTACGGATTCAAGAGCTGAGAAATACTGACTTTGATCAGTTCTTGCCGATTTTCTAAATTGCCAGTGAGAATGGTAAAATTGCGGCCATATTTTTCAAGTTGTTCGCGATATAAACCAAACAGCATCTCTCTGTTCAAAGGGTTTTCTCTGAGGGGGTCGGCTTCCCAAGGGATATCCGGGGCACACAAAAAATAATGGTCAAATTGTTGTGCTTTCAAAAGTTCGCTAACAATCGGACTTACCTCAGCATACTTTACTTGTGACCAAACCTGAAAAACATGCATTTCGGTATCGGCTATCAAGGCGCCTTTGGGCCAATTTGCTACTTGTTGCTGGGCCATGGCATCCAAATCTTGTTGGATGTAGCTCGTTTTGTCGGCTAAATACATTCTGGCGTATTCCTCTATAAATGGCAGTTCTAAAAACGAAGAAAGCCACGCAGCAAGCGTTGTTTTGCCGCTAGACTCTGGCCCAGTAAATGCTATGCGGAGAGCTGCTTTTTCCATTTTCTATAGCCGTTAAAAGCAAGTAAGAGATAGGCGAAATACAAAATGGCGGTAGACCACCAATGTTCGGTGCAGAACCAAATGACCCCAACGATGTTCACGACAATCCAAACCAACCAGTTCTCAAGAACCTTTCTGGTCGTGAGCCAAGTGGCGAGTAAGGAAAATACAAAGAACTGCGCGTCTAGTGCTTCTCGCCAGGCATATAATAAATAAATGGAGAACGTCAATTTAACGCCGAATTCAAACCACAAGACAAGAGAGAAAAACAAAATACCAACCAAGAAACTCAATAAAACCCAAATCCAGATTGCTTTCCCCATTGACCGAACAGGCAAGGCTTCTTTTTGATCGGACCACGTAAATAATCCGTAAAAACCTAAAATGATATAGGCAATTTGCTGGCTAAACAAGCCCCAAGTATCCATTCGGTAGAAAAAAATGGCGTACAAAAAGGCGCTGATGATGCCGAAGAACCATCCTATTGATTTTTCAGTGGCAATGAGATAGACATAAATGAAGCCTAAGATGGCAGCAGATAATTCCAAGAGCGGAGATAGAAAGTCAAAACCTACCATATCAGCGGATCACGAGAACCTTAGCTACTTTGCGCTCGCCGCCTTGGTAGTTATTGGCAGTCCAGAAGAAATAAACGCCGGTTGGCACTTTTTCACCATTCAGATTTTGACCATCCCAGGTTACTGTGCCCCCATTGGATTGCGTTTTATAAATCAAGTTGCCGCCTGCGTCAGTGATTTTGACATCTGAGTTGTAACGGAGGCCTTGAACGGTAATTGGGCCAAAATAATCTGGCTTCACAGGATTAGGAAAAACATTGAGGGATTCATAGGTGGCGTCCTCATAAGTTGCGTCTATACGAAAAGACACCAAGCCTTTGTCGGTTACGATATAAAGTTCACCTGTGGTGTGGTTGAGTTCGATGTCGTAGATGGTGTTGGAAATAAGTGGGGAGTTATCTTCGTTGTATTGGGCAATGATTTGAGTACCATCTGCTGAGAGTAACACCAAGCCCGCATTGGCTGTGGACATCCATTTGCGATTGCCGCCATCTACCTCGATATCGGTGATGTTGGCGTCGCCGAGCACTTCTTCAAAATTACCTTCAAATGGAATCAGGATGCGCTGGGCGTCAAAATTACCCGCACCTGCAGTAAAGCTGCCGTTGGCATTGTACAAGACGGCGAAACCGGCATCGGTGCCAATCCAGAGCTCGCCGTCAAAATCTGCGGCCAAAGCGGTGATTTTGTTGGAAGGCAGTGCGCCGAGCAATTCGCCGGTGGTGAGTTGAATGGTTTTGTCGTCGCTGAGGTCATCTAGGGTGCCTTGGTGCTGCAAACCGACGAGCCCATTGGCATAGGTACCCATCCAGATATTGTCTTGGAAATCAATTTCAATGTCGGTGGTCATTTTGTTGGCCGCCCCTGCACCCAGGTAATAGCTCGCCCATACGCCATCTGCTTTGCGCACTTTGAGCGGTCGATCTGTGTAGCCATTAACACTCCACAAATTGCCTTTTGCGTCAAACTTTAGACCAGAAACCAAAGACCAACCATTGCCTAAAGAAACGGGCTCTAATGGAGAATTATTTTGATTGAAAACCAAAGTATCTGTTTCATTGAAGAGTGTTAAAGGCGCAAATGAATAGGTGCCCGCTGCAATTTCCTTTGGGTTTTTAGGGTTCACGGCGACACCGATAAAATCCCAGAGTGCATTGAAATCCCAGGTAGTTACCGTTGGCGTATTGTGAAAGCGCCATTGGTTTTCTTCGAGAATATGAATACCGTTGCGCGTAAATGCAGGTGCTATTTCACCCTCCAAACGACCCGAACCAACAGCCAAAACACCTTCTTGCCAATCCATGGCATAAACGTACTGGTTGGCCAGCCCTTCAATTGGATAGCGCTTACAAGTAAAGGCGTTTGGATGCTCCTGTAGGCCCCAAGCTTGGTCTGCAGTCCAATAAGAGTTGCCGAGCTGACACACGCGCGAAGGGTTGATCCAGCGGTCTAGCAGGCTTGCAGAATAGGAATTCAATTGTACACCACTTGCGTTGTAAAATAGAATGCCGCCGTCCATAGAAATACCCATCTCTGTACCCAGCACATGGATGCTATTGATTTGGTAACTAAATGGTTCGTTAATGACGTTGACCAACAAATTGTTCTCTAAGCGAAAAACGGAATCTTGCCCATAAGCGTCGTTGGTACGCAAGACCCAAAATTGTTGATTGAAAGTTTGTAGCTCTTTGTATTTGTTTTCAGACTGATACGGAAAACGCAAGTCGCGATCCCATTGTGAGTAGTCGGGTAAGGCGGGGTTAGTGCGCAGCCCTTTGAGCATTTGCGTTGAAGTGAGCGCAAAAATAGAATCTTGTGTGAGCGCTACATCGACAATGGCCTCAAGGCCATTGGTTGGATAGTAGGTGTCTTTGATTTCTTCTTTGGCGACATCGATCAAGACAATCGAGAAATCGTTGGCCACATAAATATAGGCCCCGGAGCGCTCAAATTTATTGATGCGCTTTGAATTGGTGATTTGCGCCAATTTGATGGCGGGTAAGTTGGTGATTTGTCCGGCCTGCCATTTGTCGATGTTGCCGTTGGCGTAACCAATGTAGATGGCATCGGCGGTGCGATCATGGTACAAACAAGAGATGGCGATGTCTGACAAACCATTTAGGGCGGTTTTCAGGACGCCTTCTTCGGTATATGGGTTGTAGATATAAAGGCCGTTTTCGAGTGCGGTAAAAATGCGCTCGCCATCTGAGACGATATCGATTGCCTTTGCACTCGCCACGTGGAATTTCCAGCTGCCCATCGGGATCTGTGCATTGGCCATCATGCCAAGGTGCAGCAACAGCAAGAGAAAAAGATATTTAGCCTTCATGAGGAGCAACTGAGGTAAGGGTTTCTGTTTTGATGATGTAAGTGGGGCGCTGCTTGCTTTGCACAAAAAGCTTGCCTAAATAAATGCCAACAATTCCGATGAGGATCATTTGGATGCCACCGATGAATAATACCGAGGCTATGAGGGAGGTCCAGCCGGTGATGGCCGCATCGGTAAACACGGCAATGTAAATTGCGTAGCATCCGTAAACGAACGCCAAAAAGGCAAAAAAGAGGCCGAGATAGATCGAAAAATACAGCGGTTTAGCACTGGAGGAAGTAATGCCATTGATGGCAAAATGAAACATTTTGGCCAGCGAATATTTGCTTTGACCACTGAAGCGCGCAGCGGGCTGGTAGTCTAGGGCAACTTGCTTGAAACCTAAGGTTGGAATCAGGCCGCGCAAAAACAAATGCGATTCTTTAAAAGATTTGATGGCGGCCACTACTTTGCGGTCGAGCAAGCGAAAATCGGCGGTACCTTCTTCTATCGGGACTTCAGAAAGGCGATTGGCCAACCAATAAAAGGCTTTTGCGCTCATTTTCTTGAAAAAGCCAACGTTTTGTTTGTCTTGGCGACGCGTGTACACCACCTCAGCGCCAGCGCGCCACAACTGTACCATGTCGGCGATAAGTGCAGGCGGATGCTGGAGGTCTGCGTCTAAGCTAATCACAGCGGCGCCACGGGCGTGGTCTAGGCCTGCCTTGAGCGCATGCTGGTGACCAAAATTGCGGCTGAATTGTAGGTAATGAACGTGTGCGTCTTGGGCCCGCAACTCCTCGATGCGCAAAAGCGATGCGTCTGAGCTGCCGTCGTCAATAAAAATGACTTCGTAGTCTACAATTTGGAGTTGCTCCAAAACGAGGCGCAGCTCGCTGTACAAGCGTTGCACATTGCCTTCCTCGTTGAAGGTCGGAATGACAAGTGAAAGTTCTATGTGGCTTGCGCTGCTCATGCCCCACGAAATTAATGAATAATCTGTTCTTTTCACTAGGGTTTACACCCGAGTTCGGCTTAAATCGCTCGCCTTTCCCTATATTTGCGTAAATTCCGTGAAATGTCAGTAAATGAACGTATCTCTACAGACAACGCTCCCAAACCAGTAGGTCTGTACCCGCACGCACGCCGTGTTGGCAATTTGTTGTTTTTATCTGGTGTCGGACCGCGCGTTGCTGGTTCTGATGCCAATGATTCCTCAGTACCAGGTCTCAAGCTCGATCACAATGGTAATTTCATCACCTTTGATTTTGAAGCGCAGTGCCGCAGTGTATTTGAAAACGTGCGCATCATTCTAGAAGCTTCTGGCTCTTCTTGGGATCAGCTTGTAGATGTCACCGTCTTTTTGGTCAACATGAAACGCGATTTCCATACCTACAACAAATTGTACGCCGAGTATTTCAAAGACAACTTGCCTTGCCGCACCACCGTCGAGATTTCCTCTCTACCTACCCCTATTGCCATCGAACTCAAATGTATTGCCACTATTGAATCTTAACTTATGACTGCTTTTATCATCCGCATCGTTTTAGCGCTTGTTGCCGCTTTTTTTAATGTTTATCTCTTTGTATCCGGACACTGGGGCTGGGGCATTTTCTTTATTTTCATTACGGCCCTGATCGTCCTGACATTTTTCCGCAACGAAAACATGATCCTTGCGCTCAATCAAATGCGCGTCGGTAACCAAGACAAAGCCAAAGCATATATCAACAAAATCACACACCCGCATTTATTGCCTAAAAAGCAACACGCGTACATTCTGTACCTCAAAGCGGTACTCGGCGCACAAGAACTGGGCTTTGCCGCCTCCGAACAATTACTGCGCAAAGCCATCGGCTTAGGCTTGCGTCAAAAAGAAGACAACGCCGTTGCCCGTATGCACTTGGCAGGTATCTGTGCCCAAACTGGCCGCCGTCCAGAAGCTTTAGCCTTGCTTGCAGAAGCCAAAAAACACGATAAAAACGGCATGTTGCGCGATCAAATCAAAATGTTACAACAACAACTCCAGATGGCGCCTTCCAAAAATCAAATGCGTATGGCCCAAATGACGGGTGGTCGCAAGAAAACCCCTAAAATGCGTTAATATGTCTCAAACACCTCGCGCTGTTGCGCCTTCTTGGCCAGATTACCAATTAATTGATGCCGGAGGTGGTAAGAAACTCGAGCGCTGGGGCCAGGTCATTACCATCAGACCCGACGTACAGGCATACTTTCACAGTGGCAAACCCTTTGCCGAATGGAAAGAATTAGCCCATTGGGAATTCACCGAAAGTCCAGGCAAAACGGGTCGCTGGAAAGCCCTCAAAAAAGATGCGCCAACTGAATGGCAAATCTCTTATGGGCGCTTGAAATTTGTACTCGGGACCTCTACCTTCAAACATGTTGGCCTCTTCCCTGAACAAGCCATCAACTGGGCGCACATCGATGCGCACGTTGCTTCCGACGATAAATTCCTGAATCTTTTTGCCTATACAGGCGCTGCAAGTTGCATGGCTAGGCTCAAAGGCGCCGACACCTTTCACATCGACTCTTCGAAATCGATCTTGAATTGGGCCAGCCAAAACATGGACGCCAGCCGCCTACTCAATATCCATTGGGTACTCGAAGACGCCCTTAAGTTTGCCGAAAGAGAAGCGCGCCGCGGCCATCAATACAACTACATCCTCATGGACCCACCCGCTTGGGGCAATGGCGTCAAAGGAGAAAAGTGGAAACTCGAAGATAAAATCGATCAGCTTTTTGCTGCTTGTGCGCAAATACTCAGCCCCACCGGGCGCCTTACGCTCAATACCTACTCGCCGTCTATTGAAGCCAATCTCCTAACAGAGTTATCCGAAATGTATTTCGAAGGTCGAAAAGCTGAGCACAGCGAGCTTTACTTAGAAAGCCAAACCGAAAAAACGCTGTATTGCGGAGAGTTGCTGCGCATTGCGCCAATCAAATTATAAAAGGTCGTTGGCCAAGTTGGCATAAACTCAGCGTTAAGGCTTCTTAAAGAAGGACTTAAAGGCTGCGTCTAGGGTGGAATATTTGAAGGTAAAACCGGTATTTTTGATTTTTTCGTTGCTCGCCTTGAGATCAGCTAAGACTAAAACAGCCCGTTCGCCAAGCAAAAAGCGCAAAAAGAAAGCGGGGATATTCGGCAAGAAAAGTGGTCTTTTCAACCATTTGGCCAAGCGTGTTGTCATTTCTTTATTGGTAGAATTTGCCCCGAGCACATTGTAAGTTCCTTCTATACGCTGATCATAAGCAAATAAAACCAAACGACATAAATCATCGATATGGACCCAAGGACTGCTTTGCGTTCCAGGGCCAACAGCTGCGCCTACTCCCCAATAAATGGGTTGTTTCATGAGGTGTAAAGAACCGCCGTGTCTTGACAAAACCATTGAAATGCGCAAAATGGCGCCTGGCACTTGTTGCAAAACCTGCTGATGTGCGCGCTCCCAGTCTTTGACAACAGTAGCCAAGAAATCAGCTCCGTATGGCGCGTCTTCTTCGAAAACTTGATCGGGGTTGTTTTCATAACAATTGACGCCAGAAGCCCCAATATAATATTTGAGGTTGGTCATTTGCGGGATGACCGAGGCTAAAAATTCGGTGCTCTGCACCCGAGAAGTGAGAATTTGTGCCTTTCGTGCGGTCGTCCAACGCTTTGAGCCGATGTTCTCTCCAGCTAGATTAATCAAAATATCGACCTTAGCCAATTTGCTGGTGTTGATTTTCCCACGCTCTGGATCCCAATAGATTTGGCCGTGTTTTTTGGGTTTTCTAGTGAGTTTGTAGACTCTATAGCCGCGGTCTTTGAAATGACGCGTTAAATGGCCGCCAATGAGGCCTGAGCCGCCCGCAATGAGCACGGTTGGCATGTCGTCTCTTACTGTGGACATATTTCTTTGAGATTTTGCAGTGCTTCAGGTGCGCTTTCTTGCAATGCTTTACATGCGGCCTGCTTTTTTTCAAGCGCTCGTTTCAATAAAATGGAGTCTTGGTGTGTTGCGTTTGCAGACCATATGACCTCCGTGAGGCGATTGACTTTTTGTGCTTGCTTGAGGCAGGCGCATTGTGCTGAATCGGGCTGAGAACAAGCCGAAAGGAGTGCTGCTGCCGCAAGAAAAGAAATGCTTAATTTTATAAGACTCATTGTTGAACAAATTTAAAACAATCTCGTAGACTTGCGCATGCGTCATTGGACTTCTTTTTCGATTTTTTTCCTGCTTCAATTCATTGGCTTTGCGCAGCCATGCCAAAGTACTTTTCATCCCAAAAAAGAACTTGCCGCACATACCTATTTGTGCCCAGAAGCCATGCAAGCAGATTTAGCGCAGCTGCACAAGCATATCTTAGAAACGCATCCAAACCCCACATACTACGGCAGTCTCACTGACCTCAGCGAAGCTTACGACGCAGCCAAAGCTCAAGTCGAGAAACCCTTAAGTGTCTTTGAATTCTCATTGGTGGTGAATACCTATTTGTTTGCGCTCAAAGATTCACATACAGGTATCAACCCTAAACAATTTCTATACGAAGTCAATGGCCAGCGAAAAGTATTGCCCTTCTTTGTTGAAATGGTCAGCGATAAATTTTACGTCAGCGGTGCCTTCAGCCCAGACTTCATTATTGGTGCTGAACTCTTACAGATCGATTCATTTAGCGTCAAACAATTGTATAACTACGCCTTGGCGCTGAGTTTGAGTGAAGGTGATGCCACGGCTGCGAAAGAAGAAGTGGCCAGCGAATACATCAGTGTGGTCTACAATTTACTCTCCATGAATTTGAGGCAAGCCAAAAGCGCCAAAGTTCAAATGGTTAGCCCTGCAGGGGATACCCTCCAAAAAGATATTGCATTTAGCACCTCATGGAAATACTTTTTGGCTGGCCTATTCAGTAGTCAAGAAGAGGAAGTGCGCTATTCTTTCGATGAAAACAATAATGGCATCTTGGTTGTGGAATCCTTTCAGCCGCTTTCGCTTAACATCTATAAAAAGCAAATCGATGAATTCTTTGAAGAAGTACAAAATCGCCGCTGTACTGCTATTTATATTGACCTTCGCAACAACCTGGGTGGGCTCTTGCGCGCCGAGGAATACCTCTTTAGCTATATCAATACCAAGCAAGCTTCTATCAAAACAAATTACCTCTACAAACGCAGCAATTACGACCGTTTTGCACTTTTAAGCCCGATGCAACAAATGCAATTTGAAAACCGCGCTAAAAATGTATATCCCAACGGCCTCATTTCAAAAGAATATGATTTCTACAAATTGCCAAAAGGAGCCACTAAAACTATTTTGTACGACTACCTTCCCGAAAACGACCGCAATTATGTCTTTAAAGGGACTTGTGATCTGGTTTTGAACGGCAATTCGATGTCTGCATCAGTTTTGTTTGCTGCGTGGTTCAAGTACATCGAGCGGGGCCAAATTCTAGGAACGCCATGTATGGGCGGCATGGGTGGTACTTTCGGAAATCCGGCTATTATCACTTTGAAACATGCGCATATGGATGTCATGGTAGCCACCTTGAAATTTACGCCATTTCATATACAAGAACGCATCCTTTCGGCTATAGACCCTGATGTACTCATCAAGGCCACCAGAGAAGACATCATTGAGCAGCGCGATCCGTTTTTGGAATACCTTAAAGGTTACCAAAAATAATAACCCGCCCACACCAAAAGGTAGCGAAACAACTTTCCAACACCCATCAGGATAAACGTGGGTAGCCATGGCGCGCGAAAAAAACCTAAAGCGATGCCAATGATATCGCCTATCAAAGGAAGCCAACACAGCAGCGCCATCCAACTCCCGTAACGATGTATTTTTACATGCCAGCGCTCAATTGCTTCTGGTTTTGCGCCTAATTTTTGAAGCCAAGCAGGTTTGCCTAAATAACCGATGCCATAATTCAGCCAAGCTCCGGATGTATTGCCAGCAGTAGCTACAATAATGCAGGTCCAGGGCTCAAAACCCATAAAGAGCATTGTTGTCAGGAATATTTCTGAAGCCACAGGCAATATGGTAGCTGCTAAAAAGCTAGCTAAAAACAAGCCAAGATATCCGTATTCAAAACTCATAAGTACAAAAAAAGCCGGTTGCCCGGCTTTTCAAATTTAATGCGAAAGCAATTAACGCTTCACAAATTTCTTAGTAAGTGTGCTACCGTTAGAAGTAATGCTAACCGTGTAAATGCCTGCAGCCCACTGTTCTGAAGCTAAAGATACTTCTTGTGCACCAGCAGTCAATTGTGCAAGTGCATTGGTTTGCATCACTTTTCCAGTAATGTCAGTTACAACGATACTTACATCGCTTGTGTTTTTCAAGTCAAAACGCAAAGCAGCATTGGCAGCTGTTGGGTTTGGCATCACAACTGCTTGGCTCAATTCTGTTTGCTCAGTTACATTCAAAATTGGATCGAAGTTCATGCGGACCATTGGCGTGTTGGTAGAGTAGTACCAAGTGTTGTCTGCCATGTCTAAGAAGAATGTAGTTTGTGGTTCAGACTTACCTGCGTTTGAAACACGCAAACCAGCAGAATAAGCACCTACAACAGCTAAATATGTTGTGCCGGCAAATACATCTACGTATGGGTTGAGTTCCATAACCATGTTTACGTTGAGGTTGTTGGCAGCCAATACAAGTGGTGCAGATTCTGATTCAAAAACGAAGTCACCGGTAGTGGCGTCTACTGAATACAATTTCACAAAAATTTCAGTTCCAACTGTTGCTCCAGAAGCACCACCTGGCAAACGCACGTTGATTGCTTTGAGGGTTGCATCTTGGAAAATGTCAAAAAGGTTACCCGATTCAAAACCATCTGTACCATTTGAAGTACTTCCTGATGGCGTTCCGTTGTCGCGTGCATAGATGAAGTCTGTTACAGCGAAATCGATGTTAGACATCACGTTATTTGCAGGGATGTCGTCTGTTGAATCTGCAGTGATGCTGCGCGTAATAGAGATGTTACCTGGCGTTGCAGGCGGCGTGTAAAAAGTAGTGAGCTCGATAGCTGCAGTATCTAAAGAGTTGATGCTTGCTGCTGTTGAAGAGCCTGTCCAAGCGCCGTTGTTTGCGTCGATGTTCAATTTCACGTTGGTTTGTGTATTGACACCACCGTTAAATACGTCTGCCGCAAAACCGATTTCAGTGACTTGCTCATCAGGAATTTGGAAATATGGCAAACCTGCTGTACCCCAGAAAGTAGAGGTAACAGAAAGGTCGTTAGTTGGATTAGTTACGATTTTGACGTCGTCGATGTACCAACCATAAGTAACCCATACGTTTGCATTTGCTGCTGAAGCAGGGAAACCTGTTGTCCAAGAGAAACGTACCCAGATTGGGCTTGGTGTAGCCGTCAAGAAGGTAGCAAGGTTAATGATTTTGGTATCTGGATTGGCATAAGCAGAACCACCAGCAGAAGACAATACTGGTTTGTCTTGGTTGTTACCAACAGTAACCCAAGTAGTGCCATCTGTAGAAATTTGCATTTCTTGAAGGTCGTTGAAACGCGCTCCGTATTGTTGGAATTGCAAAGAAACTTGGTTGCTACCACCTAAGTTGGCGATATCTATAGGTTGTGCAGAAGTAAGGGTGTAAACAACATTCAAAGCTTGTGTAGCTGGAGAAGCTGTTGGGTCACCATTTACAAGCTCGGCACAATTGCCGCCTGATGTAGAAGCAATGCCACTTGTTGCCCACCAACCATCGTTGTTATTGTTGATATTCCAACCAAACTCAATACCGCTCTGTCCAGAATTGTCGAGTGTCCAGTTGGCTGGGTTAGAGAAGTCGTCAGACCAAAGGGTAACACCAAGGATTTTTTCATCGGCTGCAGCCTCAGTTGCTACTTTGGGCGCCTTTACCAATTCTTGGAAAGTCTGGATGCGCGGTGCCTTTTGAGCATAAGCTACAGAAGCAAGTGCGCTTACGAAGAGTATTAGTTTTTTCATTTTTGTGTAATTAGGTAATAAATATAGTGATTTCTATGCGTCCTTCAAAAAAGGCAATGAAATTCGGCCTTCCTTGAGGTTTGATACCGAACAAATAACAACGTTCAAACCTTCTTGTTCGTGGGGCGTAAGTAAATAATTGCCCAACAAATCAACAGCTTGGCTATGCCCGTTGTAAATAAGGTTACTGCCATCTTGACCCACCCGATTGCAACCAATAAAATAGCACTGATTCTCAATTGCGCGTGCTTGAACCAATGCATCCCAATGCGCAATTCGCTTTTTAGGCCAATTGGCAATATTTAAAAGTATGTCATAAGCTGCTGCGCCGGCTTTATTCACCCGATTGCGTATAAGTTCTGGAAAGCGCAAATCATAACAGATTTGTAGATTCAAATTCCAACCAAGGTAGCTTACAATGACTTCATTTTTACCTGAACTAAAATATTGATCTTCTCCTCCCAAGCCAAAAGCTTTCCGCTTGTCATAGGTCTTGACCTGACCATTTGGATACACAAATACCCCTCTATTGAAATACTTGCCACCAGCCTTTACCATTAAAGATGTATAAATAGCCATCTGATGACGTCCCGCTAATTCCTTCAAAAATTGAAGCCCTTCTGATGCTTGCCAATCGTCTGCAAATCTGACATCCATTGAAAAACCGGTATGAAACATTTCAGGCAAAAGCAGTAAATCAATTTGCTGAAGTGTTGCTAATAAACCTGATATGCGCTCATAATTGACAGTTTTGTCTTGCCAAACTTGATCCAATTGCAATATGCCTACTCTTAAATCTTGCATAAACGCTCGCTTGCAGCTGCTAATGTTTCTGTCGTCTTTGCATAGCAAAAGCGAATCAATTTGCGGTCTTCTCCATTCTCATTAAATACGGAAAGCGGAATTGCCGCCACGCCATGTTGAATGGTCAATTCTTCACAAAAGCGTGTATCCGGAAGATCTGAGATGTTGGCAAAAGAAGCCACTTGAAAATAACTACCTTGCGCAGGAAGCAATTCAAAACGGCTTTTGAGCAAGCATGCCCGAAAAAAATCGCGTTTTTCTTGGTAAAATGCGCCAAGCAAAGAGACATCTATCCGATCCAAATAGGCCGATAAGGCATGTTGAGCAATGCTATTCACACTAAAAACAAGAAATTGGTGCACTTTATGGATTTCTCTCATGAGTTCTGTACTACAAATCAAGTATCCTACCTTCCAACCGGTAATATGAAAAGTTTTGCCAAAGGAAGAAACAATGATGGCGCGTTCTCGAATGTTCGGATACGCATTGATAGATTTAAATTGGTCTTCAAATGAAATATATTCATATACTTCATCAGAAAGTAACAACAATTGCGGATGCGCTTGCAGCAAAGCTTCCAAAGCCTGAAAATCTTGCTCATCCCAAATTGTACCGCTCGGATTGTGTGGATTATTGGTGATGAGCATTTTAGTTTTCGGCGTAATGGCCGCCGCAATACGTTTCCAGTTAGGCTTGAAATCAGCTGCCAACGGAATGCGTTTTGGCTGCGCGCCAGCTAATATAATAGGTGCTTCGTAGCAGTCGTAACTTGGGTCGAGTATAACTACCTCTTCTCCGGCATGCACAAGCGCTTGTATGGTCGTAAAAATAGCTTGTGTAGCGCCCGCAGTGATCAGTACTTGCTCTGGATCGAGCAATCTTTTGTATTGCTTTTCGACTAACGCAGCAATCTGTTCACGCAAGGTGAGTAATCCCGCCATAGGCGCATATTGATGCGCATTTGCGTTCGCTGCTTCTATTAAGCAATTCTGTAATTGAGCATCTATAGCAAAGTTGGGAAAGCCTTGCGCTAGATTGATGGCATTATACTTGACAGCCAATGCAGACATGGTGGTGAAGATGGTTGTCCCGACATTTGGGAGCTTGGAATGCAACATGACGCCAAGATTATTGACCCAATAACAACTTTCTTGCGATGTCTAAAGTAATACGGGTTCTGTCGTTGAAGGCAACGACAAATGCACCTGTAAAACCAGCATTGCGCAATTGGTTTTGCAAAGCGATCGCTTCATCTATAGTCTTCACTGTCATACCTAAACAATATTTGAAATAGCCCTCTAATTCATATTCATAGACATCTTCGCGGTTGTAGTAGACTGTTGGATTCGGAATTTGAACTTTTGTAGATTCAACTTGAACACGGAAATGAACTCCTTTTTCATTTGAAATACCATCCAAACGGTAATCAGGTTTAGGGCTGTCCTCGACTTTAAAATTCATATTACCACCTTGAACACCGCCTTTTGGTTTGACTTGATCTGATCCTGTTGAGATATTCAAACCACGAATGATGAATTCCGTACGACGATTGAGTTGGTTCTCTTGTTCAGAACACTGTGACTTCTGACCGCCTTCACAAGGACAATCTATACGTAGTTGCGCCTCGCCATAACCTTTGTAAGTGATGCGTTCTGGACTTGAAATGCGAGATTGAATATAAGTAGCTGCATTCTTAGCACGGCGATCAGATAAATCTTGATTGTAGATAGCTGATCCACGACAGTCAGTATGTGAACCTAACTCCACCTCAATTTTAGGATGTTTGTTCATAAAACGAACGACTTTATCCAATTCGATAATGGCATCCGGTCTGAGGTCTGCTTTGTTGAAATCATAGTAAATTGATTGTAGGCCAAGAAGCGCTGTGATCTCCATATCTTGAAGCAAAGGCTCTAAGTCAAGATTGACGAGGTCTCTTACATTGATTTTGGTAGAATCTTTTGCTGTGATATTGAAAGTTACCTCCTTAGAAGCATATCCTTCTTTATCCAAAGATACCTTGATGCGTACGTTCTCACCGATGATAACGCTATCTAGTAGCTGGGCAAGACCACCTAATGCATCTGTAGTACCTTCAAACAATACCATTCCCGTAGAATCATCGACAATACGAACCGCTACACCTTCAATTGGTGCACCAAATTGCATGTCTTTCACAACATACTCGAGCGGAATATCTACATATTTTTCTTTGATGGTAAATAAATAGATATCGTCGGTTGCACCGTTAGTGGCACGGTTAGAAGTCATGAATCCTTGCTTCTCACTAGTAAAGAAAATAGCGAGGTCATCATAGGCGGTGTTGAACGGTGCGCCCATGGATTTAACCTCAAGGTTCTCTAGCACAAATAAATCATAACCTCCTGTAGACTGATGTCCTTGTGAGCTTAAGTATAATTTACCGTTCTGCAAAGCTGGAAAGACATCATTCTTATCAGTATTCACGCCGCGGACGCTTTCTTTTGCACCGAACTTTCCATTCTGAAAAGTGCACTTATAAATGTCCATTCCACCTTGACCTCCAGGCATATCCGAAGCAAAATAAAGTGTATTGCTTTTTTCATCGAAGAAAGGATGAGTGGTATTGTATGCGTCGTTGTTATATGCAAAAGCAACAGGAGCATTCCATTCACCTTTTGCATTTTTGGTTGCATAATGAATGGTCAAGGTTTGGTTTTTGTCAGATCCTTGGTTATTTGTAAAAAACAGGATATCATTAGCGCTGTTGGAAGCGACAGGACCGTCGTAGTAACAAGTACTCAACATCATGTCAGACTTCTCACTTGCACTAAGAATAGTGGCTTGCTTGAGCTTACAACTATCCACCACATACAAATCTGAAAATGGCTTCTTAGCGAATTCATCCATATCTGCATCATCGCAAGCGTTTATTGCTGCCGATAAAACATAGATTTTACCACCATACTGTCTGGCCGCAAAGTCATCGTACGGCGTGTTGAAACAAGCCGATTTTAATTCAACACCTTGTGCGTGAAGTAAAGACGTAATCGTAATTCCGAAAAAAGCTGCGAGCCAAAAACGCATGGAGTTCAGTTAAGATAAATCAATTGAAAAAGCGAGGTCCTTGGCAACGGCTTGCGCTGTTGTTGAACTTGTAGCGTAAGGCCAATTCATGCGACTGAATGGAAACGGTATTGAGATTTGACAACGGGAAGGTATATGAGTAACCAACATAAAATTTGTTCCCAAAATCATAACCCACGATGCCGCCAATAGCGCTGTTTACTTGGTAAGAAGCACCGAAATCAAGACCGACTTTGTGTGTAAAAATCATGTTACAGTCAATTGTGTAAGGTAAACCTTGCATGTAACGACCCACAACATTTGGACGCCATGTAACCGCAGAACCTAATTTTACATTTCCTCCTACATAACCAACGTAACCACCACGGTTCTCAACGAAAAGAGTCATGTTGCGATCCTTGAAACTCAAACCAGCTACACGAACCTGAGAAAAGCCTAAATAGAAGTTTTTGTGATATAGCAAAGCACCGTAACCTGCATTGAACTGCATACCTGTAGAAAGGTTGCTCATCATGTCTGGGTCATTGCCAACTGTAGTAACCAAATCTGTTAGGTTTACTGTTGTATTTAATGCCATTGCACGAATACCTAAAGAGAAGCGCCATTTCGGGCTCAATTTAAGGTGATAAGCGCCATTTACAGCAAACTGTGTAGATTTCACAGGGCCCAATTCATCTTGAAGCAAAGAAACGCCCAAGCCGAAGTTTTTCATGATATTGAAATTCCCTGAAACAGTAATTGTCTTTGGTGCACCACGCAAACCAGTCCATTGTGAATTGGCAAGCGTTGAGATGTCGTTATAACTGTTTGCACCAGCTTGTGCAGGATTCAACATCAGGGCATTGAACTGATTTTGACGGTAATTTGGATCTTGTGCTTGTGAGGTGAAGCCAACTAACACAGCGCCTATTGTCAAAATGATGCTATTGATCTTTTTCATATCTAGAGGTCTAGTCTTATTATTATTTCTGTACGCGATTCACGTATACGTAACCATTCAATTGTTTACCACCATTCAAAGTGAGGATGTAATAGTAAGTTCCATCTGGAACTGGTGTTCCAGTGTTTAACAAGGTACCATCCCAATCATTAGCGTAGCTATCAGCTTTGTAAACAATTGTTCCGTAACGGCTATATACTTCCATTGACTTAGTCGTGTAACCTTCGAGACCTGGAATTACCCATGTGTCGTTGTAGTTGTTACCGTTAGGCGTAAAGGCATCTGGAACACTTGGGCCGGCCCATTGATCACCACCACAAGCGTCAGAAGCTACAACTGTAACGAGTACACTCGCGCTTGATTGATTACCTGAGTTATCTGTAACTATTACTGTAATGAAGTTCTCACCAACATTAGCGCAATCAAAGGCCGATTGACTGAGTCCCGCACTTGCAATACCACAGTTGTCTACGCTACCATTATCAAGATCTTCAAAACCAATAGTTGCGTTTCCGTTGGCATCAAGAATTACTGATGTATTAGCCAACAATACCAAAGGTGCAGACTCGTCATTTACAGTTACAACTTGGTCAACTGTTGTTACGTTACCTGCGCCATCTACAACCGTCCATGTTACTGTTGTATTCCCTAGTGGGTAAACAGCTGGTGCATTGTTTGTAATTGTTAAGTTTTCTGTACAGTTGTCAGTAGCAATAGGATTGCCTAGATTGACACCAATTGCCTCGCAGTATACATTGCTCGCTACAACAACATTTGCTGGCGCTTGTACCGTTGGAGCGGTGTTATCAACTACTGTAACCACTTGTGTAGCTGTTGAGCTGTTACCAGAGTTATCTGTAACAGTCCAGGTTACAACTGTTGGGCCTATTGGGAAGATTGTCGGCGCATCGTTTGTTACGGATGCAACACCACAGTTATCAGATGTAATTGGAGTGCCTAATGACACACCGATAGCCTCACAACCGAGATTTGGTGTTGTAGTAACATTTAACGGTGCAGAAATGACAGGAGAAGTGTTGTCGCCAATAAATACTTCGATTGGCAATGATGTTGCAGAACAACCATTTGTAGCTGTAACTGAAACAGTGTAAGAACCAGACTGATTGGCTACGATAAATGGTGTAGTTGGTCCGTTGTTCCATTGGTAGTTCGCCGCATTCGAAGCAAACAAGACTACTGTTCCACCTGGGCAAAGGGTTGTTGTGCCGCTTGCTGTAATTGTAGGTGTTACTGGATTATTGAGTACACTCACTTGTGCACTTGTTGAAACAGTACAACCATTAACAGTGACCGTATAAGTTACTGTAGTTGAACCAGCATTCAAGCCTGTTACATAACCTGCAGCATCGATATTTGCAATGAAGTTATTGGCTGCTGACCATACACCACCTTGTGTTGCAGAAGTCAATAGCATTGTGCCGCCTTCACAAACTGTGTTTGCACCTGTTATTGCAGCAACAACAGGATTGTTATTTACCGTTACACTCACAACTGATGATTGGGTAGTACAACCAGCAGGGTTTGTCACAAGCACATAGTAATTACCAGATTGGTTTACTGTTGTTGAAGCACCTTGGTCACCGTTGCTCCAAACATAGTTAGAACCACCTGTAGCAGTAAGCGTCAAGGAACCACCAGCACAGAAGACCGTAGGGCCGTTAGCATTCATAACAACTGCTGGATTGGCGTTGAAGACAACGGTTTCACTTGCAACTGAACTACAGCCTTCAGCACTTGTCACTGTAACTGTGTAAGTGTTTGCAGCCGTCACGTTGATGCTTGCATTTGTTGAGCCGTTGCTCCAAGCATAAGTTGAACCTCCTGATGCCGTAAGCGTGACCGTAGCACCCAAACATGCGGTAGAACCAGATGTAGCGATACTAGCTGTTGGTAAAGCATTGACTACGACAGCAATGTTGTTACTTGTTGATGAACAACCCTCTAATGAAGTACCCGTAACGCTGTAGTTGCCAGAAGTACTTACTGTAATCGAAGGAGAAGTTGCACCATTTGACCAAACGTATGTTGTGGCGCCTGTTGCAGTTAAAGTTACAGAACCGCCGTCACAGAAAGTTGAAGCACCATTTGCTGTTGCAGTAACCACTGGAAGCACATTAACTGTAACAGAAACAGCGGCAGATGTTGCTGTACATCCGTTTGCATCAGTTACGGTAAGTGAATATGAACCAGTTGCGTTGGCTACATATGTGTTGTTAGATGCACCTGTAATTGCACCAGGTCCGTTGTTCCAAGTATAAGTATAGTTAGAATTCAGTGGTGCAATGAGGGTAACTGATCCCCCTGCGCAGAATGTAGTTGCTCCTACATTGGCAATCGATACAGCCGGAAGGGCATTGACAGTTACAACCACAGGAGCAGAAGTTGCTGAACATCCGTTTGCGTTCGTGATAGTCACAGAATAGGAACCTGTTGTTGTAGCGGTAATTGCTTGAGTTGACTCACCTGTAGACCAAGCGTAGGTCATGCCCGCTGGAGCTGTCAAGCTAACCGAACCACCAGCACAGAATGTTGTAGCGCCACTAGCAGTAACTGTTGCTACTGGTAAAGCATTGATTTGTACCGAAGTTGAAACCTGAGCAGTACAGCCCGCAGCATTGGTATAAGTATAAGATATTGTTACTGTGCCTGGGCTGATTCCAGTAACAGATCCGTTTGCAGCAACTTCAGAAACAGCAACATCCGAAGAAGACCAGATGCCGCCTGCTTGTGCGTTGGCTAAAGTTGTAGAAGATCCTTCACAAACCGCTGCAGCACCAGTAATGGCAGTTAACACAGGGTTTGCGTTGACGTTTACATTGAACTGAACAGCTGTAGTACATCCGTTCGCAATCGTTACGCTATATGTGATTGTCGTCGCACCATTGCTTACACCTGTAAGTAAACCAGCAGCACCTACTGTAGCCGCACCTGTATTTGATGAAGACCACGTGCCGCCAATTGTAGCGTTTGTAAGTGTGGTTGTACCACCTTCACACACTGCGTTGCTTCCTGCGATTGCTTGAACAACTGGCACAGCCAAGACTGAGATATTTGTATTTGCTGATGTCGCAGTACAGCCGTTACCATCGGTAATAGTTACAGAATAAGGACCATCGACAGAAGCCACGATAGATTGCGTAGTTTCTCCTGAGCTCCAAAGGTATGAAGCTGCTACTGGAGCTGTAAGTGTAACAAATCCACCTGCACAGAATGTTGTGGGGCCACCGGCCGTAACAGTTGCAAATGGAGCAGGATTCATGGTTACAGCAAATGGAGCAGAAGTTGCCGAACAACCGTCTGAATTTGTTACCGTAACAGTAACACTTGCACTTGCAGATAAAGTAATGCTTTGTGTAATGGCACCATTAGACCAAGCGTATGCGGCACCGTTTGATGCAACAAGCGTTACAGAACCACCTTGACAGAAGCTATTTCCATTCAAAGAAGTAATGTTCGCTAATGGAAGTTCATTTACAACAACAGCTGTTACTGCTGAAGTTGCAGCACAGCCATTTGCATTTGTTACAGTCACTGAAACATCTTGTATTGTGCTTACCGTAATTGATTGTGTTGTAGCACCTGTACTCCACAAATAAGAAGTACCTGTACTAGCTGTCAATGCAACAGAACCACCTTGACAGAATGTTGTTGCACCACCTGCGGTAATCACTGCTGATGGTAGTGCATTCACTGTGAAGTTTGTTGATACGCTATTGACACAGCCATTTGCGTTGGTAAAGGTATAAGTCAATGATGTAGTACCAGGGTTGACGCCTGTTACCGTACCTGTTGTTGCGTTGATTGTTGCAACCGTATTGTTAGCAGTTGACCACAAACCGCCAGCTTGTGCATTTGTGATGACGGAAGTGCTGTTTTCACATACTGAAGTTGCACCCGCATTTGCAGCAAGAACTGGTAGTGGATTTACTGTAACTGTTGTCGTGGCAGAAGTTGCCGAACAACCACTGTTTGTTGTAATTGTAACCGCATAAGCACCACTCGCATTCGCAACATAAGTACTCGCCGTTGCGCCTGTGATGGCCGTACCGTTTAATCTCCATTGGTAAGTGTAAGTCATGCCCGCTGTAGGACTTGAAGCAAGAAGTGTTACAGAACCACCTTGACAGAAGGTAGTAGCACCCATTGTCGAGATAGCAGCGGTTGGCAAGGTATTAACCGTTACCGTTACACTTTGAGAATTTACACAGCCATTTGCATTGGTTGTCGTGTAAGTCAATGCAACTGTTCCTGCACTAACGCCTGTTACCAATCCGTTTGCCGCAACTGTCGCAACTGCAGTATTTGCAGAACTCCAGACAGGGTTGCTTGCTGTTGTGCTGAGTAGGGTTGTAGATCCAACACAAACTGCAGCAGTACCAGTAATAGCAGGTGCACTTGGCAAGCTATTCACTGTTACTACAGTTGCCGCAGAAGTACTTGAACATCCGTTGGCATTAGTTAATGTAACTGTGTAGCTTCCTGCAGTAGTGACATGAAGTGTTTGATTATTGCTTCCGTTTGACCACTGGTAGGATAAACCAGTTCCACCATTTGCTGTGAGGGTAACAGAGGCACCTTGACAGAATGTTGTAGCACCACTAGCGGTAACAGTAGCTGTTGGAAGTGGGTTGACCGTAACCTGGAAAACATCTGCGCTTCCACTGACCAGCTCACCAACACCCAATTTAATTGCTAGTATTTTTGAAGTCCCCACACAAGGGTTGCCAAATACTGATGTTGATGCAGCAATAGTAAGCGATGTTTGACCCAAAGCCGCAGCACTTACGATAGATGCTGAGTTGGCGGCGTGACAAGAACCGATAGAGTAGTTACCGCCTGTTCCTGTAGGTGTACCAAAGCTAGCGAACTCAACACTTGTAATGACTTTTCCTGCTGGTGCAGTTAAAAGCAAAGTTTGGTTCTCAGATACTGATTGGAAAATATAACCGTCAGTAACTAAAATTTTCGGTGTTACTGTAATATTTGCAGTTTGGGTAGTACTGGTTGTGTTCACTGCAGTGAAGCTGATGTTTCCGCTTCCTAATGCCGAAATACCAACGCTTGGGTTATCATTTGCCCAAGTAAAGAATGTGGCAGAGGGAACACCTGTAAAGCTAATATTACCCACTGCACCCGCACAAAGTGTCAAGTCTGAGACTGATGTAACTGTAGGGGGAGTCTGCGCCTGCCCTCGGAAGCTGACACCAATCATCAAAAGGACCGACCATAAGAAAGTCAAAAAGGTTGTTTTGTAACCTTTCAATAAAAATACATTCTTCATTTGCTGTGGGGTTGTAGAGAGGCTTGTTAGGTTGTGAAGTCTCATAGTTGGCTGGTAATATAAATTAAAAGAAACAATTAAAAACCTGATAATCAAGGTAATTAGCTGATTTCCATATACTCAATTTTATTAGAAAACAATACAAAATTCACCAATTTATCAAAATCGGTATCGAACAAATGTATACAAAATGATTTGATTTCCAATAACAACCTCCTTAGTATGCACCTTAGCATCCGTAAATACCTGTACCCACTTCCAAAAAAAGCGCACAAAAAGACACAAAAAAGGCGCACTAAATAGTGCGCCTTTTTCATGTTAAAGCGTTGTTTACTGCTTGATGATGCGGTTGGTGAATGTTTGTACACCAGATGTCATCTTTAAAGTATAAACACCAGTTGTGAGGTTCATCACGTTAATTTGAGCAAGTTCGTTGTTAAATGCTCCTTTGAGGGCAACCAAAACAACTCTTCCGCTCATGTCAAGTAATTCAATTTGATCGATAACCAAACCTAAGCTGTTCTCGATGTGAAGGACATCAGCAGATGGATTTGGATAGACGGCAAAGCTGCCAGCCAAAGTTTCCATGCCCGCTGTGAAATCACAACCTGCATCTACAACCACAAGAACTGTAGCAGTATCAGCTGGGCATACGCCATTGCTCACGATATAATCGTAGTTAAAGTTACCCGGTATATTCGACGCGGTGTCAATATTGCCACCAATTGGATTGTTGCTTGGGTCTAACCAATAACCGCCCATGTCTACTACGCCGCCTAAGCCAGCAAGCAGGTTGAACGGCTCATTTTTACAAACTGTAAAAGTACCGTTTACACCTGCACTTGACGCTGGATAAACATCTACATATGCATTGACATCGTCTGAAGCACAACCATCTTGCATGGTATATGTGAATTCAAAGAATACAGTAGCCAAACCAGTTGTGATGAAATCCGAACCTTGTAAACCAAGTGTTGGAATGGTTTGTGTCCATGTTCCACCCAATTGGTAGTTGGCGATGCCGTTGAACAAGTTGATGGTGTCACCATAACATGCTTCAATGACTTCTCCTTCTACACCTGCGTTCAAGTCAATCTCAGAGATTGCAATTGCATAGTTGCCTGCGGTATTGTTGAAAGCATCGTTGAGAAGGTAATAGGTGTCGCCCGGAGTCAAACCACAGATCGTGAAGTTAGGCGCTGCATTTGCTCCGTCTAAATCATCATCATTGGCTGCTTGAAGGGTAAATGAACCTGTAATGGCACAGTCTGTTGCGGCATACACAGCGATCTGACCATTGTAGTTCACAGCTGTTGAGTTGATGCGTACATTTCCTGATGGAGGAGCGACAAACGTAAACCAAGTAGTGAGGTTCAAGTTTTGATTTGACCAGCCCGTTGTGGTTTGTGCACCTGTTGCTGGTGGCACAACTGTTACTTCAGTTGGATCAACTGTTGCACCTGTGTTATTGAAAATATAAGCATGACCATCTACAGGAATTTCTGCAGCATCACACATCATATTATTTGTCATTGGCAATACAACAGGTACTGGCCCGATGAAATAAGAGGTGTCTTGACCACAAACAGCCTGAAGATAGACTTCAAAAGACTGACCTGCAATAAATGACGGATCAACGAGTGTATCGTTTGTGTTGGCGTCAATCACGTAGCTAGTACCAGTTGAGAAAGGCATACCGGCTTCTACCAATTGGTAGTTGTAGCCCGTAATTGGCAATAAAGTTTGAGCCCAGTTCCAGTTGGTCATGATGCTATCTACACCAGAGGTAGCAGTGATATTCGTTGGGTTGGCACAATCTGGTGCCGGCAAAATATTGATGACGTAGTCTTCTGTTTCACCTGAACCCATGTTGGTACATGCGTCAATAGCACCGTTGGTGTTAAATGCACCTCTTGAACGGACACGCATGCCTGTGTTTCCTGTCATTGCGGTCATTGGAATGGTGATGTTCACTGTTCCTGTTGTACCTCCAGCAATATTGACCCCTACTTGCGTCCATTCAGTTGGCTCATAAGAACCGCTGTGGTCGTAGTCTATCCAAACAGATACGATTGCACCTGTATATACCGATGGTGCTTGAACAGTAACACCCATTCCGTATTCCATTCCTTGAATGACAGCAGGGCCAGAAGTAAATGCACTGTAATAAGGACTTGCAGTTGGTTGAGTTGCAGCAGTATTGTTGTTCCAAAAGCTAGCGCCTCCAAAAGCAAATGCGACGTTATCCATTAGTGAACCTGCACCACCTGCATTAACTGTGTTACAGTAACACTGATAAAATGGTGTAGACAATACCTGAACAGCACTTGAAGTATCGGAAGATGATGAATTTGTACATGTAAGCACACAAGCAAAATAAGTATCAGCTGAAACTGTAGTGCTGTGGGTTGCGTTGTTCGCACCGGCTACTGCTGTCCAAGGACCATTTGCAGACGCTGAGCTCAACCATTGGTAAGTAATTCCAGATGCTACCGTTGCGCTGTCTAAGGACATGTTTACCGGCGTAGTCGGACAAGCCGTGGTTAAAGAAGCCAAAGCAGATCCTGCGTCTGGTGTACCCACACAAGGGTTAGCCGCAATGATATTAATAAGGTGGTCTTCAGTTTCACCATAGCCATAAGAAAGACATGGTGTAAGTACTGTAAATGATGTAGCAGATGCTCCTTCGGCACAAACAACACGCATTACCGTATTTCCTGTTAACGCCGTTGGTGGAATGGTGATAGAACCCGTTACGGTGCGCGGACCCATCACTGTTGTTTGATCCATGTAAACCAATTCTGCTGGGTTGTCAAAAGTTCCATTCTGGTCAAAGTCTATCCAGACACCGATTCCATTTGCATAATACGTTGCGCCGTCACACTCATCTTGTTGAATTGAGAAAGCAACGGTTTGGCCAGTTGTTACTGTTGTAATAGGAGCTATTGTTGTAAAGCTTGAATAACCTCCTAAAATTGATCCTGGACCTGGAGCTGCGGTTGAACAACCGTTTGTATTGGCATACAATGGGTCAGTAGAACCACCATTGACTGTTACGCTGTAAATCTCTTCATCATATATTGCTTGAGTAGCAGCTGAGTTACAATAGCAGTTCATGAATGAATTCATGCCAACAAAAACTTCAGTAGAGTAAGCTGGCGTACCCGCACTACAAATGACCTCACAACGGTAATAAGTAGCCGTTGTTTGAGTAGTTGATAAACTGCCGTTGGTTGCGCCGGCAATTGCTGTCCATGGGCCACCTGTTGTAGCAGAACTTTGCCACTGATAGGTCATTCCTGAGCCAAGGGTAGCTCCGTTTAGTGAGAGGTTAATGTTTTGACCACTACAAGCCAATGTAGGGCTACACTGTGCAGCACCTGCAGCAACAGGATTGATACAAGCAGCTGATGGGCCTACATAATCAATAGTCGTTGTTTGGCAAGCAATTAAAGTTCCACAAGCAGCATCTTGTGCCCAGTGTGCGTAGTATGTACCAGCAGTTGTAGACGACCATGTTAATGGCGACATCCCAAACCCGATGATTGGTCCAGTTGAAGAACCCTCTGTAATGGTGACATAACCAGGGCCTGCAACCGTACAAATGTAGGTAGTAGCTGCCTGAACACTATTGATGACAGAATATTCCCCATAAAAAGAACAAGTCGAAATATTAATCGCTCCAGCAGTGGTAGGAGCTGTTGCTGAACCATATTGGCTCGTCATCAGACACTGGCTATTTACTGCTCCAACGAGGAGCAGTATAGCCGTAAATAGAGATTGAATTTTTGTTTTCATATGTTGTGCTTTTAAGCAGTATATTATTGTTTGATGATGCGCTCAGTAAGTAATTGATCGCCATTTTGAACCGTAACGATGTAAACACCTGGTGCAAAATTGGATAAATCCATGGCATATTGCGATGCCTGACTCACTGCGTTCAACAAGACCTTGCCATTCAAATCTGTGAGTGTAAGGGTTGTTTCTCCATTTGCTCTCCAAGAAATCGCAACGGAAGATCTTGTAGGGTTTGGATATAATTCAAAACCAGCCGCGAGCTCGTCTATGCCAGCTGTGAAGTCACAACCATTGTTGACAACAACTGTAACGGTAGTTGACTCATCCGGGCAAACACCATTGCTAGCAGTATATGTATACGTGACGTTTCCGCCTGTAGCCCCTGAGGTATCTACTGAGCTTGGTAGCGTTTCCATAGAAGCGTTATTGTACCAAACACCGTCTAGATCAACTAAGCCGCTGATACCAGAAACCAAGTTGAATGGTTCGTTCAAACATACGTTGATGGTTCCACCTACACCCGGGTTAGGTGCAGAATAGATTTGTACATAAGCATTGGCTGCATCAGAGGCACAACCATCTTGAACGGTATATGTGAATTCGTAAAGCGTTGAAGCCAAACCATTGGTGTTGAATAAGTTGTCATTCAAACCAAGTGTTGGTGTGGTTTCTGACCAAGTACCTTCCAATTGGTAGTTTGCAATACCTAAGAATAAGTTAACGGTGTCGCCGTAACATACTTCGAGTTGCTCCCCTTCTACGCCGGCATTCAAGACGATTTCGTATAGTTGAATGGCATGGTTGCCCGCAGTAAAGTTAAAGGCGTCGTGCATCATGTAGTATTCAGTACCTGGTGTCATGCCACAAACTGTGAAGTTTGGTGCTTGGTTCATTCCACCTAAGTCGTCGTCGTTGGCCGCCATCATTTGGAAACCGGCAATGTTGCTACAGTTTGGCGAACCATATACCGCCATCTGACCATTGTAGGCAACGCCAGTACAATTGATGCGAACTGCCCCTGAAGGTGGTGCAATAAACTTAAACCATGTGGTCATTTCTAAGTTTTGGTTAGCCCAACCTGTTGTGGTCTGCGCACCAGTTGCAGGTGGAACCATCGCTAGTTCTGCTACATCAAATGTTGCTCCTGTGTTATTAAACATATACATCTGACCATTTACAGGAATCATTTGTGCTCCACAAAGGGTATCGTTTGTAAGTGGGAAAACCACATTGAACGGACCTACGTAGAAAGAGGTGTCCTGGCCACAAACTGCCTGAACATAGACATCGAAAGTCTGACCTGCCATGAATTCTGCATCATAAGTGGTGTCTGTTGTGTTGTTATCTAGGTTGTAAATAGCGCCACTGTACAAAGCTCCACCAGGTTGTACAAGTTGAAGGTTGAAGCTTGTTGATGGATAAAGCGCAGAGTAACCAGTCCAAGACCAAGAAGAAATAAGGCTATCTACTTCAGTGCTTGCAAATAAGTTCGTTGGGTTTGAACAGAAAGGAGGCGTCGTAAAGCTACCTTCTAAACCTAAACTTTGAAGACCAACTGCGCAATCTGCATAGATGTATACATCGTAAGTTGTAAGTTGCGCAAGTCCAGTTAAAATAGCACTGTTAGCAGTAGATGTAGTCGTTGTACCGCCTGTTGCTGGGTTGAAACCTGTTGGGCCGTAGATGATGGTCCAGTTGGTTTCTGCCGCAGCGCCTGCTGTCCAGGTAATCATGGCTTCGTCTGGCGCAACATAGCTAGTTGCAAAGGTTGTTGGCTTCGGACAGTTGGTGTAGTAGAAGTGAACACAACTGTTATCTTGTAAATAAGCAGTGTTGTTCAAAGAGACATTCACGTTATTCGGGCCACGCAAACCAATTTCTGCGTCGGCACCGTTGTCCCAAGCTGTGTTGCCCATTTCTACATCGTCGTAAACATAATAGATTTCATTTGTAGCCTCTTCAATTACCAATTGGAAGCTCGCTCCATTTGTTGGCGTCGGGAAACCATAGTGAGGTACGTTGTTCCATTGAACAATGAATTTGGCATTTGGTGAATTTCCTACTTGACCATAATAAACGCCATTTGGTGAAGTTGCTGTACCTAAATCTTGAATGAAAGGAAATAAACCATTTCCAGAGGCAGGCATGTTATAGTTTACTTGAGCTGTTGTTGAACCAAGAATTACGCCGCCGTTGTTACCGATTGTCATGGTATTCATGAGTATACCTTGATATAAGAATGTAAATGGAAGTGTAACGCCTGCC
This sequence comes from Bacteroidota bacterium, assembly GCA_041168605.1. GTDB lineage: Bacteria > Bacteroidota > Bacteroidia > Flavobacteriales_D > Crocinitomicaceae > UBA952. The sequence goes on along the minus strand of JBEEKN010000004.1, from coordinate 21,192 downwards.
TCTGAATCATCAGTTAAATTGGCATTGGTTGCAAAACCGGCAATGTCTTCAAAACCGTTTGTTGGACAAGCGTTGTCCCAGTCGACAAACTGACCTTGGTTGTAAGTATTCCAAGCAACTGGCGGCGTAAAATAAGAGGTGTCACCAGGTGTACAAATACCTTGGATATATGCTTGATAGAATGAATTTGCTGTAAGACCAGTAATGGTGTAAGGGTTGGTCGTCACAATGACTGATGTTCCTGATCCTGGCGTAAAGCCTTGTGGGCCGTATTCAATTTGCCATTGTGTTTCTGTACCACCTGCAATCCACTCTACTTGTGCAATTATGTTGTTTGCTTGGATCAAAGAGAAGTTCGTAGGCTGTGGACATGTTGGCGGCGCAGAGATATTGACTAGGTAGTCTTCGGTCTCGCCCCAAGTATAAGTACCACAAGGGTTGATGTTTGCTGGATCCCAAGTTTCTACGTTTACAACCCGCATGAGCGTGTTGCCAGAAATAGCACCAGATGGAATTGTAATGTTTCCTAATTCAAAATGAGGACCTACAGAAGTTGCAGCTGAAGTATATACATTTTCTCCTGCATCTGTAAACAAACCGTTTTGATTGAAGTCAATCCAAACTTTAGTACAGTTGGTATAACTGCCGTTACAAGTTCCAATTTCAACAGACAAAGGATAAACTACTCCTGGAGAAAGAATGGTTGGTGTTAAAGTAGTGTAGTTTGAATACAGGCTTGCAGTAGACCCAGGGCCTGGCGCAGCTACGCCACAAGTTGAAGTGTTGTTGAGGGTGTTTAGCGTAACGTTGAGGATTTCTTCGTCAAACGTTGAAGTTGCTGTACTTGTACAGTAACAAGCCAAAAATGAATTTGTCGTTACACCAACAACAGAAGATGTTGCGCTCTGACCAGAACAAGTTACGATGCATTGGTACCAGGTGTCAACCGTTTGAGAGGTGATGAAGTTCGGAGTTGTACCCGCAGTAATGTTTGTCCATGGGCCTGTTGCGCTTGGCGCAGACTGCCATTGGTAAGAAAGACCAGCTGCAAGTGTAGCACCAGACAAAGAAAGCGTGTAGTCGACACTCGGGCAAATGGTTGCTGATGAAGTTACAGCCGTACCTGCAGTTGGGGTTCCAGAACATGCAGCAGAAGCCAATACTACAAAGTCGTAGTCTTCGCATTCGCCGTAAGATTGATTCGTTGGGCAGCCATCCATCGCAAGAGGGATTCCTGCATAGCTACAAACTACGCGCATGCGCACTGTACCTGTAGTTGCAGAAAAAGGAACGGTAACTACCGCACTGTTTACAGCAACACCAGATCCTGGAGAGGTATAGACCAATTCTCCTGCATCGGCAAAAGATTGGTTGTTGTTCCAGTCAATCCAGACTTTGAAGCCCTGACCCCAAGTTGGGCCCGCTTGCATATTGAGTGTGACATCTTGGCCTTGCAATTGCGATACCGTCTGGCCTGTGAAATACTGGTAATAACCAGCACTACAGCCAGAGCCGTTGTTGGTAATGTTGCTAGCGCCTCCCGTAGTATTGAAATTCAGGATTTGGTCACCGAAAGAACAGCCGCTAACAAATGTTGGCGTGCAGTACTGCGCAAAAGCGCTAGTGCCAAGAGCTGAAAATACGAGAAAGAACAGTTTGAGGTAAAGTTTTCTCATCATAATTAAGAAATTATAGTTTTAAATATCTCAAATATAAGATTTTTTATTGAACAAAAAAAGGGAGGCAGTGCCTCCCTTTATGAACAATGTAATATTTACAAATGATTTATTGTTTAATAAAACGCTTACTGAGCATTTGATCTTCGCATTTAATTCTGACGATATACATACCCGTTTGAAGCGCTGTAAGATCGATTTCATTTTGAAGTTGCTGCGTTGGTTTTCCGCTTAAAATTACCTTGCCATTGATGTCTAAAATCTCTAGATTAGAAATTGCAAGACCCTTATGATTGGTAATTGTTAAAGCCGCTGAGGCAGGATTTGGATAGATTTCCCACTGAGCTGCAAGTTCATTAATTGAAGCAGTGTAGTCGCAAGAACCATCTACAATCACTATAACGTTTGCAGAATCGTTCGGGCAAATTGTGCTCGTGACAATGTAATCGTAATTGTACTGACCCGCCAAAGAACCAGAAGTATCTAAGCTTCCTGGCAATGTTTGGTTGCTCGGGTTATACCAAGTACCGCCTAAATCTACGTTGCCACCTATTCCGGTGAGCAAATCAAATGGCTCATTCAAACATACGGTAATGCTGCCATCTTGGCCTGCGCTTGGCGCTGCGTAAACAACAACAGTAGAAGTGGCTTGGTCTACCGCACAACCATCGCTGACAACATAGTTGAATGTGTAAGTTTGTGAAGCGTAGTCTGTAGAGTTGAAGGTATTGCTTTGGAGTACAACCGCTGGTGAGGTAGCAATCCATTCGCCGCCTAGCGTGTAGTTGGCAATACCTAAGAACAAGTTGGTGCTCTCGCCGTAGCAGATCTCGAGTACTTCACCCTCTACGCCTGCGTAAACGCTTACTTCGCTGATCGCAATGGTGTAATTGCCTGCAGTTCCTGAACCGTCGTGCATGATGTAGTACTCTGCACCTGGCGTAAGGCCACATACTGTAAAGTTTGGTGCTTCAGAAGTGCCGTCGATTTCGTTGTCATTGGCGCCTTCTAATGTGAAGCTTGGCAAGATGCTACAGTCTGCACCGTAGTACACACCAATTTGACCGTTGTATTCAACACCCGTTGCGTCTACGCGCACATTGCCTGATGCTGGCGCAGTGAACTTGAACCAAGTGGTGTGGTTGAGGTTGTTGTTGGCCCAACCAGTTGTGGTTTGTGCGCCGGTTACTGGCGGAACAATACCGAGTTCTTCAGCTGAAACTGTAGCGCCGGTGTTGTTGTACAACAAACCTGGGGCGCCAACAGTAATCGGGTGAGCGCCACATGCGTTGTCATTGCTGATTGGCATGATAATGCTAATTGGACCTACATAGGCTGATGTATCCTGGCCACATACTGCCTGAACATATACCTGAACCGCTTGGCCTGGATACCATGCCGCGTTAGTGGTGGTATCGTTGTTGTTGTTGTCTAAAGCATAAACAGTGCCTGTGTACAAAGCAGAATCTTGTGCTACTACTTGTAAGTTGAAGCCTGTAGAAGGATAGAAGCTCGTGTATGGGCTCCAGCTCCAGCTGCTCATGAGGCTGTCTAAACCTGCAGTGCTTGTAAAGGCCGTTGGGTTAGAACAAATTGGTGGGGTTTGGAAGTTGTAGAACAAACCAGCACTTTGCAAACCACCCGCACAAGCAGAGTAGATGTACATGTCGTAGTTGGCAAGTGGAATGAGGTTCAAAAGTTGAACAGAAGCTGCAGTTACAGTTAGCGTTGTGCCGCTAGTAAGTGGGTCAAAACCTGCAGGGCCGTAAACTACAGTCCAAGATGTTTCACCTGCTGCACTGGCTGTCCAGGTAAAGGCTGCCTCATTAGGGAACAAATAAGAAGTAGTTAAAGCAACAGGGTTCGGGCAGTCTACGTAGTAGAAATGCACACAGCTGTTGTTTTGCAAATACGTTTGGTTGTTCATTGAAACGTTGATGTTCTGTGCACCGCGAACGCCAATCTCGGCATCGGCACCGAAGTCCCAAGCTGTTGGGTTGCCCATGATGACGTCATCGTATACGTAGTAAATCTCTTGGGTCGCTTCGTCGATGATCAATTCAAAAGTTGCGCCGTCGGGAATAATTGGTGAATTCCAGTGTGGCAGATTCTTCCATTGGATCACAAACTTACTGTTTGGTGAAGTACCCACTTGTTGGTAATATACACCGCCGCTTCCGACTGGATATGATGTGTAAAGCTGCTGAATAAATGGATACAAACCATTGCCTGCGTCCATGACGTAATTGAGTGCTGCCGTAGTGGTACCTAATTTAACACCACCAGTAGCGCCGATTGTTGCATTGGTAAACAAAGTGCCTTGATACAAAAGCGGGAAAGGAAGCGTAATACCGGTTTCACCCAAATAAGCAATGTTCGTATTGGTTGCTGCAGGGTTCGTTGAGATATCAATGAAGCCTGTTGCTGGGCATTCGTTGTCATAGGCGATGTACTGACCTTGATCATAAGTATTCCAAGAAACAGATGGTGTCCAGTAAGAAGAGTCACCTGGTGTACAAATAGCACGCACATAAGCTTGGTAGAAGCTATATGGTGTTAATGCGCTGATGGTGTAAGGATGTGTTGTTACGTTAATAGTTGTTCCGGTGCCAAGCGCAAAACCTTGCGGGCCATACTGAATTTGCCATTGTGTTTCAGATCCGCCTGGAACCCAGTCAATAGTAGCATCATTTAAGCTGGTGCTCACTAAGGTTGGAGCAGTTGGCTGCGGGCATGTTGGTGGTGAAGCAATTTGAACAAAATAATCTTCAGTTTCACCCCAAGTATAGGTTCCGCATGGGTTAACACCGGTAGTAACAGTTGTTTCGACATTCACCACACGCATGCGAGTGATGCCTTGTGCAGCTGTTGTAGGAACAGAAATAATTCCGGATTCAATATGTGGTCCGTTTGTGGCGATGGTGGACGAATAAATCTCTTCTCCAGCGTCTGTAAACAAACCATTTTGATTGAAGTCAATCCAAGCTTTTGTCCAGTTATTGTAGTTGCCATTACAAGTGCCGATCTCTACAGAAAAAGGATAAAAAACACCCGGCGCTAAAATAGGTGCGGCAACCGAAGTTGTGAAATTCGAATATTGACTTACCACCGAACCCGCTCCAGGTGCCGCAACGCCACAAATCGAGGAATTGTTGAGTGTACTCAAGGTAACATTTAAGATTTCTTCATCGGCTGCGCTCGTTGCATTGGAGGCACAATAACAATTCACAAAACTATTTGTGGTAACCAAAAGAGGCGTAGAAGTTGAAGAACTTGAGGTTGCTGAGCAAGTTACAATACATTGGTACCAGGTATCTACGAGTTGTGAAGCTGCATAACCTGGGGTATTCGCACCAGCAATATTTGTCCATGGGCCAGTTGCCGAAGGTGCAGACTGCCATTGGTATGTCAGACCCGAAGTAAATGTTGCGCTGGCCATTGTAAGGCTAAAAGGCACAGAGGGGCAAACGGGGTTTGTTGCTGTTGCGGTTACACCTGCATTTGGCGTTCCTGTACAAGCTGTTCCGGAAATAAAGGTGATGCCACCAACCAAACCACGCGGATAATTGACAGGCGTGGCTGGGTAAGCGCCACCAGCCCAACTGATGCCGTCACCAGTAATGATATTTACACCACCCGCAGAGAAAGTATTCAAGCCAGCACCATTAGTAAGTGTCATGTACTGAATTGTGGTGCCCGAAAAGGCCAACTGATAGGTTGCCCCTGCTGGTACAATTAAATTCAAGTTCGTCAGTGCAGGTACAATACCATTGGTCGTATTGGAGTTCGCCGTACCGGTAGCAACTGAGATCCAGCCATTCTGCCCCGCACCCACAATACCGTGGTCCCAAGGTGTAGTATTGTCAATTAATGGCGTTGTTCTATACAATAACTGTAGGTTGTTGGCCGTACTTGTTCCTAAGTGGCAATTCACACCCGTTATGATGATATCATTAGCATTGGTGTTTTGCACATTAAAGATAATTGAGCTCGCACCATTGTTGTTGGTATGAGTGGTGTTGAGCGTTATTTGCGCACCCAAAAAAGAGCTGAGCAATAAGGCAAAAACACTAAATAGACTTTTCATATTTGCTTTCATTTCTTAATGTATTTGAAATTATTGAACTGCGATTCTTTCGATGATGCTCACGCCATTCATTTGAACTTTGACCATATACATACCGCGCGGGTAAGCACTAAGGTCGAGTGTTAAATGCTGTTGCATAGCGCTATTTTTAAGCACTTTGCCATTTAAATCGAGAACCTCTACACTTGCTGAACCAATTTGTGATTTAGAAATTTGCAAGATGCCTGAAGTTGGGTTAGGATACACCGAAAGACCCATTTGGTTTTCTTCGATAGATGCTGTAAAGTCACAAGAACCATCTACAACAACCAATACATTTGAAGTGTCGCTTGGGCAAACTGGGCTCGTGACGATATAGTCGTAGTTGAACTGTCCTGCCAAGTTACCTGAGGTATCTTGAGCTGCTGTAAGTGCGTTGTTGCTTGCGTTGTACCAAGTTCCGTTGGCATCGATGTTGCCAGATAGGCCATTCCATAATACAAATGGCTCATTCAAACATACGGTAATGCTGCCATCTTGGCCTGCGCTTGGCGCTGCGTAAACAACAACAGTAGAAGTGGCTTGGTCTACCGCACAACCATCGCTGACAACATAGTTGAATGTGTAAGTTTGTGAAGCGTAGTCTGTAGAGTTGAAGGTATTGCTTTGGAGTACAACCGCTGGTGAGGTAGCAATCCATTCGCCGCCTAGCGTGTAGTTGGCAATACCTAAGAACAAGTTGGTGCTCTCGCCGTAGCAGATCTCGAGTACTTCACCCTCTACGCCTGCGTAAACGCTTACTTCGCTGATCGCAATGGTGTAATTGCCTGCAGTTCCTGAACCGTCGTGCATGATGTAGTACTCTGCACCTGGCGTAAGGCCACATACTGTAAAGTTTGGTGCTTCAGAAGTGCCGTCGATTTCGTTGTCATTGGCGCCTTCTAATGTGAAGCTTGGCAAGATGCTACAGTCTGCACCGTAGTACACACCAATTTGACCGTTGTATTCAACACCCGTTGCGTCTACGCGCACATTGCCTGATGCTGGCGCAGTGAACTTGAACCAAGTGGTGTGGTTGAGGTTGTTGTTGGCCCAACCAGTTGTGGTTTGTGCGCCGGTTACTGGCGGAACAATACCGAGTTCTTCAGCTGAAACTGTAGCGCCGGTGTTGTTGTACAACAAACCTGGGGCGCCAACAGTAATCGGGTGAGCGCCACATGCGTTGTCATTGCTGATTGGCATGATAATGCTAATTGGACCTACATAGGCTGATGTATCCTGGCCACATACTGCCTGAACATATACCTGAACCGCTTGGCCTGGATACCATGCCGCGTTAGTGGTGGTATCGTTGTTGTTGTTGTCTAAAGCATAAACAGTGCCTGTGTACAAAGCAGAATCTTGTGCTACTACTTGTAAGTTGAAGCCTGTAGAAGGATAGAAGCTCGTGTATGGGCTCCAGCTCCAGCTGCTCATGAGGCTGTCTAAACCTGCAGTGCTTGTAAAGGCCGTTGGGTTAGAACAAATTGGTGGGGTTTGGAAGTTGTAGAACAAACCAGCACTTTGCAAACCACCCGCACAAGCAGAGTAGATGTACATGTCGTAGTTGGCAAGTGGAATGAGGTTCAAAAGTTGAACAGAAGCTGCAGTTACAGTTAGCGTTGTGCCGCTAGTAAGTGGGTCAAAACCTGCAGGGCCGTAAACTACAGTCCAAGATGTTTCACCTGCTGCACTGGCTGTCCAGGTAAAGGCTGCCTCATTAGGGAACAAATAAGAAGTAGTTAAAGCAACAGGGTTCGGGCAGTCTACGTAGTAGAAATGCACACAGCTGTTGTTTTGCAAATACGTTTGGTTGTTCATTGAAACGTTGATGTTCTGTGCACCGCGAACGCCAATCTCGGCATCGGCACCGAAGTCCCAAGCTGTTGGGTTGCCCATGATGACGTCATCGTATACGTAGTAAATCTCTTGGGTCGCTTCGTCGATGATCAATTCAAAAGTTGCGCCGTTAGGGAAAATAGGAGAGTTCCAGTGAGGAATGTCTTTCCATTGAATTACTAACTGGCTATTCGGCGAAGTGCCAATTTGCTCGTAGTAAATACCTCCACCCACTGCATAAGACTGCGCCAATTGCTGAATATATGGATACAAACCGTTACCTGGCTCCATTACGTAATTGAGTTGTGCGTTTGTCGTGCCGAACTTGACACCACCTGTGTTACCAATTGTAGCAACCGTAACCAACGTACCTTGGTACAAAATTGGGAACGGCAAAGTCAGACCGATTTCACCTAAATAAGCAATGTTGGTGTAGGTAGCTGTAGGGTTAGCTGAAATATCAATGAAGCCAGTTGCTGGGCATTCGTTGTCCCAGGTAATGTACTGACCTTGATCATAGGTGTTCCAAGATATTGCCGGTGACCAAAACGAAGAGTCGCCAGGTGTACATACTGCGCGCACGCGTGCTTGATAGAAGCTATAAGGTGTTAAAGATCCAATTGTGAATGGGTGCGCTGACGTATAAACCAATGTACCTGTTCCTGGTGTGAAACCTTGCGGACCGTATTCAATTTGCCATTGCGTTTCTGCGCCACCTGGCGTCCAGTCAATAATAGCTTGATTCAAGGTAGTGCTCACAACATTCAATAAAGTTGGTTGCGGACAAGTTGGTGGTGCTGAGATATTGATCATGTAATCTTCTGTCTCACCCCAAGTATAGGTTCCACACGCAGGAGGTGTGGCGTTCGATTCGATGATCACCACACGCATTCTCGTCATGCCTGAAAGTGCTGTTGGTGGAATAGTAATGTTAAATGGAACGTTTATGGTTGTAAGAGCCGGCAAAGAATTGCTCGCATCATAAAGTAACTCGTAGGTATCGAACTGACCGTTGTGGTCGGTATCTATCCAAACGCGAGTTCCATAGTTGTAGGTACCTCCAGTACAATTGAATAAATCGAGTTCCATTGGGTAAGTAACCCCTGGAGAAAGCAATGTAGAGATACTCGTGAAATCCGAATACATCCCATTACATGCTGTAGAGCTATTGTCAATTGTGTTCAATTCTACGCGTTGGATATCACCATAGGTTGCAGAAGTGGCGCCACTCGTACAATAACAATTATAGAAGTTGTTGGTAGTGACACCAACAACTGAAGATGTTTGGGTTGAACCTGAAGCTGTACAGGTTACTACACACTGATACCAAGTATCAACGGTTTGAGTTGCTTGGTAGCTGCTGTTTGTAGCGCCAGTAATATTTGAGAAAGGGCCCGATGCGCTTGTTGCTGATTGCCATTGGTAAGTGATGCCCGAAGCTAAAGTACTTCCGCTCAAAGAAACCGAATAAGGTACAGATGGGCATACAGTTGGAACTGAAGAAACAGCCGTTCCAGCAGTTACAGCGCCAGTACAAGCATTGCCCGGTACATAATGGATTTTGATATTTGGGCGGTTATTACCATACGTAGTTGTTAAAGACGATGCCGCAGACCCTGCTGCGCCAGCAGCCCAGCCGATAGCCATCCCTGTGGCTGCAGTACGGTAGTAATTAACCGCGCCACTCGCTGTACCCGCTTTCACGTGGTCAGTCATGACTTGAAGCGTACCACCCGTATAAATAAAAGGCGTAGTTAAAATATAGGATTCCCAACCAGGAGCAGTACCTGTAAATGCTTGGTTGGTATTGTTATAAACTGAGGTAGCCCCTGCACTGATTGTTCCCCAAGTGGTGCCTGTAGTTAAGACCGTTGCAGAATTATTGGCCAATAAAATTTCAAAAGTATTAGGAGCAGTGATCGTACCCGTAGCCTTTTCCCACTCAATTTGGGTAATCATGGAGCCTGCGGGTATCGCTGCTAATTCTGTAGCCGTATAGATGTAGGCATACTTAGACCAATTAAAAGTTGAGGTGGCCGCACTTCTATAAATTGGTCCACTCAAATAGCTAGAAGCTGTTCCGGTTCCGATCTGAATAAATTGGGACCAACCAATTTGGCTAAAAAACAGGAAAATCAAACTTAATACGTATAGTTTTCTCATGATAATATTTTAAGGTTCCCAAAGGTAACATTAAGTAAACAAAAAAGCCACCCCAAGGGGTGGCTTTCGAATATTCGAGGTAGTTCAATTAGTGTTTAACCACTCTGAATGTTTGTACAGAATTTGAAGCTGTAATACGTACCACATAAACACCTGTTGTCATGTTTTGGAGATTCAATACAGAACCATTTGAAACATTTGAGGCATCTAATACCAATTTACCTTGAGCATCAAATACTTGCGCTTGAGCGGTCAATTCTGTTGGCATATTGATGGTTAAGTCACCCGCCGTTGGGTTCGGATTAACAGACATCTCGATGGCTGCAATTTGATCTAAACCTACTGCATCGATGACTTCACAGTCAGACTGATCAGAACAACCTTGAGCAGAAGTAACGATAACTGCATAAGAACCATTTTCAATTGCTGTAAAGTTAGCAGTAGAACCGTTAGGCACATCTGTACCAGAAGCACAGTTGATCCATTGGTAGTTCATGCCTGCTGGCGTTGCAGCAAGTGTTACGTCGTTCACAACAGAGATGCTTGCCACTGGCGTAGCATTTACTGTTACACTCATTTGGTCTGTGTTCTCACAACCGTTCACACCTGTACCTGTAACTGTATAAGTAGCCGTTGTAGATGGTGCAAAAGCTACACCGTTGGCAGCACCACCATTCCATTGGTATGAAACAGCTCCTTGACCATTCAATGTAACTGACTCACCAGAACAGATTGTTTGGTCAGCGCCAGCGTTAACATCAGGTAAAGCAAGAATTGTGACAGTTACTTGGTCGTTGTTTGTACAGTTATTGAAACCTGTAGCGACTACATTGTAAGTTGTTGTAGTTGCAGGAACAAAAGCAACACCGTTGGTTACGTTTGGAGTAGTCCAAGTTAAGAAACCTGTACCGGTAGCTGTAAGTGTAGCAGAAGTACCTTGACATACTGCGAAGTCAGGACCTGCGTTGACAACCGGGATTGGCAATACAGTAACTGTTGTGTTTTGCGATGCAGAACCACAAGCGTTGGTAGCTACGTAAGTCAAGTTGACAACAACTGGATCTGTAACAGCTGGTGTATAAGTAACTGTACCGTTGGTAACGTTAGGTGAAATCACACCTGTCCCGTTGGTTGTAGTCCAGAAACCACCAAGGCTATTTTGAACTGCTGCACTGATAGAAGCCGGTGTGTTCGCACAGACTGTTTGAGGAGCTGACAAGTTGACTGTTGGGCCAGTAGAAACAGTTACCAATAATTGGTCGTTGTTCGTACAACCGTTAGCACCTGTACCTACTACTGTGTAAGTTTGCGTTGCGTTCGGATAGAAAGGAATGCCTTGTGTTACACCGTTGTTCCAAGCATAAGAAACCGCGCCTGAAGCGTTAAGTGTTGCACTCAAGCCAGCACAAACCGTGATGTCTTGACCAGCATTTACAGTTGGCAATGCCAATACAGTCACCAAGATTTGGTCTTGGTTTGTACAACCGTTAGCACCTGTAGCTGTAACCGTAAGCGTTGCAGAGTTTGTAGGTACGTATTGCGTGTTGTTTGGCACGTTGTTGCTCCACTGGAAGCCTGTAACAGCTGTTGGTGTAGCAGAAGTTGTAGATGCGTTCAAGATGATTGGCGTACCCGCACAAATTGTTTGGTCTAAACCACCCAATACGATTGGTTGCGGCAATACATTTACAATGACTTGGTCTTGGTTCTGACATCCGTTTGCGTCTGTACCGATTACAGTATAAGTCGCTGTAGATCCAGGGAAGAATGGCGTAGCATTCGTTACACCGTTGTTCCAAGCATAAGACAACGCTCCAGAACCAGAGATAATCACTGGCGAAGCATTACAAATCGTTTGGTCAACACCAGCGTTCACAACTGGAAGCGTGTATACTGTTAAAGTAGCAGCATCGTTATTTGTACATCCCACAGTGTTTTGAACGTTCACTTGGTAAGTATATGTACCAGGTGATGTAGGCGTTACAACCAATGACGGAACATTGTTTACACCCGCAGTCAAACCACTGTTTGCATAGTTAGTCATGGTCCAGTTGAATGGAGCCAAACCACTTGCATTTAAAGTAGCTGTCTGACCAAAACAAATCGCTTGATCAACACCTGCATTGGCAACAGGAATTGTAGAGTATGTGAGTAACATGGTATCCACGTTTACACAACCATTGACATCTGTACCAGTAACAATGTAGTTACTTGTTGCGCCAACAGCAAAAGGAACGTTATTGGTAACACCGTTGTTCCATGTGTATGTAGCAGCGCCTGTACCAGCTAAAGTTTGCTGCTCAGTTGCGTTGTTAGAGCAGATCACAACGTTCGGACCCGCACCTACAACCGGGAGCGGGTTGATTGTTGCAAAGTTGGTAGTACCAACAGACTGACAACCCGTTAATGGATAGGTTGCTTGAACTGTGTAAGCCTCTGTAATCGGAGCTGAACCAGTGTTGAACTCGATAGAAGAAGCCGTAGTACCTGTAGTATTCAAACCGCTTGTCCACAACCAGTTCAATAAGCTTGTGTAGTTGGTGCCAATACTTGCGCCAAATTGCATATTGATGCGAATGTTAGAAAGCGTACCACCACTTGGGTTTGAACAGTTGTTAGCGTTGTCGGCAAATACCCAGTGACCAGCACCAGCGAAAGTAGTTGAATTTGTTGCAATAGCGTTGTTCGTGTAAGAACCGTTGTTGAAACAGATTTCAATCACTACATTAGAAGTGCCATCCCAAACAAATGGTGTTTGGAAAGCAAGTGTGTTGTTTGCATAACCCAAACCACTAGGTACAAGGTTGGCATTGTAATAAACTTGCGTGAGGCCTGTTTCAAAAGTTGTTGTCAATGCAGTGACAGAAGAGTTCGCCATTTTGATGGTGTAATCTGTAAAGCCAGCAGCAGTTGATTGTTGAGTGACATCAAATCCGACTGAAGTAATGTTACCTGGCAATACGTTCAAAGCTGTTAATTCAGCAGCTGTAAACAAGTATTGCTGTCGAGCTCCCCAGTACCAATTTGCAAAAGGCGAAGGATAGGTGGTAGTGGTGTTTAAACCAATACCCGTGTTCATTGTTGCCGGACCATTCACCGCAACAATACTTGTAGCAGCTAATTGTACGGTGTCGCCAGTACAGATAGCGCTGGTAGCAGTTGCTGTTGTGATGATTGGGTTGGGGTTGATTGTTAAAGTAACATCTTGTACAGCTGTACAAACACCGTTTGTACCGGTAACTGTAATGGTGTAAACACCAGGTACTGGCGTTAGAGCTAAAGCTGCAGCATTTACAGGCGCTGTAATTCCAGAGTTCGGGTTGGCAGCAGTCCAAGTAAAGGTATATGCTGGTGATGCAGATGACGTTGCTGTCTCAGTATAAGTAGCGCCTTGGCAATAAGTTGGTGTAAGACCGTTTGTCAATACAATTGGGTTCGGGTTCACAACCGTTGCAACCAATGGCGTAAGCGCACTGAAACAACCATTTGCACCCATCTCAGAAACATAATATGTTGTAGTCGCTGCGATTGTATTGCCGATTGTGGCATTACCAGCACCATAACCTTTGTACTGAACAGAAAGGTTATCGATAGCAGTAAGCATATTCAAGCCACCCGTACGGGCAGAGATCACATGTTTCCAAGAAGCTTTATTGTCTGTTAAATAAGATGCAGGAAGCGCTACGTTGGTAAATAAGTCGGTACCATCTACATTCAAGGTCAATTGACCAAGTTCGTTGATGGTGATGATGACGTGTGCAGAAGCAGCACCCAACCAAGGTGTAGCAGCGTTAAAGCCCAATACACCTGCAGAGGTTGCGTTGAAAGAAGTTGTTGTGTTGTTGTACAACAAATAAGTACCTGCGCCATTTGGCATGGCACCGTAGGCATCAAAAGAGATTTTTACTTTTGTACCAGTACCTTGCTCTGCCGCTGGGGCAGTAGCCGTTGCACTTGCATCTGGTGCAAAACTCCAAGAGAAACCATCTGCACCCCCGGCTGTTGTTTGTACATCAAACTCCACTTTGTAAGCTGGAGCATTAATGCCTTGCGCTACAGTGATGCCACCTTGTTGGCTGTTTACAGCACCAGTCAATTGCAACCATCCTGGGATAGCTGTAGTTGTTGCTGTTCCGCTTTCGGTTGCACCTGGTGAAGTTCCAGTATTGAAATCAGTAGTGTAGAATGTAGACCAAGTTGAGGCAACTGGTGGCATTTGGACGATGTTACCAGCAGTAGCTGCATCATACCAATAAAATGAACCTGAACCAGCAGCACCTGCGCCAGAAGCTACAGAAGCAGTTGGTACTCCAACACCACACTGTGAACTTGGTGCAGCGATAGGAGCAATTGGCAATTGATTAACAGTAACAGTTACCGGAGCAGAAGTTGTTTGACAGCCTTGCGCACCTACAGTTGCATAATAATCAGTGGTAGTAGCCGGTGTCTGACCTACAGTAGGTGTTGTCGCAATGACTGTTGTACCTTGGTACCATGTAGCGGCGCCAATAACATTCAACATATAGTCTTCGCGCTCACCGTAAGATGAAGTTGTTCCGTAACCAGTAATTAGCGTCTCTAAACAAACAACACGCATGCGCATTTTACCGAAAGCCCATGCAGGAACAGTAAATGAACCTGTACGTGTGTGCGGACCAGAAATTGTGGCTGGTGGTGTGTAAACCATCTCGCCTGCATCTGTGAACAAACCATTGCGGTTCCAGTCGATGAAAATAGCCAATGAGTTGGTATAGTTCGTTGGGCCAGTTGTTAAGCTAGAGATAGAGAAGTCGTAAGTTTGACCAGCAGCCATGTTTACAGTAGCCAAATCGGTAAAGTTTGAGAAACTACCCGCTGTACCAACTGCCGTACCAAGCGTACCTGTTAGAGAGTTGATGGTTGTGGTGTTGTTCAACAAAATATTACCTGCTTGAGAAATAGTCACGTTGCCTAAATCTTCATCTGCTGTTGGCGCACCAACACTTGGAGAATCGTAAGTAGCTAATGCTGTATTAAAGGTTGCAGACAATACAGTTGATTGACCTGCACAAATTGTAGCTGGCGTAGCCACTGCAGAAGCAGTGATGCCAAACAACAAGTAATCTGTGTAGGCTGTTCCTGTGTATTGTGTGACGAGACCAAAGGAGTTGGTCGCTACAATTGACCAAGTTACGTTGGCGTTAAAAGGGGTTGTGGCTGCAGGGATCGTTGCAGTATAGGTATTACCCGTAGTGTTGGTCATGGTGATTGGCGTCTGCGCCACACCATCAAAACTATAGTTGACAACCAAAGAAGAGAAAGTACCAGAAACTGGTGCTGCGTCTGCCACAACGGTGTGGGCAATTGCTGCATTACAATCTGTACCCGTAATGCTTGTAAAACTCAAAGTTGGAGCGAAAATTTGCGTTGCATCCATTTCATCGGCACCGATATCTGGGTTCGTACCACCACCATTTACAGAGGCAACTGGGCCCGGACGCAATTGGTTGTCGATGTCGTTGGTAACAAGTGTTACTGCAACTGAAGCACCTGCAGACTCTAAAGGAGTTGGCGCAGTAGTAAGGTGCAAGTCGTTTGCACTTACAAAACCAGGCGTAATATTGAAGCTGTTTGCATCTTTACCGGTCGCAGCTTGCCACGCAGCAAGTGTTGGTTGTGCTGCACCTCCATAAAAACCAACTACACCACTTGGAGCCGAATAGTTATTGTTATTTACGGTAGCTGCAGTAATGTTGGCGTTGGTTGCCGAGTAGATGGCATAAGAACCTGTACCCACACCATTGTTAATGACGATATTGTTCAAGATTTGCGCAGCAGTCATGGTAGAAACCAAGTAGATGCCGTGTTGTGCGTAGTTGACAGTTGCACCAGTTTGTGCAGCATTTACAACAATAGTATTATTGATGATGCGAGCAAATGTTGCGCCAGCAGAGAAACGAATACCATTTGCAATAAAAGAACTCGTAGCACCGGTAGTGTACTTCATAGCGACAACATTATTGATCATGTTGTTGGCAATGAGGAAGTTTTCACATTGTGCAGCTCCAGAAATGTTGATGCCGTTTGCGCCGTAACCGAAAGTTGTAGGCTGCATGATGTCATGGATGTTGTTGCGCAATACACGGATACCAGAGTTAACGGTACCGAGATCGATACCTGAAACAGTTGAACTAAAACCTGCCCCCGTTGGAGAGACATCTCCACAACGAACGTCATTGCCTTCAATGAGGGAAAGTGTAGTGCCTCCTGTGATGTTAGAATAAGAAACGAAGATACCACAGTTACCAACGTTGTCGGCCAAAGTTGCAGAACCGATGATGTTGTTGGTCACATAAATACCTGTATTTGGGTAAGTAGCACTTACACCATTGTGGTGAATACCGCGGTAACAACGGCGAATTTCGTTGTTGTCTATGGTTGTGTTTAAACAGCTGTAACCACCAGTAGTTAAACTTGTGGTAGAATAGTTGGAAACGTTGATACCGTAACTCATGGTTGTTGCAATACCCGTTGGGCGTGAACCGATGATGATACAGTTCTTAACAGTGTTGTTGTCTGCACCTGCGGTACCTGTAGTACTGTTAGAAGAAATACGAATGACCGCCGTGATGTTGGTACTAGTTGCCATTTGGAAGGTGAGGTTGCGCACACCTGCTGTGAGCGGGTCGTCACCGTCAATGGTTACGTTGTCAGCGGCTTTCAGCTCAACAAGACCGCGGTTGGTTGTTGGCGTTGCATCCGAACTCACCGTTACGTTGCCTGATGGCTTGAGGGAAATGGCTGTGTAACTAGCCAAACCTACTCCACTTGCCTCAAGAGGTGTAACAGCTGCTGGCTCTGTGATGTTGGCAGTTACTGTAATTTGGATGCTTCCTGTGTGCGTACCCGCATTAATCGCAGCGAAGGCAGCGCTAATTGTGGCGTACGAACCAGAGGCAGTACCTCCTGTTGCAGTGACTGATACCTGTGCCCAAGCAGCGCTCAATGCCAAAGACAGCATCGCAAAAGTCGTAAGAATTAGTCTTGTAAAACTTTTCATAGAAATAACTTTAGTATTCGTAATTTAGCAAATGTATACATAATTTTATTTGTACTGAAAATAAATTCATTTCTCTAAACATGACACCCGCTTCTCTTCGTGCACTCGTTTGCGGCTCTACCCAAGGCATTGGCTTGGCTATTGCTCAAAAACTTTCAAAAGATGGCTTTTCTGTATGCCTCACCGCTAGAAACCAAGATAAACTCCACGCAGCCCTGGCTACACTAGATATTTCAAGCGGGCAAACCCATACTTTTTTCGTTTCAGATTTTACAGATCCCTCCGGATTAAAAATTGCTATAGACAACTACATAAATCTAAATGGACCCGTGCATGTGTTAATTAATAACACTGGCGGCCCTAAAAGTGGCCCTATTGTAGACGCCGAAATCAGCGAGTTTTTAGCCGCATTCAATCAGCACCTGATTTGTAACCATATTTTGATGCAAGCTGTTGTACCCGGAATGAAAGCAGCAGGTTTTGGGCGCATCGTCAATATCATTTCTACTTCCGTCAAACAACCGCTTCCCAACCTTGGTGTATCAAATACCATCAGAGGTGCCGTTGCGAATTGGTCTAAAACTTTGGCCACTGAATTAGGTGTGTTTGGCATTACGGTCAATAACGTCTTGCCGGGCGCCACCAACACCCAGCGCCTCACCGAAATCGCCAAAGTAAAAGCAGAAAAAACGGGAGAAAGTATTGCAGAAATATTAGCTGAGATGGGTCAAGAAAGCCCGATGAAACGCATCGCAGAACCCGAAGAAGTAGCAGCAGCTGTTGCGTTCTTGGCTTCGCCTGCGGCGTCTTACATTAACGGTATCAATATTCCGGTAGACGGCGGCCGCACGAAAAGCTTGTAATTACTTGTTTTTCTTGGCCAAAAACGAGCGATAGGCCAACAGGAGCGGAAAACCCAAAAGAAAGCTAAACGCCAGCATGTAGCCTCGGCGCGTGAGGTAGAAATCTACCACGTCTTTCATCTCTGACTCTTGGTAGCCTAAGCCCACAAAATACGCCAAACTCAACGGCGCTTGTAGCACGTATTTTTTTCCGTTTTGGCTGTATACAATTTCGCCTTCGAAAAAATTGGGGCTCACTAAAATGAGTGTGCCACCGATCAGTATAAAACTAAAGGCAAAAACGAACCACGGCTTGAGTAATAATGATTTGAAGGCGTCCATGACCCCAAAGTTAGCCCAAATCTATCTAATTTCGTGCTGCTCTTATGAAACGCATTGCTTATTTATGTCTGTCTAGTGGTTGGGGTGGTTTAGAAATGAACCAACTTCGCAATGCACAAGAAATGCAAAAACGCGGTCATGAGGTGTTGCTGATAGCTAATGCTGCCAGCCCGATTGCCAAAGCTGCATCAGAAGTCAGTATACCTTTATATATTGTCAAGCAAAAACCCAAGCATTACCAATGGTGGTTTGCATATCAGTTAGCGCGTCAGCTCAAAAAACAGGGCTTTAACCATCTTTTCTTTCGCAATAACCGCGAACTGAGTATTGCGGCATCGGTACATTTCTTTTCACGCGGTAAAATTGGCGTGCATTACTTCATGGAAATGGCTTTGGGCGGCAATAAAACACAGTTTTTCAGAACGCTGCGCTACCGACTGATAGACACTTGGGTTTGCCCTCTGCCCTATCTGCAATTGCAAGTACTGCTGCAAACCAAAATTGCTAGGCGCAAGGTAAAAGAGATTCCTTCGGGGCTTGTATTTAATAAAGAAACCCAATTAACCAAAGATGTGGCGCGGCACAAACTTCAATGGCCTACAGATTCAAAGATGCTACTTGTAGTTGGCAGAATTGACCCCAAAAAACAACAAGCTTTTATTTGGGAAGCCTTCAGTAAACGGACTGCTCCCAACGAGCTATTAATTTTTGTGGGCGACCCCACACCAGATCAGCACAACGACTACCACTATCAGCTGGTCCAAAGCATCGAAGGGCATCCAAAAAACAACCAAGTACTTTGGGCGGGTTTTCAAAATGACATGGCGCTCTTTTACCGCGCAGCAGACCTCGTCATTATGGCCGCCGACCATGAAACCGTGGGAATGGTAACCATCGAAGCACTTAAGTTTGCCTGCCCGGTAGTTGGTGCCAACAACGGCGGAACAAAAGAACTCATCGAGACCTACGGCGGCGGGCTTTGCTTTCCATCTTTAGATCAAAATGAGCTCAATTTGAAAATCGATATGGCTTTGAACGGAAAAACGCCAAGCCTCAAAAGAGCACTTTTTGAACAACATTTTGACTTTAAACACGTTTGTGCGCAAGTAGAAACCGAAGTGTTGGGGCTTGAAGCGCCGATTTTTCAGTAAATTCGTTAAATGGATTTATATACCTCCAAACAACGTTGGAAACTCTTATTGGTCGTGTTGGCTTTGGCCATCGTCGGAGGTTCTTTATTTTATTCCAACCGAAGCATCCAAAAAATTGGCGAACGCGAACGCAGTAAAGCCCAACAATGGGCGCTAGCACTTCGTAAAAAAGCAGAACTCGTTGAGCTAAGCAGCCAAATATTTGCCGCACTCCAAGAAAAAGAACGCGAAAAAATCGAACTCGTGGTACGCGCCAATCGAAATTTACTCAGTGCCTCAGACCTGGGCACAAGTCAAGATGTAGATTTTGCACTCGCCATTATCGAAGCAAACAAAGACATTCCTTTTATTCTGCTCAACGACGATCAATCGGTTTCACAATTCAGAAACATCGATACAAGCGTTCTCAAACAAGATCTTCAAACCCTTTCTAAAGAATGGATCAACGAGGGTCGCAGTTATCAAATTCAGGTTTTTGAGGACATGTACATGACGCTGTGCCATGGCTTCTCAAAAGAACTAGAGCGCTTACAAGCCCATTCCGACTCGCTCATTCGTTCCTTCAATGCAGACCTCACCGATCAGAAAAGCTTGGTGCCCGTATTGTTATACGACCCAACCACAAAGCAAGTCGTTGCGAGCAATTTATCCAAAAAAGAGTTGTCGGCTTCAAAAATCAAAGGCACCATTCAAGAAATGAAGGCAAGGTATGAACCGATTGAGCTCACCATCAAAGGAGACAAAAAGTTGCTTTACCTCAAAGACAGCGATGAAGTCAAGCAGTTGTTTTGGTTGCCTTATTTGCAATTTGGCATCTTGGGTTTGATTGTTTTGATTGGTTATTTATTGTTTTCGATGTACCGCAAAGCCGAACAAAACCAAGTTTGGGCCGGAATGGCCAAAGAAACGGCGCATCAGCTCGGCACGCCACTTTCTTCAATGATGGCTTGGGTTGCTTATCTCGAACAGCAAAATATTGACCCGATGATTGCCCAAGAAATGCACAAAGACCTCGAGCGCCTGGAAAAAATCACCGATCGCTTTTCCAAAATTGGCTCCGGAGCCAAACTCATTGAGGGCGATTTAGCTGAAACAATCGAAAACAACCTCAATTACCTCAAGGCGCGCTTGTCTCAAAAAGTAGTGATGCAGTTTGAGCTAGATGGCGAAAGACCTTTAATTGTATTGCACAACGCCTCACTCATCGAATGGGTAGTTGAGAATATCTGTAAAAACGCCGTAGATGCGATGGGGGGGATTGGCACCTTGCGCATTCATATTCAGGAAGTCGCTGAGTGGGTCCATATAGACATCTCCGACACCGGAAAAGGCCTGACGCCCAAACAATTCAAAACCATCTTTGAACCAGGTTATTCTACCAAAAAACGCGGCTGGGGCTTGGGGCTCACGCTGGTGAAGCGCATCGTGGAGGAATACCACAAAGGCAAAGTATTTGTCTTGCAGTCAGAACCCGAAAAAGGCACTACTTTTCGGATCAGCATCCCGCACTAAACCTGCTCACAACATTATTCTGACTATCTTTAACCCATCAAAAATATTTTATGGACGCGCTCATTCTTACTGAAATCAGCAATCAAATTGCATTTTTAACCATCAACCGCCCCCAACAACTCAACGCCCTCAATAAAGATACCATTGAGGCCCTTCACAACGCACTTGCAGCTGCCGATGCAGACCCCGCAGTTGGCGTCATTGTCTTGAAGGGCAGCGGAGAAAAAGCATTTGTTGCCGGTGCCGACATCAAAGAATTTGCAGACTTTAACATTGCACAAGGCGGAGAACTTGCCCTGCGCGGCCAACAAACTTTATTTGATTTCATCGAACAACTCAGCACGCCTGTTATTGCGGCGGTAAACGGTTTTGCACTTGGCGGTGGTTTAGAACTCGCCATGGCGGCACATATTCGCATTGCGAGCAGCAATGCCCGAATGGGCTTGCCCGAAACCTCACTTGGCGTGATACCAGGCTACGGTGGTACCCAGCGTTTGGCCCAACTCATCGGACGAGGCAAAGC